>JBBQXV010000126.1:0-24865 GCA_038209335.1 Polyangiales bacterium | reverse complement strand
CAAGCGGCCGTCCGAGGCGATGAAGGGGATTTCAGGCGTTACAGGGCCTCGACGGAGCGGCGCATCTCCGTGACGAAGTTCACGCGCGGGCGGAGCATCTGCGTTCGCTGGGCAGGCTTGCGCGATCCGATCATCGGGATGTTGGGGTCGAGGCCCGTGGCGCCGAGGGGATCGTCGGTGAACTTCACGACCTGCCCCGCGTCGTCCTTCGACTCGGTGTACCCGGGCTTTTCGGCGAAGGCCGACGCCGACAACGTCAGCGTGGTGGCGATGACGACGAACGCGACGAGCTTGCGAATACGGGACGACGACGAGCGCATGATGAGATCTCCTGGGGTGTGACGAGCGACGAACGCGGCGGCGTTCTGCCATCTCGGACACGCGAGCCGAGCCGCGCCTTGGCTTCGGCGACGCAGCCTCAGCGAGCGAGGAGCACGGCGATGACGATCCCGAGGATCGCCAGTACGAAGAGCGACGCGGCGATCGCGCAGCCGACGCCGGTGACGCCGAGGATAGTCTTGCCGGATCGATCCGACGTCCCGAGCACGGCGTCCGATCGAAGCATGTGCTCGGCTTGGACGATCGGGACGATCGCGTTGAACGGGCGACCGCCGCGCGTGCCGTTGACGCGCACGCCGAGCTGCACGCGCTTGCCTCCTGGTCGCGCGACCCAGGTCGCGGCGTTGCATCGTCGGCAACGCGACGCGGGATCGGTCGCGGGCGTCGGCACACCGCACGCGGCGCATCCCGCGGACAAACCCGTCGAGTCGTCGAGGAGCGCGATGCGGTATTCGAGCGCGACGCCGCCGCCTTCGACCTTCGTCCACGGCTCGGGCCACTGGTCGACGAGGACATCGCCCGCAGCGCCGGTCACCGGCTCTTTGCAGTGTGGACACGCGAGCGCGATCGGATCGCGCGACGAGACGACGAGCGGCGCGTGGCATGCGGCGCACGCTCCGATCGCGACGCCGGGCGTGCCGTTGGACATCGCGACGCGCGCCGCGGCGAACCACTGCACCAGCCGCGCTGCATCGAACATCGTGTCGAGATCCGCGGGCTGACCGTCCGCTGCGATGAGCGCCTGACTCTGCAATCCGCATCGCAAACAGCGCGCGACGATCGGCGTGTGCGGAGGATCGCCGAGCGGAAGCGTGCAGGCGGTGCATCGTGCACGAGCGAGCGGCATGGGCGGGAGAGAGAGCGGACGAGACTTCGGGCTCCGGCGTTACGAACCGGAGCCCGAAATCGAATGCAAACGAACCGGACTACTTCTTCGGCGTGCCGCCGCCGACGGGCGGAGCGGAGGCCGCGGGCGGAGCGGCGGCGGCCGGCGCAGGCGGCGCGCCGCCCATCGAGCAACCGTTTGCGTCTTGCGAGTCGCCGTCGACCTTCTTGTTGTCCATCTGTTCGAGATGGAACTCGGTGCGACGGTTCGTCGCCATGTGCGCCGCGCTGTCGTTCGCTACAATCGGACACTTCGGTCCGAGGCCGACGGAGTGGAGGCGGGCCGCGTCGATCTTCTGCGAGACGAGCCACTTGACGACCGACGCCGCGCGCCGCTCGCTGAGCCCCTGGTTGTACGCCAGCGTGCCTTGGTTGTCCGTGTGACCCTCGACGCGCAGCATGGTGAGCGAGGGGTTGTCCTGGAGGATCTTGAGGACGGTGTTGAGAACGAGCTTCGACTTGTCGTTCATGATGATCACGTCGGAGCCGCTGCCGAACTCGATGTCACCCGGCATCTCGATCTGCGTCCCCTTGATGTTGGAGACGCCCTTCAACGTGATGGGCTTGGGTGCCGGCGGGGGCGGCGGCGCTTCGACGGGCGGCGGCGGAGCCGGAGTCGTGGCGGGCGGCGGCGGGGTGGTGGCGCTGGGAACGGGCGCCTTCGCCTGATCGCCGATGTGCATCTCGCCCTGGCAACCGTAAGCGGCCAGCGCGAACCCGAGCGTTGCAGCGGTGAACACGGGGAAAACGACCTTCTTGGACCTCATGAAACTTGCCTCCTTATTAAGGAACTCCGTCCGTTGCGCGCGCGATGACTGAAAATCGACTGGTGGTGGGCCGCGTGCCAGAACGCCGCATCTCGGTATTGGACGGAGCGACCCTCCGTTTTCGTCACGGGTAATTCGGTCGCGGAGGGTAGGAGAGGCTGAGGCGTTTGGGAAGAGCCTGCTTGCGCGTTCAGGCGAACGCCGCGGGATCACTCGTGGACCTGGGCTAGACTCGCGCCGAATGGCCGAGCGCACGACGACGGTTTCGCGATCCGGAGGCGGTCGAAAAGGCGCTGGTGCGAGCGATGATCGGACGCCGATCGTCGACGTGGACGCGCTGCGTGTCGAGATTGCGACGCACCGCGACGCGCTCGTTCGTGAGCTCGCTACGAAGCATGACGGCATCGCGCTCGGCGTGAAGAACGCGTCGTTCCTCGACGCGCTGATGAAGCGACTCTTCGCCGCGAGCGCGAACGCGAGCGACGGCATCGCGCTCGCGGCGGTCGGCAGCTTCGGGCGTGGCGCGGTCGCGCTTCGGAGCGATGCGGACGTGCGCTTCCTCGTCGCGTCGCGTTCGAAAGCGCGCGAGCACGGCGCGGCGCTCGCCGAAGCGATGCTCTATCCGCTGTGGGACGCGGCGCTCTCGGTCGGGCATCAAGTCGTCGACGTCAACGAAGCTCTGTCGCTCGCGCAGACGGATCTCGCGACCGCGACGTCGCTCCTCGATCTTCGGCACGTCGCCGGCGACGAGTCGGTCGTGCGCGCGGTCATCGATCGCGCGGCGAGCGGGATCTTCGCGGAGGGAGAGCTGGCGACGTTCGTCGAGCGCTTGAACGAAGAGGCCGCGGGGCGACACTCGCGCTTCGGAGGATCGGTCTACCTCCTCGAGCCGGACGTGAAGAGCGGGGCAGGCGGGCTTCGCGATCTCGACGGCGCGCGTTGGGCCGTGCAAGCCCGCTTTCGCGTCGGCGCGTGGGACGAGCTCGTTCGGCTCGGCGTGCTCGTTCCGCGCGAGGCGCGCGAGCTCGACGCCGCGGAGGAATTCTTGTGGCGCGTTCGCAATCGATTGCACGCGCACGCGGATCGGCGAAGCGATCGACTCACGTTCGAAGAGCAGGAGCTCATCGCCGTCGAGCTCGGGTACGCCGCGGAGGCGGCAGAGCCGAGCGATGCCGCGCGCGCCGCAGCGGCCGAGCGCTTCATGCAGGACTACTATCTCCACGCGCGCGTCGTCACGCGCGCACGCGAGCGGCTTCTCGATCGCGCGACGCCGCCGAAGCGGCGCGGCAAGCCGCAAGAGGTCGATCTCGGCGACGGGCTGCGCAGCTTCGACGGGCAGCTCACGATCGCGGGCACGAGCGAGCTCGCGTCGGACCCCGCGCTCGCGCTGCGCCTCTACGCGGCGGCGATTCGTCACAACGCGCCGGTGCTCGCGTACGCGCGCGAGGCGGTCGTGCGCGCGGCGGCGGACTCCGCGTGGTGCGAGGCACTTCGCGCGAGCCGCGAGGCGGGCGAGCTCTTCGCGGATCTCGTCTGCACGGTCCCCGAGACGAAGATGCGGCGAGGATCGATCGCGAGCGAGCTCCACGACGTCGGGCTCTTGCTCGCGATGGTGCCGGAGTTCGCGCCGGTCACGGGTCGCGTCCATCACGACGTCTACCATGTGTACACAGTCGACGTTCACAGCGTGGCCGCGCTCGACTGCCTGCGCGCGCTCTGCCGCGGCGAGCTCGCGCACGAGTACCCGCTCGCGAGTCGCCTCGCCGCGGAGATCGCGCGCCCACGCCCGCTCTTTTTGTCGACGCTCCTTCACGACGTCGGCAAGGGTTATCCCGACGCGACCGGATCGCGGAAGAATCACTCGCAGAGCGGCGCCGAGCTGTGCGACGTGATCCTTCCGCGACTCGGCCTCGTGTCGGAGGACGTCACGGAAGCGCGCGAGCTCGTGCGGCAACACCTCGGCATGTACCACGCGGCGACCAGGCGAGACATCGACGATCCCGCGACGATCGAAGAGTTCGCGCGCCTCGTGCGCGGCCGCGAAGGGCTGCGCGATTTGTATTTGCTGACGGTCGCGGACATCACGACGACGTCGCCGACGGCGATGACGACGTGGAAGGCGCGCATGCTCGACGAGCTCTACTTCGCGACGGACGCGTACCTCGCGGGGAAGACCGATCACGGCGCGGACGAAGAGCGCCTCGCGCGGATCTGGGAGACCGCGGCCGCGATGTGGGGCGGCGCGGCCGCGACGAGCGCCGAGCGCGCGGCGCCTCAGTTCTTCCACGAGTTCGTCGGCTCGATGCCGGAGCGGTATCTCCTCGCGAACGGCGCAGAGTCGATCGTCGCGCACGCGCGTGTCGCGCTCGCGCGTGACGCAGCGCCGGTGCACGCGGCGATCGTGCCGTCCCGTCATGCGGAGTTCGCGGAGCTGTGCGTGGTCGCCGCGGATCGCCCCGGGTTGCTCGCGCGGATCGCCGCGGCGCTGACGGCGGGGCGCCTCGAAGTGCTCGGCGCGCAGGTCTACTCGCGCCCGATCGACACCGAGCGCGGCAACCTCGAAGCGGTCGACGTCTTCTGGGTGCGCGACCGCGTCGACGGCGCGCCCGGTGTCGAGCGCGCGATGCCGCGACTCCTCCGCGATCTCCACGACGTCTGCTCCGGCGCGGTCGAGCCCGAAGCGCTTCTCCGAGAGCGCACCGGATCCGCGTCGCCGTGGCGCGAGCGTCCGAGCCCCGCGGTGACGACCGAGGTCGCCGTCGACGATCGCGCGTCGCCACGTCACACGGTCGTCGAGGTCTTCGCGAAGGATCGACCGGGCCTCCTCTACACCCTCGCGCACGCGTTCCACGAGCTCGGGCTCTCGATCGCTCTCTCGAAGATCAACACCGAAGGGACGAAGGTCGCCGACGTCTTCTACGTGAACGAGCTCGACGGCGCGAAGGTGCCGGGAGAACGTTTCAAGGCGATCCGCGAAGCCCTCACGCTCGCCGTCGGCGCGTGAAGCGACGGCGCGCGCCAAAGAAGAGTAGATCGCCGCGTGTTCCCAGTGGGAGGATGCCCCCCATGAGAAACGCTCTCTGCGCGATCGCCTTCGTTCCGTTCTTCGCTCTCGCGGCGTGTGGTGGACCGGACAAGCCGACGCAGAGTGGCGGCGTCGATCCGCCGCTCCCGACCGGACCTTCGACGTCGACGGGGAGGGGACCGACGGGACCGGGCGTTGGAAAGCAGGCGCCGCCCGCGTCGGACAGCCCCGACGTCGTGCGTGGTGTGTCGCTCTTCGAGAAGAACGATCTCGAAGGCGCGTCCGCGGCGTTCGGCGCTGCGATCAAGGCGAACCCGAAGGACGCGGTCGCGCACTTCAACCTCGGCCTCACGCTCGAAGCGATGAAGAAGCTCGGCCCCGCGGAGCAGGCGTACAAAGAGGCGCTGCGTCTTCGCCCCGATTTCGCGGACGTCGCGCTCGCGCTGTCGACGCTCTACTTGAACGGCGAGCCGCCGCGCGCGGACGAAGGCGCGACGGTCGCGCGCGCCGCGATCGAGAAGCACCCCGAGGTCGGCGGGCTCCACTTCAACCTCGCGGTCGCGCTCGCGACGAAGGGCGATCAGCCCGGCGCGACGAAGGAGTTCGAGGACGCCCTCGGGCGAACGCCGAACGACGCGAACGCGCGGTTCACGTACGGGCATTGGCTCGGCGTGTGGGGGGCGAAGGACAAAGCGGTCGAGCAGCTGAAGCTCGCGCTGAAGAGCACGGACGTCGGTGTGCTCGCCGCGGTCGGGCACGAGATGCTGCTCTTGCGCGACGCGGCGGGGTGCGTCGCAGCGTACGACAAAGCGATCGCGGCGAAGGACATGGCCGAGCTCCGGACGGAACGTGCACTCTGCAAGCTCGCGACGAAGGACGAGGACGGCGCGCTCGCGGATCTCAAGGCCGCGGTCGCGGCGGACGCGAAGTATCCGCTCGCGCACTATTGGCTCGCGATGCGCCTGGCCGCAGCGGGGAAGCTCGTCGAAGCGATCGCCGAGTTCGACGCGTACCTGAAGCTCGCTCCCGACGGCGCGAAGGCGAAGGACGCCGCGGCGCACAAGAAGGATCTCGAGGCGAAGCTCAAGACGAAGAAGTGACGGCGAACCCGCGGAGCACGCGGCCTGTTCCGTCTTCGTTCATGTCGCCGATCGCGACGAGCACACCGCGCGCGTCGAGCCATGCGCGAGGGACGCTTGCTCCGCGCGACGACGCTGCGATGTCCTCCGCGCGCACGGGTCGTCCGTGACGCGCGTCGATGACACCGTTCTCCGCGAGCTCTGCAACGGGAAGCACGCGCGCTGCGGCGTGGGCGAGCGGGAGAACACGCGCCGCGAGCTCGTCGGCCGGCGTGTCCATCGAGAGCGCCTCGTCGAGCGCGAACGATCCAGAGCGCGTGCGCCGGAGCGCGGTCAAATGTCCGACGGTGCCGAGCGACGCCGCGAGATCGCGCGCGAGGGACCGCACGTAGTAGCCCTTCGCGACTTCCATCGCGACCGCCAGCCACGGCGGATCGTCGGACGCATCGAGGAGGCGCAACGAAGCGACGCTCACGCTTCGCGCCGCGAGCTCCGGTGTCTCGCCGCGCCGTGCCTTTTCGTACGCGCGCTCTCCGGCCTGCTTGATCGCGGAGAACGCGGGCGGCACTTGGGACGTGCGCGCGCGCTCGATCGCGAGCGCCGCCTCGATCTCCGCCGCGACGAAGGCGCCGGTCGACTTTGCCAGCGCCGCCTTCAAGGCGTCGCTCGGCGGGACGCGCGCGGTCTCCGTTCCCTCGGCGTCGAGCGTGTCGGTCGCGACGCCGAGCGCGATCGTCGCTTCGTACGATTTGTTCTCCGCGGTCAAATACGGAACGAGCTTCGTCGCCTCGCCGATCGCGACGACGAGCACTCCCGTCGCCATCGGATCGAGCGTCCCCGCGTGGCCGACCTCGCGCCGCGACAGCAGGCGTCTCACGCGCGCGACGACCGCGTGGCTCGTCGGGCCGCGCGGTTTGTCGATCACGAGCACGCCGTCGCACGGGCCGACTGCACGAGGCGCGCTCACGGGATCAGCCGAACCACACCGATCGCCGCTCGCCCACGGCGCGATCGAGCATGCCCTGGATCGTCGCGCGCACGCGCTCGCTGAGTCGCCCGACGAGGATCTCGTCGTCAGCCGCCTCGGGTCCATAGCCCTCGAACGCGACCGGATCGCCGAAGCGAATGCTCCACTTCGTCGGCGCGGGAAGCAATCCGACGGGCCCGAGGAGCGGAAAGGTCGGCGTGATCGGAAAGTACGGAAGGCCGAGCGCCTTCGTCAGGTATTCGATCCGAAAGAGCATCGGGTTCGTCTCTTCGCCGCCGACGATCGCGACCGGCACGATCGGCGTTCCGGTGCGAAGGCACAGCTTCACGAAGCCGCCGCGTCCGAACCGCTGCAGTCGGTAACGTTGCTTGAAGAGCTTTCCGATCCCCTTCATCCCTTCGGGGAACACCGCGACGAGCGCGTCTTGCCGTAGCAAGCGCTCGGCATTCTCTTGGCAGGCGCGAACGGCGCCGACGCGGTTCGAGAACGATCCGAGGAACGGAAAATGGAAGATCATGTCCTCGGCGAGCCAGCGCACGTCGCGCCGCTGTGCGTGCTCGCGCTTGACCGCGAGCTTCAGCATCATGCCGTCGAACGGGAGCGTGCCGGAGTGGTTCGCGACGAGGAGGCAGCGCCCTTCGTCCGGAATGTTCGCGGCGCCTTCGACGTCGACGCGAAAGTATTTTTCGTAGAGGAGCGCGAAGAAGGGGAGGACCTTTTGCTCGTAGATCGGATCGAAGCCGAAGTCGTCGACCTCCTCGGAGCGGTTGCGCATCCCGAGTCGGCCCCACTTGCGCAGGTAGAAATCGGTCGAGAGGAGCTCGCGCGCGGTGTCGAAGACCGTGGCGTCTTCGTCGTCGGGGAGCGCGCGCGTCGACGGAGCGGCGCGGCCGTCTCCCATCACCGCGCTCGGGCGATCGCGCGGGACGTCGTGCGGTCCGCCGCGGCGCGCGGCCTCGTCGATCATGCGATCGAGGCGCGCTTCGAGCTCGCGGATGCGATCGGCGACCTCTTCGGGCGGCGCGTTGGGATCGATCGGAGGGCTCTGCACGCTCGACGGGGGAGGCTCGACCGCGTCGATCGCGAGTGGTTCGGCGTCGTCGAGGAAGCGCGTCGTCGGCTCGTCGTCGGGGACGCGCTCGGTCGACGCGTCGACGTCGACGTGCTCGATTCGCGGCGCACGCGACGACGTGCGGCGACGCGGCGGCGGTCGTGACGTGCGCCGTCGCGGTGCGGGCGACGCCGAATCGGACAGCGACGCCGCGGGTACCTCGCGTGACGAAGGCGGCGGCACTGACTGCGCCTTGGGCGACGTCGGTGACTTCGCGGACTTCTTCGTCGGCGGTGGTTTGCTCAGTCGCTTCGCCGTCGGCGTCGCGGCCTTCTTCGGTTTCTTGCGGCTCATGCCGGCGTCTCGTGTAGCAGCTTGACGTCGCGGAGTCGCTGCGCGCTGCTGAAGTCGACGAGCGCCTCGCGTGACGTGTACGCCGGATGAAAGCCCATCTTCTGTCGGGCCTTCTGGCCGTCGGCGACGCAGAGAAAGCGCAGGTACTTCAAGAAGCTCGGCGGCGCCTCCGAGAGCTGCGCGATCCATCCTAGCGCCGCGATCGACTGCGCGAGCGGATGAGGAATCGGCACGGCGATGCGCCCGGCGAGCTTGATGACCGTCGACAGCGGAAGCACGCCGTCTGCGACGATGTTGAACGTCCCCGGCACGTCGCGATCGATCGCGAGCTTGAACGCTGCGATCGCATCGACCTCGTGCAAGAACTGCCACAGCGGATCGAACCCCATCATCGTCGGGACGATCTTTCGCGCAAGGTAGCGCGTCAGGTAGTTGTGCACCGTCGGCCCGAGGATCGGCGCGGTCCTGAGGATCGTCACGATCGATCCCGGCGATCGCGACGCGAAGCGCTTGGCCTCGCCCTCGGCGGCGATCTTGTCGGCGAAGAACGGCTCCTGCGCCCGCGCGCGAAGCGTATGACGCTCGGACAGAAAATTCGGATTCGACGGATGCGCGCCATAGAGGAGCGTCTGCGACCACACGACGAGCTTTCGCACCTGCGCGTGCCGAGCCGCGACGAGGACATGCATCGTCCCGACGCTCTCGAGCTCGTGCGCCCACGCCGTCGCGTGCGTCGGCGACGACAAGAACGCGAGGTGCACGAGCGTGTCGACCCGCTCGGCGGCGAGGATCTCCGCGACGCGCGCTTCGGCCGTCGGTTGCGTGAGATCGACCTCGTACATCCGCGTCTTGCCTTGCGCGGTCGACGGCGCCTTCACGTCGAGCGCGACGATGCGCTGGATGCGATCGTCCTCCTGCATCAGGCCGATCAAGTTCGTCCCGAGGAACGACGCGGCGCCGGTGACCGCGACGACGCGCGGTTTTGCGGAGGAGGCTCGAAGCGGGCCGGAGCGGGATTCGGTGATCGCTGCGGCGTCGCTCCCCGTGGAGCGCGGTCGGGATTCGGACATCTCGGCTGGGGCTGAACCTACATCAAAACGCGAATCTGCAGGTACGTTCGCATCTCTCGCGCATTGCGTTAGGCTTCTTGCTGGCGATGAGCATCTCTTCGATCCCCGCGCCCCTACGGCTCGGCCCGTACGAGCTGCTGCGCCGAATCGCGACCGGCGGGATGGCCGAAGTGTACCTCGCGCGCCGGGCCGGTCCGCACGGATTCCAGAAGATCGTCGCGGTCAAACGCATCCTCCCGCAGTTCGTGCGTGACGGCGATTTCGTCGCGATGTTCGTCGACGAGGCGAGGGTCTGCGCGCGGCTCGGCCATCCCAACATCGTCCAAGTGTTCGACTTCGGCGAGCAAGAGGGCGAGCTCTACATGGCGATGGAGTACGTCGACGGGACGACCGGCGCGCGCCTCATTCGCGCCGCGGCGTCGCGAGGGGAGGAGATCCCGCTCGACGTCTCGCTCCACGTCGTCCTCAGCGTGCTGCGCGCCCTCGATTACGCGCACAACGCGCGCGATGACGGGGGCAAGCCGCAGCACCTCGTGCATCGCGACGTCTCGCCAGGAAACGTGCTCATCGATCGATCGGGCGCGGTGAAGCTCACAGACTTCGGGATCGCGCGCGCCGTCGAGATCGAACGACGCACCGACGCCGGGCAGCTGAAGGGCAAGCTCGGGTACATGTCGCCCGAGCAGGTCACCGGACGCGAGCTCGACGCGCGAAGCGATCTCTTCACGCTCGGGATCGTCTTCGCCGAGATGGTGATCCTCCGGCCGCTCTTCTCGGGCGGCAAGGAGCTCGACATCTTGCTCCGCATCCGCGACGCGGACCTCACGGCGATCGACCGCACGTCGCATCGCGTCCCCGACGACGTGCGCGGGATCATCTTCCGTGCGCTCGCGCGTGATCCGGCGCTGCGCTATCCGAGCGCGGCCGCGTTCGCCGACGCGATCGAAGAGGTCATTCGCCGGCGCCGCATGCAAGTCGGCCCGTCGCGGCTCGCTGCGTGGATCGAGCGGCTCGGTCTGGTCGAGGGTCCGCAGATCGAGGTCGAGACCGGAACGAGTGAATCGACCGCGCTCATCGATGGCGACACGAGCACGCGCGAGATCATCAGCGCCGGCAGCGCCGCGGAAGCCGACTCGGCGCGTCCGTCGGTGCCTCCGTCCGAGCCGCGCGACGTCTCGCCAGCGATCTACCGCGTTCGACGCGACGACGGATCGATCCTCGGCCCGATGTCGTATCCGCGACTGATCGAGCTGCTCGCAACGGGCCAGATCGCGATGACGTGCGAGATCGCGCGCGAGCACGGACGCTTCAAGCCGGCGGGCGATCTCGCCGAGCTCGCACGATTCTTGAGCAGCCCCGCGCTTCGCTGGGACGCCGAGCTCCCGCTCGACGCGATCGACAAGGGGCGGATCGACCGCATGCGCTTGCCGACGCGGCTCTTTCACATTTCCGTGCGGCGCGAGACAGGCGCGCTCGTCCTTCGCGACGGCACACGCCGAAAGAAAATATTTTTCGTCGAAGGGATCCCCGAGTTCGTCGCGTCGACCGAGAAGCGCGAGCTTCTCGGCGAGTTCCTCATCGCGCGCGGGCAGGTGCTGCGCATGGAGGTCGAGATGGCGCTCGCGATGCTTCCGCGCTTCGGCGGACGGATCGGCGACGCGCTCGTCGGGCTCGGCGTGCTCCGTCCCATCGAGCTTTTTCGGGCGATCCACGATCAGACGCAAGAGCGCTTCGTCGAGATGTTCACCTGGCCGCAAGGGGACATCGGATTTTCGCGTGGCGCGCGATCGCACGAAGAGACGTTTCCGCTGGGCGTCGACCCGTACGATCTCATCGCGCGCGGCGTGCGCCACGGCTACTCCGCGGAGGAGCTCGAGGCGATGCTGAAGCCGTTCGACGAGGAGGTCCTCGAGCCCGTCGCGATTCCGCCGGTGCGTCTCGAGCAGTTCCGTCTTCCGGAGCGCGATCACGCCGTCATCGAGGCGGTGCTCGGGAAGACGACGCTCCGGAAGCTGACGGGCGAGCTCGGCGCCGCCGACGTCGCGGATCCGGACGAGGTGTTGCGCGCGGTGTTCGTGGGGCTCTGCTGCGAGCTGTTGAAGTCGCCGAAGTGGGTGATTCCGCCGTCGACGACGCCGCGCGCGCGGCACCTGCCGGTGCCGTCGAAGGACTAGCGGTCAGCGTCCCGCGTCGACGCCGAGCGCTTTCAACACGAGGTACGCGAGCGCGCTGATCCCCGCCGCGCCCGGCACCGTCAGGACCCACGCCCACACGATCCGCTGCGCGACGCCCCATCGCACCGCGCTGAGCTGCCGAACGCTGCCGACGCCGACGATGGCGCCGGTGATCGTGTGCGTCGTCGACACCGGAATGCCGAGCGCCGTCGCGAGAAACAGCGTCGTCGCGCCGGCGGTCTCGGCGCAGAACCCGCCGACCGGTTGCAGCTTCGTGATCTTCATCCCCATCGTTCGCACGATTCGCCAGCCGCCCGTGAGCGTCCCGAGCCCCATCGCAGCGTGGCACGCGAGCACGACCCAGAACGGAATGCTCGTCGGATGATCCTTCGAGCCCGCTTGGAGAAATCCGCCGCCGACGAGCGCCATCACGATGATGCCCATCGTCTTCTGCGCATCGTTGCCGCCGTGACCGAGCGAGTAGAGCGAGGCCGACACGAGCTGGAGCCGGCGAAAATGTTTGTCGACGACGCGCTGAGACAGCCGACCGAAGAGCGTCATGACGAGCGTCATCAGAAGGAACCCGAGCGCGGCACCGAGGAACGGCGAGATCAGAATGAAGATCGCCGTCTTTCCGAAGAACGCGAGATCGAGCGCGTGCAACCCTGCGACGAGGCTGTGTTTGCGCATTCCTTCGGCGACGATGGCAGCGCCGGCGATCCCGCCGAGGAGCGCGTGCGACGACGACGTCGGCAATGCCCACCACCACGTGAGCAGATCCCACACCGTCGCGCCGATGAGCCCGGCGGCGACGAGACCGAGCGTGACGGTGTGCGGATCGACCCCCTTCGCGATGTTTCCGGCGACGTGCGTGTTGAAGAAGAGGAACGCGATGAAATTGAAGAACGCTGCCCACGCGACCGCAAGGCGCGGCGACAAGACGCGGGTCGACACGACCGTGGCGATCGAGTTCGCGGCGTCGTGGAAGCCGTTGATGTAGTCGAACGCCAGCGCGAGGGCGATGACCAGTACGAGCTCGGTCATGTCACGCGTACTCGAGAACGACACCCTCGACGATGTTCGCGACGTCCTCGCAGCGATCGGTCGCGGATTCGAGGTTGTCGTAGAGATCGCGCCACTTCATGACCATGATCGGATCGCTTCCGGGCTTGAAGAGCTCGGCGATCGCGCGGCGGTAGATCTGATCGGCCTCGTTCTCCAGTCGGTTGATCTCGACGCAGATCTCGAGAAGCTCCTTCGACTTGTTCGCGAGGTTCGGAAACATCCCCATCGCGCGGTGCATGTCCTCGCACGACTTGAGGAGGACGCGCGCGAGCTCGATCGCGTGCGGGTACATCTCGGTGATCTCGAAGAGGACGAGGCGCTCGGCGACGGCTTCGATGAGATCGAGCACGTCGTCGAGGCGCGTGATGAGGCCGTGAATGTCGAAGCGATCGAGCGGCGTGATCCACGTCTCGTGAAGGCGCTTGACCGTCTCGTGCGTGATGCGATCGCCGGCGCCTTCGGCCTCGGCGATCGCCATCGAGAAGCGCTCCTTTTCGTCCAGGTGCTGGAACGCTTGGAGGAGCAGGTTCGCGGCTTCGACGCTCTTCGCGGCGTGCTCGGTGAACGCCTTGAAAAAAACGTCGTCCTTCTTGGGGGCTCCGAACATGACGAAGCGCCAACCTAGTGGTGTCGGCCGTGTGGCGACAAGCGCGAATGCTTCGAACGCTTCGAATCAGCGCGTCGACGTGAACGTGTCGAGGATGTCGTCGCCGGCGACGCCGCCGCCTGCCTGTTTGAGGCCATACGCCTTCAGTGTGAGGGTATTTGCCTCGAGTGTGACGAGCGCGTAGACGCCCACGTACGGCGTCCCGTTTCCGAATCCTGCGTTGAACGCGCGGTAGGGGGCCGGATCTTTCCCCGGTCCGTACGCGCCCGCGCCCGCGCCCGCGCACACGACGAACGTCGTCCCCATGTTCGCGGCGGTCTGCACCGTCGGCGACGACGCCGGGCCTGTCACGGGATGCGATCGCTCGTAGTTGTGATCGTGTCCGTTGAGGACGAGATCGACGTGGTGCTTGTCCCAGATCGGGAGGAGCGCTGTGCGCGCGGCGATCACGTCGCTCTCCTTGCCGTGCGTCGACGTCGAGAGCTCGCCGCGATGGTGCACGATGATGATGAACGGATGCGTGGCGCGATCGGCCTCGGCGGCCGTGAGATCCGCTTCGAGCCACGCGAGCTGCGCGGCCACTTGATCGCCCGTGCCGACGGCGGCGATGAGCTCGTCGTCGAGGAGAACGACGTGCGCGTTGCCGACGTCGAACGATCCGAAGGTCTCGGCGTACGCGCCGTCGCCCGGGACGGCCCAGTTGCCGAAGAACTGCGACGAGTCGTTCTCGTGGTTCCCTGGCACGGGCAAAATCATTTGCTGTCCGAGCGTCAGGAACTTCGACGCGTCCGACGGATCCTTCCACATCTTGTCGATCCACTGCGCGTACTGCGATTCCTGCGCGCCGAAGATCACGAAGTCGCCGCTGAAGAGCTGGAGCGCCGCGCCCGCGTCGCGCATGCGGAGCTGAACGAGCTGCAGCACGTCGGCCGAGTCGCGCGAATCGCCGGAGATGCCGAGCGTGATCTTTCCCGATGACGGCACCGTCGTGAACGATTGCGTCGCGCTCCAGACCTCGGGCGTGCCGCCGCCGACTTGGTAGTAGTACGTCTTTCCGGGCGCGAGACCGCACACGTGCGCCTCGTGCATTTGCACCGCGGGCTCGTTGTTGCCGATGCCGACGGACGGCGGTGGCGTCGTCCACGAGTAGCCGACGTGCACGTCGGTGAGCGTGTTGGGATCGCTTCCGAGGCGGACCTTCGCGGCGTTCGTCGTCGCAGCGGTTTCCCACGTGAACGCGGCGGTCGTCGTGGGATCCGCATAGCCGGGTTTGCCCTTCGCGGTCGCGCCGCCCATTCCGAGTCGAACGCGGATCGGCGCATCGCCCGCGGCCTTCGCGTCGTCGAGCGCGAGCGCGAGGTAGCCGCGCGCTTCGGGCGGCGCGATCGTGTACGCGCAGCCTTGCGGCGCATACGTCACCGGCCCCGCGTCGGCGAGCGGCGTCGTTCCGCCGTCGGATTTGGAGGAGCACGAGGCGAGCGCGCCGGCGGAGACCAAAGCGGCGAGCGGAAGGATGAGAAGAGGGGCGCGCATGGGGGCGCGTCGATTGTGACATGAAGTGGCGACTGTGTCGTCGACTCGGTGGCGACGGGCTCGGCGATTCAGGTCGCGGCGAGGCCGACGCTCTCGAGGCAACCGTCGCGCACGTCGTAGAGACGCACGCGAGGCGTGCTGTCGTCGTCGACGATCGCCGGCGCGCCGAAGATGCGCGTCCTGCCGATCGCGACGATCCTGTCGACGACGTAGTGGAGATGTCCGTGGAGCGCGTGAAGGTTCGGGAGCCGCGCGAGGAGCGACATGAGGCGCGCGCCGCCGGCGAGGCCGTCCATCCACTGCCACGCGCCGGTCGTGTGCGAAAACGGCGGGTGGTGCTGAACGAGGACCACGGCGCGATCGCGAAACCAGGGATCGACGAGGCGCTTCTCGAGGATCTCCGCTGCATGCGTCGTGAGCTCGCCGGCCGATCGCGTCACCGGCTGCACGCGCGTGACGTCGAGCGGGACGAAGCAGACGTCGCCGCGCTCGACGATCTTCCCCGGCTCGTCCGCGGCGCCACGCGCGAACGCCGCCAGCGGACCTGCGAGCGCGCGCTTCCATGCGTCGCGCGATGCGTACGCGTCGTGATTCCCGGGAACGAGCGTCACGCGGTCGGGATCCACGCTGCGGTCGTGAAGAACCTCCGCGAAGGCTTCGAACTCCTCCTGATCGCCGATCTCCGTGAGGTCGCCCGAGATCACGATGTGGTCGGCGCGGCTGCGATTCGCGGCGTCGAGCGCGCGCACGAGCTTGCTTGTTCGCTCCGCGGCGTCCAGCGGTCGTCCGATGCTGACGAAGCGCACTGCCATCGAGAATCCCGCCCGAGACCGGCTCGGACGAGCATCGAGCATGTGCACGTCCGACAGGTGCGCGATGCGCGATACCTTGGTCGTTTGCATGGCTGCTCCAGTTCGTTGACGAGCGCCACCCCGGCGCTCATGCCTCGAACATTCGCAGGCTGCCGAGGACGGGCGCGTTCGACGCTGCGACATCGGCGCGAATTCGATGGGAGCCCATGTGTCGTTCCCATGGCGCCGCGGCACCCCTCATCCATTCACGTCGCCAATTGTTCACCCATGCGCCGTCGCCGCGCCCTTTGCGTCCGGGATAGTGGCATCGTGGACGCGAGGAACATCCTTCCGCTGATTCCAACCGCCGTCTCGATGTCGATCTATCTCACCGTGATGACGTCCTTCGTCATCGCGATGCGACGAAAGAGACGACGCCCTCGGATCGAGCTGGCGCGCGCGCCGCGGATCACGATTTTCAAACCGCTCGCAGGCGACGACGACGAGCTCGAGCAGAACCTGGAGTCGTTCGCGCGGCTCGACTACCCGGCATTCGAGATCTTGTTTGGCGTCGCGTCGAGCGACGACAGCGCACTCCCCGTGGCGCGGCGCTTCATCGCGCGGCACCCGGAGGTCGAAGCGCACGTCATCCTCACGGATCCCGACGACGCGGTGAACCCGAAGGTCGCGCAGCTCATCACGCTGAACCGCCGCGCACGCGGCGAGATCGTCGTCATCTCCGACTCGAACGTGCGCGTGTCGCGCGACTACCTGTGGTCGCTCGCGCGCGAGCTCAGCGTTCCGGGCGTCGGGCTCGCGACGAACATCTTCGCGGGCACGGGCGAGCGGACCGTCGGCGCAGCGCTCGAGAATCTCCAGCTCGGGACGATGATCGGGCCGGGCGTCGCGGCGGCGTCGATCCTCTCGAAGCGACCGTTCACCGTCGGAAAATCGATGGGGATGTGGCGGCGCGATCTCGCCAAAATCGGCGGCTTCGAACGCGTCGGCGACGTGCTCGCCGAAGACCACATGCTCGGACGACTCTTTCTCGGGGAAGGGTACGGCGTGCGAACGTCGCTCGAGGCGGTCGAGAATCGCAACGTCGACTGCACCATCCGACGCGCGATCGAGCGGCACACGCGCTGGGCGAAGATGCGGCGCGCGCTCGCACCGATGGCGTTCGTCTTCGAGCCGTTCCTCACGCCGCTGGTGATCGCGTGCGCGGTCGCGATGATCGAGCCGACGAAGCCGACGATCGCCGCGGTGCTGGTGACGGCGATCGTGCAGACGCTCTTCGCGTTCGCGTCGATGCGCATTCTCCGCGGGCACGCGATGCGCTGGTACTACGCGCCGCTCGAGATCGTTCGCACCGCGCTCGTCGTGTTCTGTTGGCTCCGCGCGTGCGCGAGCCGTCGGATCCGGTGGCGCGGTCATGATTTTCTCGTCATGCGCGAGTCGCGGATCGTCCCCGCGCGTCGTTCGAGCTGGTCGCGGATCCGCGCCGCGGTGCGCTCGTCTATCTGACGTCGACGGCGAAGCTCTGCCAGCCCGCGCCGCCGCGCTCGTCGCGGAGGACGATCCACAGGTGCACGATGCCGGGCTGCGAAGGGGCGATCCAAGCGTTGTCGCTGAAGGAGTCGGTCTCCGCCGCGTCGCGTCCCGTGCGATCGTGATCAAACGAGCCGCCCGTCGCGAACCAGGACACGCGGATCGCTTCGCGGCTGTCGACGATCGATCGGCTCGCGAGATCGAAGACGACGTACGGCTCGGCGCCGCCGCAGTCCTTCGCGGGATCCGTGCACTCCGCCCACGTCGCGTGAAATGCGATGCGCGCGCCCGCGACGACGACGCTTGGAGCGCCGCTCCCTTCCGCGACGACGCGTGCGCCGTTCGCCGTGAGCGCGTCGACGGCGGGGTTCGTGTTGGGTCGATAGCGTTTTCGGAAATCGACGAGCTGCTCGGAGGTCGCGCCGACGATCCCGCACGCCAGGCGCGCGCGCTCGAGCGTGAACGCGTCGCCCGTCGAGCCGGGGAGGGCGAGCCGGAGTGGTTGGTAGTAGCCGCCGGTGAGATCGGGGTCGACGGGGCGCCCCGCGGGCTCGCCCATCTTCGCCTCCGGCACGTCGGGACCGAACTCTCGGCACGCGGTGTCCGCGATCGTCGCCGTCACCTGCGTGCCCACGCCGAGCTCCGCGAGGAAATCCGCGTCGCGCGTCATGCACAGCGGGCTCACCGGCCCGAGCTCCGCGAGCGGCTTTCGCTGGTTGCAGTAGGCCCAATCGAGCGGCGCGTCGCGGAGCGTGCCGCTGGCATCGACGATCAACGCCGTGTACGTGACCTGCGACTTGGGCGGCGCCTCCGCCGGATCCGCCCGTACGGCGAGCACGCGGGCGCTCGCAACGATCGACTGCGTGTCATCGAGCGTCGGCTTGCACGCGACCGCGACGATGGCGATCGCACACGCCGCTGCGCATGCGCGCCTCACCACGACAACCTCGCGCCGATGACCGGAAGGATCGGCAGCCCCGTGATCGTATCGCGCTGCGAGAAGCTTGCGTTGTACACGAGCTCTTCCGGGTTCTTGTGGTTCGTGACGTTCTGCACGTCGAGGTACACCTCTCCTTCGACCTTGCCGCCGAAGCGAAAGCGCTTCGCGAGGCGGACGTCGATCGAGAAGAACGACGGGATGCGGACCGAGTTGTGCGCACCGAAGAACGGTTGGTACGAGTCGGTGCGCGCGTCGAAGTACGCGCCGGTGACCGGCGTTCGCGGAAAGCCGCTTGCGAAACGAATGCGTGTGCCGATCTCGAAGCCGAGGCCGAGATCGTACGATCCGAGCGCGGTCAGCACGTGCGTCTGGTCGTAGTCGAAGAGCCGAAAGTTGGCGCCCGGCGCGTCGGACCGCTCGCTCTTCATGATGCTGTAGCTGATCCATCCGAAGAAGCGTCCGAGCTGCTCTTGTCGCAGGAGGAGCTGCGTTCCGTACGATCGGCCGCGGCCGTCTTGCACGAGCGCGTGCGCGAGCTCGGGGCTCTCGGAGCGGCTGCGCGTGACGAGATCTTCGGAGCGCGAAAGAAATCCGGTGAGCTCGAGCGCGAGGGTGCGTGTGAGCTTCACCGCGCCGCCTGTGACGTAGTGCTTCGCGATCGACAAGCCGAGCGTGGGCGTGCCGAAGACCGCGGAGAGATCCTGCGAGGCCGGCGGCTGGTGGTAGACGCCGAACGCGGCCTTCACGGAGATCCGCGGCGTGACGGCGAACCGCACGGCGAGGCGCGGTTCGATGACGGTGTCTTCGTGCGAGTAGCCGATCTGCGGCGTCTCGCCGGCGATCGGCGTGAGGCGGCTGCCGTTCACGACGAACGGCTCGAAGCGGATGCCAGGTATGACGTGAAGGCGATCTTCGAGGAGCCCGACGTCCGCCTCTGCGAACGGCGCGAACGACGCGAACGACGTCTTCCACGCGTCGACGTTGATCTGATCCGACGGCGACTGACCGAAGACGCGCACGTCGCCTTCGCGCGGGGGCGAGCCGATCGAACCCGCGCGACGAAGCTGCGACGCGTTCATCTCGGCGTCGAGACCGACGCTGACGCCGAGCCAGCTCTCGCGTTGGCCGCGCCACGACGCGCGAAGACCGAAGATCGACGAGTCGACGTCGAGTGCGGTGGGCACGGCGCCGAATCGGTTCGCGAGGCGTGAAGCGTCGGCGCCGTACGACGGGACGACCGTGATGACCGAGCCGTCGTTCAGCTTGTTCTCGTAGCGCGCGTAGACGCGCCAGAATTTCAGCGTGCGCGTCTCGCGCTTCGTGAGCGACGGATCGGAAGAGAGGAGCGCGTGATCGATCGAGTCGGACGACATGAGCCCGCCGACCTCGAAGGTCTCGCGCGGACCGAGATCGTAGACGAGGCGCGCTTGGCCGTCGTAGTAGCGCGGGATCGGAACGACGTCGGCGACGTCGGTCGACGTTACGCCGCTGACGACGCTGTCGAGGTGGCTCCGCCGTCCTGCGATCGCGACGTGGAGGCGATCGGTGACCTTGGCGCGCGCGGAGAGCGACGCGTCGATGACGTCGACGGCGGCGCTTCCATGGACGCCGGGCTCGTCGAGCGGGCGCAGTCCGATCGTGACGAGGCCACCGAGCCCGCGTCCGTAGGCGGCGCCGTATCCGCCGGGGACGAGCTCGACCGAGCGCACGAAGTCGGAGTGGATCACCGAGCGGTAACCGCCGTCGTGGTAGAGGCGCGGGATGCGCATGCCTTCGAGGTAGACGCGCGTGTCTTCCGGCGACGCGCCCCACACGACGAGCGCGCCGGATCCGACCGCCGCGCGCGCGACGCCGGGCAAATTCTCGACGACCTTGAGGACGTCGCCTTGCGTGCCCGGAACGCGGCGTGCCTGCTCGGTCTTCACTTCGGTCGACACCGTTTGCTTCACGATGCGCGGCGCGGTCACGACGATCTCTTCCTCTTCGTCGTCCTCGCCCGGCTTCGCTCTACCCTTCGGTTTGTCGGGGCGGATCTCGTACGTTGCGTCGAGCTTCTTCGCGATCTCGAAGAGCTCCTTCGTCACCACCGTCGGAAATCCCGCCGCCTTGATCGTCACCTCGTGATCGCCCGGCGCGACGTCGGGGATCGAAAATTTCCCCTGGGCGTCGGTCGTCGTCGTCTGACCCGAGTCGAGGACGATCGTCGCGTTCGCGATCGGCTTCTTCGTCGCGCCGTCGCGGACGACGCCTTCGAAGTCGGCGGTCTTCTTCTGGACGAACTCGTCCTTCCAGACGAACTCGTAGCGGTACGTGATCCGTACCGGGATCGCCTTTCCATCCGCGCGCGCCGGCTCGAAGACGAACTGCTTCGCGGCCGCGACCGCCGCCGCATCGAACGCCGCGCTCGCCGACTGCACGACCGCGACCTGCGAGACCGCGCCGGTTTCCGAAATCGCGATCTGCAACAGGACCGCGGCGCCCTTGCCCGACGCCTTCTCGGACTCGGGGAACTCCGCGTCGACGAACTTCACGAGCTTCGGCGGATCGATCTTTCGCGCGGGCGCTGGTGCGGGCGGACGCGGTTGCGCCGACGCGCGCGTAGCGTGTCCGAGGAGCGCGCTCGCGACCAAGAGTACGCACGTGATCGCCCGCGACTGCCGCGTCATTTGTCGAGGTGGAACCCGAAGAGGAGCGTGGTTGTACCGGTGACGGGATTGCCGCACTTCGTCGCCGCGTCGAACGTCCAGCGCTTCGCCGCCGCGAGCGCCGCTTCATCGAGCCCATACCCGAGCCCGTTCGCGACCGCGGCTGCGAGCACGCGCCCGCTCTCGTCGATCGTCACCTGCACGCGCACTTGCCCTTCGATCTCCGCTTGCCGCGCTTGCTGCGTGTACGACGGCTGCGGTCCGCCTTTGCGACGCGGCTTCACAGTCGGCTCCGTGCACTTGTCGACGACGGGCGCGAGCGTCTCGACACGCTTCGTCGTCGCCGTCGTGGTCGCGGTAGGTGCAGGCGCGTTCGGGCTCCGCACGCCGACCGCCATCCCGTTTCCACTGCCGCCGTTCCCCATCATTCCGAGATCGAGGAGGTTCTCCATTCCGCGCGCCGGAGGAGGCGCGTTGACTTGCGGCTGCTGCTCGGCCGGTGGCGGCGCGGCGGCCGGCTTCGGAGCTTGCGTGTTCGTCTTCGCGGCGGCGGGCTTTGGCGGCTCGACCATCGGCTTCGGCGGCTCGGGTTTGTCCGCCGTTTTCCCCTTCGGTTTTCCTTCCGCCATCGTGATCGCGACGACCTCGCTCTTCTTCTGTTTCGGCAGAAGCGAGATCCCGATCGCGAGACCGACGTGAAGGAAGAGGCTGCCGAAGTAGAGGATCGCTCCGAAAGAAAAGGCGGCCCGTTTTTTTACGCTCATCGGGCCCTCGTCATTCGCGCTGGATGTTGATGGCAAACTTGGTGATGCCCTCTTGCTTCGAGAGATCGATCACGTGCACGACCATGCCGTGCTGCGCCGCCGCGTCGGCGGTGATGACGAGGTTCACCTCGGGGTTCGACGCCTTCGACGCGCGAAGCTGCTCGATGAGCTCGCCCTCGTTCACCGGCTTCTGGTTGAACGCATACGTGCCCTCTTTCGTGATCGTCACCTGCGACACCGTCGGCACCGCTTCGTCGGAGCTCGCGCTCTTCGGGAGCTCGACCTTCAGCGACTGCGACACGATGTACGTCGCCGACACCATCATGATCACGAGGAGGACGAGCACGACGTCGACCATCGGCGTGATGTTGATCCCGACGATCGATCCGCGCTTGCCGCGGCTCATGGAAGCTGCGCCGCCCATGACTTATTCCAACCCGTCCCACGCGCCTTCGGCGACGCGCGAAGCGCCCATGACGTGGTTCACGCCGTCCGGTGTCGGCGTCTCGATCGGGGCGAGCACGGGCGGCGCGATCGATCCGACCGCGCGTCCGTGCTTCGCGGCCTTGAGCAGCGCAGAGAGTTGCTTTGCGATCGCTTCGACGTTCCCTTCGACGTCGGCGATCTTCTTTTGGAAGATGTTGAAGGCGACGACGGCGGGGATCGCGACGAAGAGACCGACGCCGGTCGCGACGAGCGCTTCGGCGATCCCGTTCATGACGTTCCCCATCGCCGTCTTGTCTTGTCCGGCCCCGAGCTGGTGGAACGCCTCGATGACACCGATGACCGTGCCGAAGAGCCCGATGAACGGTGCGTTGTTCCCGAGCGTGCCGAGGAGGTTCATGCCGCGCTCGAGCTCTTTTCGCTTCTTGACGAGCTCGCTCTCGATCGAGTCGGTGAGCGCGTCGGGGCCGCCCTCGACCCAGCGGATCGCGCGGTGAATGATCGACGCTTCGATCGATCCGTGCGACGCGAGCAGCCTCTCCGCGCCGGGCGAGTCGCCCCGTTCGAGGCGATCGCAGAGCTCGTCGCCGAGCGCGTCGCCGCGCGTGTGCTTGCGGAAGTACCACCAGCGCTCGATCGCGGCGCCGATCGAGATGACCGACAACCCGAGGAGCAGGTACATGACCCACGAGCTCCCCAAGAGCGCGACTTTGAGTAGGCGTTCGACGATCATGATGATGCTCCTTCTGCGGAAACTCAGTCCCCGAACGGGTAGTCGAAAATGAAGAGGCCGAGCTTCGAGCCGCCGTTGGCGTCGATCTCGCTGACGCGACCGTTCCAGTGGAACGTCTCTTCGAGGTGGCGCGCGGGACCGTCGCCGGTCGCTTCGTAGACCGCGAGGCGGAACGTCGCGCCGGGCTTCTTGCACGCGTCGAAGAGGTTCACCGCGAGCGAGAACGTCCCCTTCGGGCGTTGCTGGAAGACGAGGTTCTCTTGCCGGAGACCGTCGGGCGCGCACGCGCCGAGTGAATCGCGATCGATCAGGCCGACCTCCGGTCCAGGGCGACCGGCGTCGACGAGGACCGTCGTCGGATGCTTAGGCTCGACGACGCGCCCGTCGGGTGTCGTCACTTGCAGATCGAGATCGGCGTCCGCGTCCCATCGCAGCGCGATGACCGCCTCGGGCGGCGCGATGGTCGGCTCGCATGCGTTGAGGTTGTCGGGCACGCGCGACGCGAAGCACAGCTTGACGTCGCGCTCGACGCCGGAGCCGCCGTTCGCGTCGACCGCGGCGAAGCGGAGCAGATGGTAGCCGGGCGAAACCGAGACATCGAAGTCGATGCTGGTGTCGAACGTCAGCTCGCCGGGCGCTTGCGGATCGCCGGGGCCCAGCGGCTGCACCCAGTAGCCCGTTCCGAGATCGACGAGGCGAAGCGCGATCGCGACCGCGCTCGCCGTCGTGCGTCCGTTGATCTTCTTCGCGGTGGCGCCGGGGAGCACGACGTTGTTCGCCGTCTCGACGGTCGTCACGACGATGCCGGGCGGCGGCCCGACGGGTCCCGCGTCCGCGCCCGACTCCGGCGCCTCCGCATCCGGCGCGGCCAACGGCGGCGTTCCGGGGAGATCGCCGCGGATGAATTGCGCGCCTCGCACCCGCAGCGGCTCGCGCGCGCCGTTCGACAACGGCTGTCCGTCGCACGCGAACGGCGCGATCGCGAGGCCGATGGCGGCGACGAACGCGAGCGCCTTCACAGGTCCACCTGCAGCCGCAATGTGAGCGTGTTGCTCTTCAACTTCGCCGGCACGCCGACGTCGCTCCGCGCGAGCTTGTTGTCGACGAGATCGTACTGCGCGTAGAGCCGCGCGTGCGGAAGCACCAACCCGACGAGCGGCGACCACGTCTTGATCTGCTGACTGAACGGCAAGAGCTTGCCGCCGCGCTTGTCGAGCGCATCGCTGTTCGGATCGTAGAAGTCGTAACGGAGCCCGACGACGCCGTACTTCGTCACGTCTTGCAGCACGCCGACGTACCAGCCGAGCTGCCGCGTATCGATCCCGAGGAGCACCGGATCCGACGGGAACAGCCCGCGATCCATGTTGCTGCCGAGCTGCACCTCGCCGTACGCCATCGTCTTGCCGAAGCGCGAGTCGAAGCGGACCTGCGCGTCGGCGCCGACGAGCCAGCGCGCGAAGTTCGACGCCGGCGTCGCGGAGCTCCCGGGGATCGGCGTGAGCTCGAGGGTCTGGATCGTTCCGTCCTCGTTGATGTCGCGCCATTCGATCGTCGACTTGGTCGCGTCGGTGCCGGGGTGAAATCCCTTGCCGCGGAGCGCGGAGACGCCACCGACGATTCGGAGATCGTCGCGCGGTTTCGAGTCGACGCCGAAGCGGAAGACGACGTCCTTCGCACCGTTCGGATCCTGCGCGACGAACGCGGACTTTTGATCGAGCGGCTCGCCGTTCAGCGCGGCGACGCTCCATCGGAAGAATCCGAGCGCGCCGTGGATCTTCAATCCCAGATCCGGCTCACCCGGGAACATCGATCGCGACGCCGTCGTGCGTTCCATGAACGGACGAAAGCGCGGCGACTCCTGGAGCTCGTACCCGAACGGCGTATCGAAGAGCCCGAGCGTCGCCGCGACCCACGCCGCACCTTCGCGTTCGTGCGCACGGTAGCGGAGCGAAGCGTGCGCGTTGCGAAGACCGAACGCGGGCCCGCGCGTCGTGTTTCCGTCGAGCTCGATCGTCGTCAGCGCGTACTTCCACTCGCCGTCGAGGCGGACGCGCGCGCGACGA
>JBBQXV010000125.1:0-24883 GCA_038209335.1 Polyangiales bacterium | reverse complement strand
CGCAGCATCATCGTCGGCCCCGGCACCTTCGCGATGAAGCGGAGCGAGATGCCGTCGTCGGGTTGAATCTTCAACGCGAGCGCGTCCGCTTCGATCGGCCCTTTTGGAGTGAGCATCGCGTGCGGCACGCGCTTGAAGTGGACAGAGATCTCGGTCGTGCGCTTGGTGAGTCGTTTCCCCGCGCGGATGTAAATGGGCACTCCTGCCCAGCGCCAGTTGTCGATCTCGAGCTTCATCGCGACGAACGTCTCCATGCTCGACGTCTTCGACACGTTGGGCTCGTCGCGGTAGCCGACGACCGGCGCGCCCGCGAAATTCCCCGCGGCGTACTGCCCGCGCACCGTCAGCTTCTGCGCGTCTTTGCCGACGATCGGTCGCAGCGCCTTCAGCACCTTGACCTTCTCGTCGCGCACCGCGTCCGCTTCGAAGGCGATCGGCGCCTCCATCGCCGTCACCATGAGCAGCTGCAGCAAATGGTTTTGCACGATGTCGCGCGTCGTCCCCGCCTCTTCGTAGAACTTGCCGCGCCCCTCGACGCCGATGTCCTCGGCGACCGTGATCTGCATGTGATCGATGTGGTGATGATTCCAGAGCGGCTCGAAGATCTCGTTGCCGAAGCGGAACGCCATCAAGTTCTGAACGGTCTCTTTTCCGAGGTAGTGATCGATTCGATAAATCTGATTCTCGTCGAAGACGCGGTGAAGATCCGCGTTGAGCGAGTCGCCGCTGGCGAGATCGCGACCGAACGGTTTCTCGACGATGATCCGCGTGAAGAGTTTGTTGTCCGCAGGATCGGCGACCAAGCCGGCCTTCGCGAGGTTGCCGTTGACCATCGAGAAGAGGCTGGGCGGGATCGCGAGGTAGAAGATGCGATTTCCGCGCGTGCCGTTCGTCTTGTCGAGCTCGTCGAGCTTTTCGCGGAGCTTCACGAAGTTCGCCGGGTCTTCGAACGATCCGGTGAGGTAGTGAAGGCGGCTCGCGAAGTCGTTCCAGACTGCCTCGTCCAGCGGCTTTCGTCGCGAGAACTGCGACGTGTCCGTCTTCATGTTCTCGCGAAATTGCTCGGTCGTGACCTCGGTCATCGCGAAGCCGACGATCGACATGCCCGCCGGCATCAAGCGCGAGACGGCAAGGTTGTAGAGCGCAGGTATCAGCTTGCGGCGCGTGAGATCACCCGACGCACCGAAGATGACGAAGACACACGGAGACGGCGCGCGCTCGGTCGTGAGCCCTTCGCGAAGCGGATTGTCGAGCATCGACGATCAGTCGTATCCGAGCGACGCTCGGGAAGAAAGCCTCAGGGCCCGCAGGCGGCGGCTCGCTTGGCTTCGAGCGCGGCGACGTCGCGCGGGTCGGTGTTCGGAGGCAATCGCCCGAGCGCCTGCGCGGCCGCGCGCGCGCCAGCACAGAGCGTTTCGTCCTTGCTCGTGAGCGCGTTGCCGTAAAGCGCGAGCGCTTCGCGCGACGCCCCCTTCTCTACGTACTTTTCGCCGAGCGAGACGATCATCGCGCTCGCCATTTGTGGATCGGCGGCGCGAAGAAACACCGCGGCTCGATCGGCCTGCCCCGCGACCGCGTACGCTTCGACGAGATTCCTTCGCGCCGAATCGGCGACCTCGGTCGAGAACGGGAGCGACGGGTACGCGCGCGCCGTGTCGAGCGCCCTCTTCGAATTCGAGAGTGCACGCGCGTGATCGCCCGCGCGAAGATCGCACGCGCCGACGCGCTCGAAGGCGTACGCATACGCGCGGTTGTTCGGCGGTGGCGACGCGACGACTTTCTCGTACGCCTGCTTCGCGAGCGGATATTTGTCGGGCGCGCCGCGCTCGGCCTCCGCGAAGAAGAGATCGCCGAACGCGAGGTACGCATAGGGCACGAGCGGCGACGACGGCGCCTGCGTGATGAGATCGTAATAGGCCTTTCGTGCGCCGGGGAGATCGTCCGCGCGCTCGCGATCGAATCCGTCCTGAAACAACTGCAAGTCGAGCCCGCCCGCGCCTTGCGACGACGCCGACGCGAGTAGCGCCTCGCGCATCCGAATCCCGATCGGCGCGACGACGGCTGGCGGCGCGGGCGGCAAGACGTTTCCCGACGCGCGCGGAGACGGCGCCACGATCGGCATCGCCGAAGCCACGACCGGCACGACGACGAGATCGTTCGCCGGAGGCACGTCGCGCGACGCCGCGCAGACCGAGAGCGAGAGACAAAGGAGGGCGCGCATGCCGATCGTACGACCCCGACCGCGAAACGGTCTTTGGCTACTTCTTCGCGAGCAGCTGCCGGAGAACGTACGGGAGGATCCCGCCGTTCTCGTAATAGAGGACCTCTTGCGGCGTATCGATGCGGACGACGCAGTCGATCTCCTTCACCGAGCCGTCGGCCTTCTTCGCGCGAACCTTCACCGTCTTCTTGGTGATCGCGTCGGCCAGACCGCCGATGTCGAACGTCTCTTCGCCGGTGAGCCCGAGCGACGCGACGTTCTCGCCCGCCTTGAACTGAAGCGGGAGCACGCCCATGCCGACCAAGTTGCTGCGGTGGATGCGCTCGTAGCTCTCGGCGACGACGGCGCGAACCCCGAGGAGGCGCGGCCCCTTGCCGGCCCAGTCGCGCGACGATCCGGAGCCGTACTCTTTGCCGGCGAGGATCACAGTCGCGACGCCGTCCTTCTCGTAGCGCATCGCCGCGTCGAAGATCGACATGCCGTCGCCGCTCGGAAGATGCCGCGTCACTCCCCCCTCGGTCCCCGGCGCGAGCAAGTTGCGAAGACGAATGTTCGCGAACGTTCCGCGCACCATCACCTCGTGGTTGCCGCGGCGCGAGCCGTACGAGTTGAAGTCGCTCTGCGCGACGCCGTGCTTGCCGAGGTACTCGCCCGCCGGCCCCTTGAGCTTGATGTTCCCGGCCGGAGAGATGTGATCCGTCGTGATGCTGTCGCCGAGGACCGCGAGGCAACGCGCCGCTGTGATGTCCTTCACCGGCGCGGGCGTCGCCGTCATCCCGTCGAAGTACGGCGGGTTCTTCACGTACGTCGACTTCGGATCCCACGCGTACAAATCGCCCGCCGGTACGTCGAGCGCGCGCCACGCTTCGTCGCCGTCGAACGCCTTCGCATACGTGTCGACGTACATCGAGCCTTTGATCGCCTGCTCGATCGCCTGCTCGACCTCGTGGCGCGTCGGCCACACGTCGGCGAGGAACACTGGCTTTCCGTCTCTGCCGGTGCCGAGCGGCTGCGAATAGAGATCGATGTCCATCGTCCCCGCGAGTGCGTACGCGACGACGAGCGGCGGCGACGCGAGGTAGTTCGCGCGCACCTCGGCGTGGACGCGCCCTTCGAAGTTGCGGTTGCCGCTGAGCACGGCCGCCGCGACGACGTTGCCTGCTTCGATTTCTCTCGAGACGGACTCGGGGAGCGGACCGCTGTTTCCGATGCACGTCGTGCATCCGTAGCCGACCAAGTGGAAGCGCAGTTGATCGAGGTACGGCGTGAGCCCCGCCGCCGCGAGGTACTCGGTCACGACCTTGGATCCGGGCGCGAGGCTCGTCTTGACCCACGGCTTCGTCGAGAGACCGCGCTCGACTGCCTTCTTCGCGAGGAGTCCCGCGGCGACGAGCACCGACGGGTTCGACGTGTTCGTGCAGCTCGTGATCGCCGCGATGACGACCGAGCCATGTTGGACCTCGCCGGTCGGCGCGGGCGAGGGCTTGCCGTCCGCCGGCTTCGCCTTCGCGAGCATCTTCGGGAGCGCGTCGTCCCAATTCTTCTTCGAGTCGCGCAAGCGAATGCGATCTTGCGGGCGAGTCGGCCCCGCGATGCACGGCTCGATCGATCCAAGGTCGAGCGCGATCGAATCGGAGTACACAGCCTCGGGCGTCGACTTGGTGTGAAAGAGCCCCTGCGCTTTGCAGTACGCCTCGACGAGCGCGATCTGCCACTCGGGACGACCGCTGAATCGCAAGTAACGAAGCGTCTCGTCGTCGACCGGGAAGATGCCGCACGTCGCGCCGTACTCCGGCGCCATGTTCGCGATCGTCGCGCGATCCGCGAGCGGAAGCGCCGCGAGCCCTTCGCCGTAGAACTCGACGAACTTGCCGACGACGCCCTTCTTGCGGAGCACCTCGGTCACCGTGAGCACGAGATCGGTCGCGGTCGTCCCTTCGGGGAGCTTGCCGGTGAGCTTCACGCCGAGCACGTTTGGAATGAGCATCGACACCGGCTGACCGAGCATCGCTGCTTCGGCTTCGATCCCACCGACGCCCCAACCGAGCACGCCGAGCCCGTTGATCATCGTCGTGTGCGAGTCGGTGCCGACGACGGTGTCGGGATACGCCTGCGGGATGCCGCCTTTCGTCGCGCCGTCGTTCTTCATGACGACGCGCGCGAGGTACTCGAGGTTCACCTGATGGACGATGCCGGTGTCGGGCGGGACGACTTTGAAATTGCTGAACGCCTTCTGTCCCCACTTGAGAAACTGGTAACGCTCGCGGTTGCGCTCGTTCTCGAGATCCGCGTTGCGCTTGAACGAGAGCGGCGAGCCGAAGTCGTCGACTTGCACGGAGTGATCGATCACGAGCTCGACCGGTTGGAGCGGATTGATCCGCTTCGGATCGCCGCCCATGCGCTTCATCGCGTCGCGCATCGCCGCGAGATCGACGACCGCGGGGACACCGGTGAAATCTTGGAGGAGAACGCGCGCCGGCGTGAACGCGATCTCTTTCGTCGGCTGCGCCTTCACGTCGAGCTTCGCGAGCGCCTCGATGTCGTCGGCGCGAACCGCGAGGCCGTCTTCGGTGCGGAGGAGATTCTCGAGGAGGATCTTCAGCGCGTACGGGAGGCGCGCCGCACCGGCGTGCGTCTTCTCGATCGCGGACAGCTGGAAGATCTCGTACTCCGCGGAACCGACCTTCAGGGTCGACTTGCTTCCAAAGGTATTCGCCATGATTTGTGCATGTAGTACCGCGGCCCCTCGGCATCAAGGCGCGGTCGGGCAAGTGATCGCGTGATCAGTGGACCGCGAACGCGAACGTGTAGCTCCCGACGGGCCCGCTCACCATCGAGCCGACGAGCGTGAGCGCGCCGGTCGCCGAGCTCCAGTCGAAGACGCCGATCGTGCCGTTGTCGCCGCCGGCCACGAGGCGCGTGCCCGCCGGCGCGAACGCGAGCGAACGCGGCGCGCCGACGGCGTAGCTCGTCCCGACGATCGCGGTCGGGACGCCATTGCCCGCGATCGAAAATGGATCGAGTCGACCGAGAGAGTAGTCGCTGACGTACGCGGTCGCGCCGGTCGGCGAGACGATCACGTTGAGCGGTCCCGTGGTCGCGGTGGTGCCGATCGACGTGACCTTCGCGGTCACGATGTCGACGGAGAACGCCGAGAGCGCGCCGATACCGAGCGACGCACCGTAGAGGTACGTGCCCGCCGGGTTGAACGCGATGGACGCCGTGTTCCCTCCTATCGCGAAGTCCTGACGTCCTGCCGTCATGGTGTCGGCGTCGACCGCGGTCGGGAGCCCGGTGACCGCATCGAGCTGGCACATCGTGAGCGCGCCGGCGGTGCCGACGACGGCGAGGTAACGCGCTTGGGGATCGACGGCGATCCCGCGCGGCGCGGTCGCGACGGAGATCGTCGTGGCGAGAGTGAGCAGACCGGTCATCGTGTCGACCGTGTACGCCGAGAGCGTGTTGTCGCCGTCGTTCGACGTGTAGACGACGCGGCCTTGCGGATCCGCGGCGACGAACGCCGGGTTCCCATGCGTCGCGGGGAGATCCTGAACGCCCGCCGTTCCGACGACCGCGTCGAGCCGCGTGAGCACGCCGGTCATCGCGTTGACGGAGTACGCGCCAATCGTGGAGTCGCCGTAGTTCGACGTGTAGACGAAGTTTCCGTTCGGATGCGCGGCGATCGACAGCGGATTCGTTCCGGTCGCGACGTTTTGGATTCCGGCGACCATCGGGTCCATGTCGATAGGCGTCAGCATGCCGGACGTTTGCAACACCCAACCCGCGAGGACCGATCCGCCGGGGAGGTAGACGAACGTGCCGCCGCCCACGGCCGCGTCGATCGGCGCATCGACGCGCGCGTCCGATGACGCGTCGACCGACGCGTCGCTCGCGTCGACTCCTCCGCCATCTGCGCTCGCGTCCGCACGCGCGGCGTCGGCGGCATCGGGGAGGTTCGATCCGTCCGGAAGGCTCGTTGCGTCGGGGAGCCCCGCGCCGTCGAACGTCGGCGCGTCGAACGTCCCGGCGTCGAGGGTCGACCCGTTCGGATCGTCGGGCGTGAAACACCCTGCGATCCATCCGGCGCCCGCGAGGAGCGTGATCGGAACCAAGAGAAGCGGGCGATCGAATTTTCGCATCCGTCGATATTGGCCATTCGCCGCACGCGGCGCCGTTGACCATTTCATGATGATTTGCGAACGCTCGCGCTTCACTGGAGGAATCCCCAGGACAGCTGGAGATCCTCGATGAAGAGCTTGCTGCCAATGCCTATCTTGGGATCACTCGCGAGCTGCGCGAGGATCGTCTGAACCTCGTCCTTGGCGATCGCGCCGGTGCCGCCGAGCCACGTCGCGGCCGCGGCGATGTTCGTCGCGTCGAGATCGTACCGAACGACGCGCGCGTAGTTGCGAATGTAATCGACCATGCTCTGTCGCGAATAAGAGTCGATCCCGTACGCGCAGAGGTAGTACGCGAGCGTGAAGTCGAGCGTCGGCGCGGTGGCGTCGAGCGCGGCTCGGAGGCTCGCGGCCGCGGCCGCGTCACCGTCGCTCTTCGACGCGCTGAGCGGAGCGATCGAGAAGCTGAGGCTCGCGTAGTCGAGCTGACCGTTCATGGCGCGCTGGCGCTCGCTCACCCGATGGTACCTGGCGTTCCACGCGGCGAGCTCGCTCGCCTCCGGGCAGACGGTCGGGTACGGGGATTTCGTCGCGTCGGCACGGCACTCGATCCAGTACGCGGCGGCGCGGCACGGTGCGAGCGCGATCGCGAGCTCGTCGAGCGACGCGTAGTCCTCCTTCGCGAGCGCCGCGTCGCATGCGTCGGCGAGCAAAGAGACGACGCTCACGAGCTTTTCACTCACGTTGACCGTCGCAACCCCCGCGTTCAGGTAGATGCGTTCGCTTGCGACGACGGCGTCCTTCGTCGTGGCGGCGGCCGTCGAGAGGAGCGCGCTCGGGAGCGGCGCGTTCATCGCAGCCATCAACGGCGCCGACGCCGTGCCGATCGAGTAAACCTCCGCGCCGGTGCTCGTGAAGAGATCCTCGCCGGTCGGAGCGCGATGGATGATCCCGACGATCTCGCCCGCGTCGTCGAGCACGGGAGATCCACTGTCGCCGGGGAGAATGTACGCGCTGCTCTTGAACCATTGACCGCTCGGGTCGGTCACGACGCCGTCCGTCCACTTCTTCAATTTCCCGTGCGGGTGGCCGACCACGGTGACATGCGTCCCCTCGAGCGACGCGGCGTCGTGCGCGCTCCACGTCAGAAAGCTCGGCGTCGAGAGCGGGCTTCCGTTCGGCGAAGCCAGAACCTGAACGATCGCCATGTCGAGCCCGATGTCGACCGCAATCGGCTTGACGAACACGAGCGTCGCCGCTTGTCGGGGCTGCCCGCGCTGACGCATGAACGTGAGCTCGGCGAAGCAACCCTCCTTTGCGCAGACGGGGGCGCCGAGGACATGGTTGTTCGTCAGGAGGATCCCGCCGCTCGAGATGAACGAGCCCGTGGCGTAGGCGCCGGCGGTGTGGATCCTGACCACCGCGCTGGCGGCGCTTTGAATCGCGGGTGTGGCCCCGGTGATGTCGTGGAACGTCGGAAGATCGGGTACGGGCTGCGTGCTGCGAGAACATCCGGAGGCAACGGCGGCAACGAGTGCGAGCGTAAGCGCGGCGAAGTGCATGTCGCGCTTCCATAGCAACGCACGAGCCCGAGGCACTCGCGATGGGAGCGCCCAAACAGACGACACGTGAAACGACGCGGCGAAATCAGTCCTTGCCCGCGTCCTTCGCCGGCGTCGCGCCGTCGACGAGGCGGAAGAGCGTCCCGTCGCGCTGTCCACCTGCGTACAGGTCGCCTCGGTAGACGGCGAGCGGGGCAGCGCAGAACGCGTCGTCGACGACGAACGGAGATTTCGGAGCATCGATGGTCGCGATGACGGTCGCCTTCTCGCCGCGTTCGCCGTCGAGCCGCACGAGCGCGCGCTCCGTCAAGACGACGAGCGCGTCGCGGTATCGGACGACGTCGGTCGGCGCGCCGGCGGTTGGCGGGAGCGCGATCTCGCGCCAGTGATCGCCGTCGTCGGTGACGCGCAAGGCGACGCCTACGCCGCGATGCCACGCGATCCAATAGAGGCGCCCGCGATCCGCGTACCAGCGGAGCGTGAGCGTTCCGTTCGTCGACGACACGCTGATCGCGTGGGCGTCGTCGCGCGTGATCGCCGCCGCGCCCGCGGAAGGTGCAAAGTACACGTAGTCGTGCGGATCGCGTCCGTCGTAGTCCTGAATGCCGGCGTAGAGACGATCCTTGAATCGAACGAGGAAGCCGAGTCGCCACACGCCGCGCTCCCACGGATACGGATAGTCGACCTCGTACGTCCATCGCGACATGTCCGCGTTCGCGACGTGAAGCGCGCCGGGCGACGGTCCGTTCCACGCGCGCTCCTTCGGCGGGACGCTTCCGGTCGATGCGTAGAGGCGACCGCGAAACTCGATCGCGTCGAGGACGTGATACGCGCGCGGCAAGACGCCTGCGCCCGCTCCGCCGTCGAGCGGTGGTCCCGGTGGACGATGCGCGGGCGCGCGCGGAAGTGCGAAGACGCCGCGCGCATCGGAGACGAAGACGAAGCCCTCGGTGCCGGGCTCGGAGATCCCGAAGCCGGCGTACGGAGGGTCCGCGTCGGGTACGAAGAGTCGTCCGTGGATCGCGTGAACACGCAAGAAGCCTTGGCCCGCGCCGCCGCCGGTGGTCGGCTCGCCGAAGCGATTCCAGTCGAAGGCGACGGTGAACGGACGCTTCGCGTCGTCGGGTTGGTAGCGGGTGATGGTTGCGCCGTCGACGCCGAGCGGTTGGATCGCGTGCGCGGCGTAGAGCGCGTCGCCGAGGACGGTGAGATCGCAGATGCGTTTGAGGGCGAGCGGTGGCTTGCCGACGTTTTCGAAATGCGCGGAGGTCGGGACGACGCCGGGCGCGGGATCCACGGGATCGTCGTCGCCATCGGGATCGATATGCGCGGGGCCCGAATCGGCGCCTGCGTCCGGGATCGATGTCGGGGTCGAGGTCGAGGTCGAGGTCGAGGTCGATCCGGTCGTTCGCGTGGGGCGCGCGCAGGCGACGGTGAGGACGACAACGAATGCCACGAACGAACGCACACCCGACTATCGCGCGGCGACGCGATCTCGTGACATCGAAACGCGCTCGGGTGCGTTTTCTCGCGTGAGCCCCTCTTACGATGAGGTCGAGGACACCTCCGGAGCCTGCATCGAGGTAGCCTCACGATGGATGATCGGAAAATCGCTTCGCCAACGCCACGCCCCCCGTGCGCTCGACGGAGACCAAGCCATCGCGCTCGTAACGGAGGCGCTCGCGTCGCAGGCCGAGCACTTGATCGCCGTCCGCGCCCACGACGCGCGCATGATCGCCTGCCTCGTCGTGCGCGCGGATTCCGACAGTGTCCGCCTCTGCAAGGCACTCGGCTTCGAAGCAACGCCCGGCGGCACCGGCGTCTTCGGACTTCCCGGCATCGACGTCGCGCGCGCCCTCGCTCCGCTCGCCTCACATCAACGCGAGTGGCTCGAGGCAACATGTGGCGCACGCGAGACGAAGGTTCTCCTCATCGCGGGCGGGACCGCGCTCCTCTCGCTCGAGACGAAGGACGGCAAGCTCGTCGCGACGGCCGTGAGGCTGGGTAGAGATTGATGGAGCTGGTCCCGCTCGACGCGCTCTGGATTTCTTGGACGCTGCAGACCACGCTCGGCGCGGTGCTGCTCTTCGCCCTGTGGGGCATGCGGCGTGTGTTCCGCGAGCGGACGGTCGGTGTCGTCGCGCGCGGGTGGCTCGCGTACGTCGTGATGATGATCGCGGCGCTCGTCGCCACCGCGGTGGATCGCGCCCAGGCGCCCCACGCATGGCACCTCGTCGTCACCGCGATCGAGGGCATCGCGCGCGTGTACATGATCGTGGAGTGGTATCCGCTCGCGACCGTGCTCGCCGGTGATCCGGTCGGTCGTCGTTCGGTCCGCGCGCACGCGACGCACGCCGCCCTCGCTGCGACGTACGCCGCGGCCGACATCCTCCTCGAGCGGAGCGCTCCCTGGGTTCACGTGCACCTCATGGAGCGCGTCTACCCGTTCGCCTTCGCGTGGCTCGCGATCGCGGCCCTCTACCGGAGCCGCCGCGCCGCGCGCAACGGCGCCATGTTGAGATGGCTCGCTCTCGGCTACTCCCTCTTCTTCCTGCGCGGGGAGGCGATCAACTGGCTCTTCGGCCGAGCCGATGCCGCACCGATGCGCGTGGTCGTGTTGGTCGGCGTCGTTCAGATCACGCACGTCGCGGCGTTCGGCGTCGTGTGCCTCGTGGTCGCGCTCGCGCTCGAGCGTGGGGCGATCGTCGAACAGGCGGCACGGCTCCGCGATGCCGAGCTGCGCTTGATGAACGCGCGGCGCCTGGCGAGCCTCGGTGAGTTGGCTGCGCGCGTCGCGCACGACTTCAGCAACGTGCTGATGGTCGTCATGGGCGGCGTCGACCTCGCGCGCACGGCGGTCGGCAGGCCGGCGGTGGTCGCACAGCAGCTCGCCGACGTCACGCTCGCGGCGGCCGAAGGTCGCGCGCTCATCAAGCAGCTCCTCGCGTTCAGTCGGCCGATTTCGGTCGACCCAAAAGGATGTGAGGTCGCGACGTTTCTCGAAGAGCGCCAGCGCAATCTCGCCCTGCTCGCGGGCGCGTCGGCAACCGTCGAAGTCACCGCGCCGCCTGCGGGGACGCGGGTCGGTGTCGACGCGGGAACGCTGGAGCAGATCGTCTACAACCTCGTTACGAACGCGCGCGACGCCATGCCGAACGGCGGGACGGTACGTATCAGCGGCGCGGTACTGACAGTCGACCCGTCGCGCCCGATGCAGGAATCCCAGCTCCCCGCGGGGAAATACGTTCGGCTCACCGTCGATGACGACGGCGACGGGATACCGCCCGAGCTCTGCGCGAAGATCTTCGAACCGTTCTTCACGACCAAAGGGAAAGCGGGGACGGGGCTCGGGTTGGCGACGGTCTACGCGATCGCGACACAAGCCAAAGGGGACGTCGCCGTGACGAGCGTCGTCGGTGCGGGCACGCGTTTCGATGTGTTCTTGCCGCTCGTGTGAACGAAGCGGGGCGCGAGACGCGGCTCACCGCTCGAGACGGATGTCGATCTCGCGCTCGACGTACTTCCACTCTTCGGTCTTCCGGAGCATCGCCAACATCTCGTCGAAGAGATCCTCGTTCTCCGGCGCGAACTCGAACCACGTCAAGAAGTCGAACATCTCGCCGAGGTCGCGGCCGTGGTGAAGGCGACGCGCGATCGCGGGCAAGTACTTCAACGTCGACGCGATGTGCTGCGAGCGTTCCTCGAAAATCGCGCGGCGCTCGTCCTGCGCGAGCTCCCACCACTCCGGAGACTTCGTGATGGGGATGAGCGCGGCACGCGTCGCTTCGCGCCGGCCAATCCTCGCCTGCCGCGCGCGAAGCGTGTCGCCCTCCGCGCGTTCGACGTAGCGCTGGTGGCTCGTCGTGCCGCGCAGCCTCCAGCGAACGCCCGCGGTCTGCGGCACGATCGCTCCGTCGTACACGGCGACGCGCGTCACCGCTGGCAACGGCGGACCGACGAGCGCGCGCGCGTCGCGCACGTACCACACGCCAGCGTCTCCCCCCACAAAGGTAAACTGCGCCGGATCGCCCACACGGGGACTACGGGCGACGCGGGGTTTGGTTTCGGGCGCGACTCGCCGAAGGTCCGTCGCTTCACGACGGTCACCTGCGCGGGCGCGCGCCGACGATGTAGGACGCGAGCGTATCGGCGCCGTTCGCGCGCGGCGTGTGATCGGCGTGCGTGCGTAGTCGCCATGCTTGATCGTCGATGGGTCGCGCGAATGCGACGAAGCGCGTGCGGTCCGCGTGCCCGAGCCAGCGCGCTTCCCAGAACGCGTTGTAACCGGCGCCGCTCGCGATCGAGTCCGCGCCTGCGAGCCATCGCGCGAGAGGGAAGAGCTCGGCGCCGTCGTGGACGCGGACGTTCGTCGGGACGTCGCCCTGCACGGCGTCTATCGTGAAGACGTGCACCGGCTCGCGTGCATCGTTCGGGACGAGCGCGCGCCACTCGTCGGGCGCGCCGGCTTGGACGACGACGTCGAGGCGCGACCCGTTCGCGACGCCGAGGCGCTCGCGCAAGGAGTGTGCAGGCAACACTTCGTCGCGATCGACCACCACGATCGGATCGATCGCTTCGCTCGCTTCGACTCCCGGCTCGATGCCGATCAGCCGCGTGTAGTGCGTGCGATCGAGCTTCATCATCGCGTGACCGACGAGCCACGCCGCCGGCGCACGCCGGACGAGCAACCACGCCTCGCAAGTCGCACGCGGCAAGAGGCGCACGAGCGGCGCCCAGAACATGTCGACGACGAGAAGGTCGGGCGCGAGGAGATCGAGCGTTCGCGCGAGCTCGCTCGACGGCGCGCGCGTCGGATCGAGCAGCTCACCGTGATCAATCGCCACACAGCGAACGTCAACGGACGCGAGACGCGGCGCCGATCGCGGACCGACCATCGTGTAGGTCCCGCGAAACCCGACGCGATCGAGCGCGCGACTGAGCGCGATCCCGCGCACCACATGTCCAGCCCCTGTCGTCCCGCCGGTGAAGTAGACGACGCGGCATGTGGGGGAGCGCTCTGACGCGCGCGTTGACATGGCAGCGCGAGCGTAGCGCGCAGAGGCGTTTGCTGTCGCCCCGCTGGTCACCGAAAGCTACGATGAACCTCTTCTTCTTGAAGGGGGGCTCGGCGCGTGACGGTGATGACGGCGACTCGGAGATCCCCCTTGCGCGCATGCATCGCGCTCGCGGTGACGATCGCGTTTGCTGCCGTCACGCCGGCCGTGCGCGCCGATCCGAGCGCGACCGACAAGACCGCGGCGCAAGCGCTCTTCGACGAAGGTCGCAAGCTCCTCGACGCCAAGAAATTCATCGAAGCGTGTCCGAAGTTCGAGAGCAGCCAGCGCCTCGATCCCGGCGGCGGGACGCTCCTCAACCTCGCTTCGTGCAACGAGAAGCTCGGCAAGCTCGCGACGTCGTGGGCGCAGTTCAACGAAGCGCTGAGCCTCGCGATCCGTGACGGTCGCCAGGATCGCATCGCGTTCGCGCGCGAGCGCATCGCGGTGCTCGAGCCGAAGCTGCCGCGCATCACGGTGAAGGTCGCGGTTCCGTCGCTCGAGGGGCTCGAGGTTCGCCTCGACGACACGCCGCTCGCGCGCGCGATCTGGGGGAACGCGACGCCGATCGATCCGGGGCAGCACACGATCGTCGCGACGGCGACGCGGCGACTTCCGTTTCGGACCGCAGTCACGATCGAACCGAAGGAGCAGCGATCGATCGACGTACCCGCGCTCGCCGAAGATCCCGCCGCGGCGCCGCTCGAGACGAAGCCGGTGCCGGTGCCGACGACGCCGCCCAAGAAGCTCGATGTCGACGTGGTGCCGCCACCCGCGCCTGCCGTCGAGAGCGGGAGCGGGCGTCGCACGGCGGGTGTCATCGTCGGCGCGACCGGCGTCATCGCGCTCGGCGTCGGTTCGATCTTCGGGCTCCGCGCGTTCTCGAAATGGAGCGACAGCGACAAAGCGTGCCCCGCGAGCTCGTGCACGCACGACGGCGTCGTCGCGGCGGACGACGCTCGGACCGCGGCTCGAATCGCCGACATCGCGTTCGCGGTCGGCGTCCTCGGCGTTGGCATCGGCGCGTACCTCATCTTCTCGTCGCCCGCGTCGCCGTCACTGGCGTCTCCGGCAAAGGTGGGCGTTCGCCTCGCCCCCGCGTCGCACGGCGGCGCGCTCGTGATCGACGGAGCGTTCTGACATGTCGCGAGCGCGCGCTTTCGCTCTCGTCGCGATCGGCGGAGTGTTCTCGGCCGCGGGCTGTGAGCTGCTCGTCGGCGTGAAGGATCGCGCGGAGGGGCCCGCGGACGCGAGCGCGGATGCGACGGTCGACGCGTCGACGGATGCACCGGACGCGGAGAACGACGGCAACGGCGACCCTTGCCGCCACGCGTCTCCGCCTCCCGCACCGACGACCGACGACGGCACGTCGGATCTCAACCTCTACCTCGCGATGCGCACGATCGATCTCGGTGTTCGTTTTCACGACGACGCCGGTCCGCCCCCGAGCATCGGCTTCGACATCGACGGTCTCTGCACGTGCCCAGCGCCGAAGCCGTGCGCTCCTCCGGTCGCGACCGCGAAGCAATGCGACGACGACGCCGGACGCGACAACTCGCTCAGCAAGATCCTTCAGACATTCGCCGAGAGCAGCAGCGGCGTGTTCAATCAGAAGACGTACAACGACGCGATCGACCAAGGGCTCAACAGCCTCGTCCTCCGTGTCTCCGGCTACAACGGCGGCGCGAACGACACCAAGGTCACCGTCGCGGTCTTCGTCTCGAACGGCACCATGCCGACCGCCGACGGCGGCGCTCCGCCTCCGCCGACATGGAACGGCACCGACGTCTTCACGCTCGATCAAGGATCGGTGATCGGTCCCGTCAGCGGCGCGACCGCGACGCCGGAGTACTTCGACATCAACGCGTACGTCACGAACCACGTCCTCGTCGCGCACGTCGACTTCCCTTTGCGGATCGTCGGCACCGGTACGTTCGGCGCGTTGACGGTCTCCATCACCGGCGCGGTGCTCGTCGGCGAGCTGAAGCCTGAAGGCGCAGCGTTCCGTCTCGACAACGCGGTGCTCGCGGGCCGATGGGCGACGACGAACATCGCCGCCGCGCTCGCCGAGCTCCCCGACATGAACGGCGGGTTCACCTGCCCAGGCACGCAGACGTTCATGCAGGTCAAGCCGCTGTTGTGCAACGGCGCCGACATCTTCACCGACCTCGTGCAAATGGACCCGCGTGCGTCCTGCGACGCGTTGTCCGTCGGGTTCGGTCTCACGGCGTATCCGATCGTGATGGGACCGAGGACCGCGCGCGCGCCGAGCGCATCGCCGTGCGCCGACGCCGGCCAGATGAAGTGGTGCAACTGAGCCGCCCGCTCCGCTTCTGCCCGCGTCGCGTTCGCCGTATCATCGTCGACCAGCCAAGGTGACGACGTCCAGCAACCCCGGAGCCGCGTTCGGCAAGTACCACGTCATCGCCGAGCTCGGGCGCGGCGGAATGGCCAAGGTGTACCTCGCGGTCGTGCGCGGGCCCGCCGGCTTCAGCAAGCTCTTGGTGCTGAAGCAGCTTCGCGCGAACCTCTCGAGCGACGCCGATTTCCTGGCGATGTTCCTCGACGAAGCGCGACTCGCCGCGCGCCTGAATCACGCGAACATCGTCCAGACGAACGAGGTCGGTCAGACCGCCGACAGCTACTTCATGGCGATGGAGTTCCTCGACGGGCAGCCGCTCGTGAATCTGATGAAGCGCGCAGCGAAAGAGATGGGAGGCCTGCCGCTGCCGGTTGCGCTGCGCATCGTCGCGGACGTGTGCGCCGGATTGAGCTACGCGCACACGCTCAAGGACTTCGGCGGCGAGCCGCTCCACGTCGTGCATCGCGACATCAGCCCGCAGAACATCTTCATCACGTACGGCGGGCAGGTCAAAGTCGTCGACTTCGGGATCGCGAAGGCGACGAGCCAGAGCGTCGAGACGCAGACGGGCGTGCTCAAAGGAAAGGTGGCGTACATGCCGCCGGAGCAAGTCCAGGGGAAGACCGAGGTCGATCATCGCGCGGACATCTTCGCGATCGGCGTCGTGCTGTTCGAGGCGCTCACGACGACGCGGCTCTGGGGAATGCCGGACGTCGACATCATCCGCGAGCTCTTGAGCGGACGCGTTCTCCGATCGCCCAAGGTGCGGCGTGCCGATCTGCCGGAGGAGGTCGACAAGATCGCGCAGCGTGCGCTGGCGCCGGAGCGAGACGATCGGTACGCGTCGGCGCTCGACATGCAGCGCGATCTCGAGCGCGCGATCACGAACCTCCCGACGCGCGCGACCAGCCACGAGATCGGCGAGCTGATGACGAAGCTCTTCGCGAAAGAGCGCGTCGAGATCAGCGCGGTGATCCAAAAGCAGATCCAAACGTTGGAGAAGGACGGCGAAGAGTTCGTCGCGGCGAGCATTCCGAACCTGACCATTGGCGGCGGCCTGACGATGACACCGTCGGGGCAGGCCACGCGCGCGGAGGGATCGCGCGCTGCCGCATCGCGAGCGCGCAAGGAGAAATCGAAGCGCGCGAGGGTCGCCGGAGTCGTCGCGTTTGCGTTGGCGCTGTGTGGCGTCGCTGTTTGGATCGGCGTGTCGCGCATGGGCGGTACGACGGTGACGACCGGAACGCAGACGCCGTCGACGTCGACGACGGTCGCCGCGACGGTGACCACCAGCGCGACGGCGAGCGGCTCTGCGTCGGCGAGCGTCTCCGCGTCGGCGAGCGCGGCGCGGCCTGCGTCCGCCGCGGACGCGTCGGCAGCGAAGCCGATCGCGAGGCCGTGGGTTCCACCGCAATGGGCTCCGCCTCCGACCACAGCGATCCCGACGACGACGTCGAATCCGCTCGGCGATCGGAAGTAGCGCGACGGGTGTAGTCTCGTCGCGTGGCAGCCCGCCTCGCCCACGACATCGCCGAGCTGCTCGCACGACCGGACGTGGACCGAAGCATCGGTCCGTTCAAGCTCGTTCAGCCGCTCGGGCGCGGAGGCTTCGCGCCGGTGTGGCTCGCGAACGAAGTCTACGGAGGCGTCGCGCTCCGCACCGTCGCGATCAAGCTCTTCGCGCTCGAAGAGTCGTCGCAGGGCGAGGGATCGCGGGAGAGCCGCGTCTCGTCGATCGTCGCGCAACGCGAGCGCATCGTCGACGAAGCGCGCGCGCTCTGTCAGGTCGAGCACCCGAACGTCGTTCGCTTTTACGCCATCGCAACGAACGTCGCCGAGACGGTGATGGGGCTCGTGATGGAGCACGTTCACGGCATCTCCGTCGACAAGCGCCTCGACGCCGACAAGACACTCTCCGTGCCGGAGACGCTCGCCATCGGGACCGCCGTCGCGTCGGCGCTCGCGTCGGTTCATCAAGTCGGGCTCGTCCATCGCGACGTGAAGCCCGCGAACGTGATCGAGTCGGCCGGCGTCTACAAGCTCATCGACTTCGGCATCGCCGCCGCCGAGACGCCGCCCGCTGCTTCTAACGGCGAGGGGCACAGCGCGAGCATCGTTGTCGACGACCTTCTGCTCGAAGTCACTGGGGTGTCGGGCACTGGCGGGACGATCCGATCGCGTGCGGGCTCGAACACGTCGACCGCGTCGGGCAACTTCGTCGGCGGCACCATCGGCTACATCGATCCCGCGTGCGTCGCGACGTCGGCACCGGCGACGCCTGCGAGCGATCTCTATTCGCTCGGCGCGATGCTCTTCGAGTGCGTCACCGGCGCCGTGCCAGCGGTCGCCGCGGCGCGCGCGATGGGCACCGCCGGGCTGAAGCACGAAGTGCTCGATGGGCGCGCGTCGGCGCCGCACGTCGCGGAGCTCGCGCCGGCCGCACCGCCCTCGTTCGCGCGCCTCGTCGACACGCTGCTCGATCCCGACCCGAGAAAGCGCCCACGTTCGGCGGAGGCCGTTGCGTGGGAGCTCGAACGGATCCGTCGCGAGCTCGCCGGACGATCGCGCGCGTTGCCGCCAGAGAGCATTGGCCCCTTTCGCGGGCTCGCGCGCTTCGAAGAAGCCGATCGCGACGTCTACTTCGGACGCGCAGTGGAGATCGCCGCGAGCCTCGAGACGCTTCGATCGCGCGGCCTCCTCGCGCTCATCGGACCGTCCGGGAGCGGTAAGAGCAGCCTCGCGCGCGCGGGCGTCCTCGCGGCGCTGACCGACGGCTCGCTCGGCGGATGGCCGAAGCGGTGGGACGCAGTCGTGATGGTTCCCGGCGCCGATCCGCGCGACGCGATGGCCGTCGCGCTCGCGCCGTACGTCGACGCGTCGGCGATGCGCGATCCCGACACGCTCGTCGCGGCGCTCGCCGAACGCGCCCAAGTGAGCGGACGCGGCGTCGCGATCCTCGTTGATCAGCTCGAAGAGCTCACGACGACGGCCGAGCACTTGAGCGAGAGTCAGGAGTACGTCGCGCGCGTCCTCGCGCGTCTCGGCGCGACGCTCGTTCCGGGTGTACGCGCGATCGTCGCGGCGCGCCGCGATCTCCTCGACTCGCTCCTCGCGATCGACGAGCTCGGACGCACGCTCACGCGCGGCTCGCTCCTCGTCGGACCGATGAGCGACGCGACGTGGAGCGACGTCCTCGATCAAGCGCTCGATGCGTACGGCTACCGGCTCGAAGACTCCGCGCTCCGCACCGAGCTCCTGCGTCAGCTGCGCGCGACCGAAGGCGCGATGCCGCTCGTTCAGTTCGCGCTCACGCAACTTTGGGATCGACGCGACACCGCGCGCAAGATCGTCACGCGCGCGGCGCTCGAAGAGATCGGCGGCATCGCGGGCGCGCTCGAGATGCACGCCGAGGCGACGCTCCGCGAGATCACGCACGGCAACGCCGACGCCGAGACGACGACGAAGCTCCTCTTGCTCGAGCTGACGACCGCGCAAGGGACGCGCGCGACGCGACCGCAGCGAGAGCTCGAAGCCCGCTTCGCGAACGACGTGATGCCGCGCGCGCTGGCGGCGCTGGAGAGCGCGCGACTCGTCGTGCGCGAATCGGGCGGCGTGACGATCGCGCACGAAGCGCTGCTCGCGTCGTGGCGCCGGCTGAAATCGTGGATCTCGGAGGCGCGCGAGGATCGCCTGCTCGCCGAAGAGATCGAGCGCGACGCGAGCGCGTGGGCCGAGGAGGGAGGCGTCGAGCGCGTGTGGCGCAAGCGACGCCTCGCGGCCGCGGAGGATCTACTCCGAAACGGCGCGCAGGAGATCTCGCCGGGCGCGCGCAGGTTCATCAAGGCGGGGCGCAGCCTCGAGCGACGCGGTCGCGTGTCGATCGCGATCGGCGGCGCGGTGCTCGTCGTCGGCGCCGGGATCGGCGGCGCCTACTACGTCGCATCGACCGTCGCCGAAGAGACCAAGCGCGCGGTCGACGGAGAAAAGAAGCAGTGCGACCAGACCGTCCACGCAATCAGCGACGGCTACATCCGTAAGAACGCCGACTGCGAGGCAAAGGCCGACACCTGCGAGAAGCACTACGAGACGTGCAAAGAGAAACTCAAATCGCACATACGCTGACTCGGAGCACGGACTCACGCGCGGGCGCGGGCAGCAACGTCCGCTCGTCGACGAACCTTCCCCGCGATCGTCGCGACCCACGTCATCCACGCGGGTGACCGCCGCGCCGACCATCTCCGCGAATGAGCGCGCGGAGCGCACGTCGAACCGTGCATGAAAATACTTCTTCTTTCCTCCGTTCTCGCCGTATCGCTTTCGACCGTCGGTCTCGCCTCTGCAGCGGACGAGCCCGCGCCGCCAACGCCGAGTCCGGCCGTCGCGACGCCGCAGCCCGACGTGGCGCTCGCGACGAAACCAGAGCCCGCGTTCAAGTCCGTCACGCTCACGCTGAATCCGCTCAGTCTCCTTCTCACCCGCGTCGGCCTGAACGTCGAGTACCTGCCGACGCGCCATCACGCCATCGTGCTCAACCCGTACTTCCAGTCGCTCAGCGCCGGCGTCGACGGCGGCACGAAGACCTCGTACACGAACTTCGGCGGCGAGCTCGGTTATCACTTCTATACTGGCGACAACGGCGCGAGCGGCTTCTACATCGGACCGTCGCTCCTCGCGATGAAGAGCAACGCGAGCACCTCGTACGCGAACGGCCCGAGCACGAGCGCCTCGATCTTCGTCTATGGCGCCGCGCTCGACATCGGCGGCCAATACGTCGGGAAGAGCGGCTTCACCATCGGCGGCGGCGTCGGCGCGATGTACCTCGCCGCGAACGACACGAACACGGCCACGACGTCGTCGTTCAAAGTGAGCGGCGTGCTTCCGCGCTTCCTCTTCACGATCGGCTACTCGTTCTAGCGAGTCCACCGAGCTATCCTCGAGGCAATGCGCTTTGCCCGAGGAGTGAAGAACGTCATTGCGAACAAGTCGGCGCTTCGCGACGCGATGGTCAGCGGGAACCTTCGTGTCGCGAAGTCGCTGCTTGGTCCTGCGTACCGCGGACTCGTCCAGCAACGCGGAAAGGGGAGCGACGGCGTCACGATGCCCGTCGCGTACGGCGCCCGCTTCGACTTCAAATACGATCGCGCGTTCCCCGAGCTCGCGAAGCTGTACGAAGCCGCGAAGGTGTCGCAGTGGAACGCGACCACCGACGTCGACTGGACGACGAACGTCGATCCGTTCGACACGAGCGTCCCGCTCCTCCCCGAGACATGGCTCCCCGTGTCGAAGCTCCCCGTGTGGACTAAGCTGAGCGAGCGCGAAAAGTCGGCGCAGAAGCACGCGCTCCTCGCGTGGATGCTGAGTCAGTTTCTCCACGGCGAGCAAGGCGCGCTCTTCGCGGCCGCGCAAGTCACCGAGGCGGTGCCGTGGCTCGACGGAAAGCTGTACGGGAGCACGCAGGTCGTCGACGAAGGTCGCCACGTCGAGGTCTTCCACGGCTACCTCACGAAGAAGCTCGAGAAGCTCTACGAGATCAACGACAACCTCTACGTCGTCATCGACGCGATCATGGCCGACTCGCGCTGGGATCTGAAATTCCTCGGCATGCAGATCATGATCGAAGGGCTCGCGCTCGGCGCCTTCGGGACGATAAGGCAGGTGACGAAGGAGCCGCTCCTCCGCGACATCCTCAAGTACGTCATCACCGACGAAGCGCGCCACGTGCACTACGGCGTGCTCGCGCTCCGGCAGTTCTACGTGAACGATCGCCGCGCCGATCGCGAACGCGAGGACTGGGCGTTCGAGATCTCGCTGATGCTCCGCAATCGCTTCCTCGCACACGAGTTCTACGAAGAGTTCTACGCGCACGCGATGTCGCGCGCGGCGTGGGACGAGCTCGTGCTCGGGTCGGACCTGATGCAGTTTTTCCGGAAGACGATGTTCCGGAGAATCATTCCGAACTTGAAGCGCATCGGGCTCTTGAGCGATCGCGTGCGGCCGCACTACGCCGCGCTCGGGTTGCTCGAGTTCGAGGGGGAGAAGGCGGCGACCGAGCTGACGGCGAACGATCTCCTCGACGGTTAGGCGCGCGTGGCGGCGAAGTAGCGGACGCGAACCCCGCCGACCTCGACGCTGCGTTCGTCGCACGCGATCGCGGCCCCGCTCGCGGTGAGGTTCGCGTGCGCGCCTTCGGTGAGAAGGATCTCGCGTCCGCACGCGATGTCCTCGCCGAGCTTGAACGTGATGTTGACCTCGTCGCCGTAGATGTCGTCGCGGAGCTCGAGAAATTTTCCGAAGCCGACGGCGAGGCACACGACGACTTGATCGTCGCGCTCGAGCGACGGATCGAGCGCGGACGTGCGCGCGATGATCTCCCTCGCCGCTGCGAGCGCGGCCGTCGCCGACGCGAACGTCGCGATCACGTTGTCCGCTTCGCACTTCACGAGGCGCCCAAGGCTCGACGCGATCACAGGCAAGACGATCGTGCACGCGCGCCGATACACAGTGAGAAACTGCAAGATGCCGTGCGCGCGCGTGAGCCGCGTGAAGCCCGACAAGTCGAGCACGAGCACCGCACGCTCGACGCCGCACGACTCCCAAATGACGTGATCCTGCTCGGTGGCGATGGCGGGATCGCGCATGCGGTCTTCGAGCATCACGAAGAGCTGTTCGCGCGAGATCGGCGGCGGCACGACGCCCAGCATACTTTCCGGCGAACCTTTTCGGCATATCGGTGTTTAACGTGCCGGTGGATACGGACGAGGGGCTCTTCGGGCGCGTCAGAGAGGGCGACATGCGCGCCTTCGATGCCCTCTATGCGCGCTACGAGTCTCGGCTTTTCGCGTTTCTGTTCAGTCAGTTGAAGAACCGCGCCGACGCGGAGGACGTGTTTCACGAGGCGTTCTTGCGGACGCTCAAGAGCGGTGAGGTCGTCTTCGATCGCGACGGCGCGTTCCGCACGTGGCTGTATCGGATCGCGCGCAACGTCGCGCTCAACCATCAACGCTCGGACCGGCGCGGCACGCGCGCGGTCGCGCAGCTCCCCGAGAGGGACTCACCGCCGCGCGCCGACGATCAGCTCGGCGATCGCCAACTGCTCCACGCGCTCGACGGCGCGGTCGCGCGGCTGCCCGCTCCGCTGTCGGAGGTCTATCACTTGCGGTCTTCGGGGCTCAGCTACGACGAGATCGCCACCGTGCTCGAGATTCCGCTCGGCACGCTCAAGTCACGAATGAACCAGATGGTGACCCATCTTCGAGAGGAATTGAGACCATGGACTGCTCGGTGATTTCTGCCGACCTCATCGCGTATCACTTTGCGACGTGCGACGACGACGCGCGCGCGCGGATCGACGCGCATCTGCTCGGGTGCACCGAGTGCCTTCGTGCCTACCTCGCGATCAAGCATCACACCGATCGCGGGACGTCGCTCGACGCGCGTCCGAGCGACGCCGCACGTGCGCGCCTTCGCGCCGCAGTCGCCGCGGAATTTCAGCCGTCGCTCGGAGCACGCGCCGCGCGCGCGCTTCGCCGTCCGATTCCGCTCTACCAAAGCCTCGCGGCGGCTGCGGCGGTCGTCTTCGTCGCAGCGGCAGTCGCGCCGATGCTCGCGCGCACGGACTCGATGCCACCGATGCAAGCCACCGGCGGCGAACGCGTCGACACCGCGCGCCCCACCCCCGAAAACCTCAGCTTCTACTGAACCCGAAAGGCACCGTCATGCTCGCTCGCCGATCCCGCACCTTCGTCTTCGCGTCGCTCCTCGGTCTCTCGTTCGCGCTGGGCTGCGGTCAAGCGCACGAGCACGATCCGGCGCCGACGGTCGCCGCCGCGAGCGCCGCGGCCACGCCGCTCCCGTCCACCGTCTCCGCGTCGCCGGTGACGAAGGCGACGACGGCATGGGAGGACGACGACTCGGTACCGCCCGAGAAATTCACCGACGGCAAACGCGCGTTCGCGACGCTCGAGAAGGCGCTGCTCGACGAGTACTACTCCGTCGGGCTCACCGAGGACGACATGTACCGCGCCGCTGCGCGCGGGATGCTCGAGCGCGTCGATCCGAAGATGAAGAAGTGGAACAAGCTCCTCCCGCCGAGCGAGCTCGCGTTCATGCGCACGGATCTCAAGGGCGAGGTCGTGGGCGTCGGCGTTCAGATCAAGTTCGAGTCCGAGACCGGATGGAGCGACGTGCTCGGAGTGATCCCCGGATCGCCGGCCGAGAAGGCGGGCATCCTGGGCGGCGACAAGATCGTCAGCGTCAACGGCAAGCTCTACAAAGGCATGTCGACGCGCGAGATCGTCTCCGACATTCGCGGCAAGGCCGGCGAGACGGTCACGCTCACCATTCTTCGCGGCGACAAGCTCGTGCCGTTTCCGATCAAGCGCGAGGTCGTGACGTACGACGCCATTTCGTCGCTCCTCCTCGAGAACAACGTCGGCTACGTGCTCGTCCACGGCTTCACCGAGAAGACCGTGGCGACGCTCCGCGCGGCGCTGGACGATCTCGGGAAGAAAGGCGCACGCGCGCTGGTCTTGGACCTGCGGCACAACCAAGGTGGCCTCTTCGACGAGGCGGTCGCGACCGCGGGGCTGTTCGTGCCGGAAGGGACACCGATCGTGAAGCTGAAGAGGCGCGGCGACAAGGAGGAGACGCTGACGGCGAAGGGCGCGAATGCCGCGGCGGCGCTTCCGCTCGCGATCCTCGTCGATCACGAGACGTCGTCGGGCGCCGAGCTCGTCACCGGCGCGCTTCAAGAGGCGCGGCATGCGCCCGTCGTCGGCGCGCGCACGACCGGCAAGTGGAGCATGCAAGTCATCAAGGAGCTCGGGAACGGATACGCCGCGAAGTTCACGACGTCGCTCTTCCAGACGCCGAGCGGAAAGAGCTTCGATGGCGTCGGACTCTTGCCCGACGTCGAGGTTGGGATGGACGAAGCGCAGTGCGCGAAAGCGCAGCTGATGACCGATCCCGAGAAGCGCCTCGCGGCCGATCCGCAGCTTCGGACTGCGGTGGCGATACTTCGCGCGAAGCTCTGACGTTGTGAGACGTAGGACGGTCAGCGAAGGGAGACTGCGATGAAATCGAAGCTCGGCACTTGGGGACGCACGACGCTCATCGGCCTCGCGGGCACGGCGCTCGTCGCGACGACGCTCGCCACGAGCGACGTCCGCGCGTGCATGAAAAATCACGAGCTCGGCAGCGACGAGATGTGCTCGATCTCCGAGAGCGGGCTCACCGTCTCGATCGGTCCGCTGCGCGTCGTCTTCGCGCGTTGAGCGGTTGAGCGGAGGAGCCGCGCATCCGCTTCCGTGGCGTTCTGCCCTCTTGGACCGCGTCGCGTAAATCGCTAGAATTGAGCGTCGTGTCGCGCGCCGAGCTGAAGGGAGATCGCACGTTCGAGAAGGCGCGCGCGCTTCACGAGAGTGAGGGCGTCTTTCGACTGCTCGTCGCGAGCGTCACCGACTACGCGATTTTCCTCTTGGACCCGCGTGGGTACGTCGCGACGTGGAACGCCGGCGCCGAGAGGATCAAGGGGTACCGCGCGACCGAAATCATCGGCGAGCACTTCT
>JBBQXV010000124.1:0-24888 GCA_038209335.1 Polyangiales bacterium | reverse complement strand
GCTCGGGCAGCTCGAGAGCCGCTTGGACAACGTCGTCCACCGCCTCGGGTTCACGTTCACGCGCGCGCAGGCGCGTCAGCTCGTGAAGCACAACCACATCCTCGTCAACGGCAAGCGCGTCAACATCCCGAGCGTGGTCGTGAAGGCGGGGGACAAGATCGAAGTGCGCGAGTCCAGCCGCGCGATCAAGGAAGTCGTCGCGTCGCTCGCGGTCGTCGAGAAGCGTCCGATGCTCTCGTGGCTCGAGCTCGACAAGGCGAACTTCGCGGGTACGTACAAGGGCGCTCCGGTTCGCGAAGAGCTCAATGAGCCGGCGATTCGCGAGCAGTACGTTGTCGAGTACTACTCACGCTAGTTCAGATTTCGATTCGAAACATACGGGCAGGCGACGGGATCTTCCGGAGAGCGGGTTCAAAGGAAGAACTGGGATCGCCGCGTAAACGAGAGAGAGAATAGAAAGGCCACCGCATGAACATCACGACTCGCAACTGGCGCGACCTCATCCGCCCCCGTGGAATCCACCTCGAGAGCGACACGCTCACGGACTTCTACGGCAAGTTCACCTGCGAGCCGCTCGAGCGCGGCTTTGGCATCACGCTCGGCAACTCGCTGCGCCGCATTCTCCTCTCGTCGCTCCAGGGCGCGGCCACGACGGCCATTCGCGTCGACGGCGCGCTCCACGAGTTCACGACGGTCGGCGACGTCGTCGAGGACGTCACGGACGTCATCCTCAACTTGAAGGAAGTCGTCCTCAAGGCCGCCAATGCGAAGACGTACACCGTCCGCATCGACAAAGAAGGCCCCGGCCCGGTCTACGCGCGCGACATCCAGCTCGTCGACGGTCTCCAGGTTTTGAACCCGGACCACCTCATCGCGACGCTCGACAAGAAGGGCCCGCTGGCCATGGAGCTGACGGTCAACGTCGGCCGCGGCTACGTCCCCGCCGACAAGAACAAGACGGCGACGATGGCGATCGGAACGATCCCGATCGACGCGCTCTTCTCGCCGATCCGCAAGGTGAACTACACGGTCACCAACGCGCGCGTCGGGCAGATTACCGACTACGACAAGCTGACCCTCGAGGTCTGGACGAACGGAAGCGTCAAGCCGCAAGACGCGGTCGCTTACGCCGCCAAGATCATCAAGGAGCAGGTCTCGATCTTCATCAACTTCGAAGAGACCGAAGAGACCACGTACGCGCCGGCTGGCGGCGACGACGAGCCGCTCAACGAGAACCTGTTCCGTTCGGTCGACGAGCTCGAGCTCAGCGTCCGCAGCGCGAACTGCCTGCAGAACGCGAACATCACGCTCATCGGCGAGCTCGTTCAGCGCACCGAGCAGGACATGCTCAAGACGAAGAACTTCGGGCGCAAGAGCCTCAAAGAAATCAAAGAAATCCTCGCGAACATGGGCCTGTCGCTTGGCATGAAGATCGACAACTGGCCCCAGATGCTCGAGCGCTGGAAGGCGCTGCAGAGCACGAACTGAGGATTGAGTCATGCGCCACAAAAATTCCGGTCGGAAGTTCGACCGTAACACCAGCCATCGCCGCGCGATGTTTCGCAACCTCACGGCGAACCTGATCCTCCACGAGAAGATCGAGACGACCGACGCGAAGGCGAAGGAGCTGCGCCGCGTGGCGGAGCGGCTCATCACCAAGGCGCGTCGTCTCGGCGAAGTGTCGTACACGCCGCAGGTCGAGCTCAACGACACGCAGAAGGCGCGTCGCTTGGCCGTTCAGCGCGCGATCAGCGCGTACATTCCGCGCTGGGGCACCCGCATCGAAAAGGGCGGCGACTCGAAGAAGGTCGACCTCGTCGAAAAGGTGATGGTCGATCTCGCCAAGCGCTTCTCCGAGCGCAACGGCGGGTACACGCGCATCATCAAGTTCGGTCCGCGCCGCGGCGACAACGCGCCGATGTCGCTCATCGAGCTCGTCGGTGACGCGCTCCCCGAGGCCGACGGGACCAAGAAGAAGAAGGCGAAGGCCAGCGGCACGAAGGCGAAGAAAGCCACCGCGACCGGCGCTGCCGAAGGCGTCAAAGCCGAATAGTCACGACGCGCGCAAGCGTAGAGACGCCGAGTGGTTGGGATTTCCCGACCCTCGGCGTTTTTCTTTTGTCAGCGCGCTGCGCGTGGCTCGCGTGGTTTGCGGCGGCCGCCGAAGAGGATGATGCCGGCGATCGCGAGCGCGAAGACGGCGGCGGCGGCGATCCAGCGGTTCAAGTGGCTCTGCTTCGACTCGGTCACCGTCTCGAGGCGCGCGAGCTCTTGCGATGCGCGGACGTTGCCGGGATCGAGGGCGACGGCGCGTCGAAAGAGATCCGCGTCGGCGATCCCGCGCGCGAGGAGCTCCTCGCCTTCGAGGTAGAGGATTTCGCTCTGCACTTGCGACGCGCGCGGACCCGACTCATCGAGGCGCAGCGCCTTTCGCAAGTAGGCGAGCGCGCCGGCGCGATCGCGCTCTTCCATGGCCTGTGCATACTGCACGTACCCGCCGACCATCTCGCCGCGGCGATCGAGCATCGGCTGGCGCGCGAGGACTTTGTCGAACGCGGCGACCGCTTCGTCGAGCTTTCCCGCCTTTTGCTTCGCGAGCGCGTCGTCGAGGAGCGCGTACACCTCTTGGAGGCGAAACTTGTCGTACGCGTCGAAGAGCGCCTTCGCGAGCTCGGGCGCGGTCCATCCTTCGTTCGCGGGCTTGCCGGTGAGCGCTGCGTACGCTTCGCGGAGCTTCCAGATCGCGTCTTGCCCGTACGCAGCGAGCGCTTCGCGCGCCGCCGCTCGCACTTGCGCGCGATCCGAATTCACGAACGAGAGGATCACCGGTACGGCGTCGAGATCCTTCACGGTCCCGTAGGCGTGGAGGACATCGGACAAGACCTGGTTGTCCTTCGTCTGCACGGCGTCGCCGGGGAGGCGCTTGCCGAGCGTGTCGAGGACGTTGCCCGCCCAGTTGCGCACGTCGTTCGACGTGTCTTTGCGCGCTTCGATGAGCGCCGCGACGGATCGCTCGCCCAGCTGCACGAGCAAGCGGGTGAGCTCGGGACGAAGGGTGCCGCCGGCATCGCTGGCGACCAAGAGGAGGCTTCGCAGCGCCGGCGTCGTGCCGACGTGAGCAAGCGCGCGAACGAGGCACACGGTCGCGAGCGTCGCGCGTAGCGATGCGGCGTCGCCCTTCGCTTGCGTCAACAAGAGCTCGACGAGATCCGGCGGCGCCGTGCCTTTGCCCGCGCCGAATTGATCGCGCGCGGCGCGCATCACTTGTTGGATGCCTGCGCCGTGGATCTTTCGCAGGTCGAGCAGCTTCTGTCCGATCGCCGCGATCGCATCCGGTCCGAGCTCGCTCACCGCCTTCGCCGCCGCGCGCCGAGCGTCGACGCTCGCGTCGCCCAACGGTTCGAGCGCACGGTCGAGCTCTGCCGCCGTCATCCCGGTCGCCACCGCCTGTGCACTCGCGCTCGCCGACGCGCCGGGCGCATCCGTAGCCGAAGCAGGCGTCGCTATCACCGCGCCCACCAACACCAACACCACCGCGACCGCGCGCGCTTTGTTCGACATCGCGCTCCTGAAAACGCCCCGCGCCGGGCTTCCTATTCGACGATTTGGAAGTCGAAGTACTCGCCCGTGTATCCGCGCCACCGCACGTCGACCTGCTCGACGCGCGCGGCGGACGGGCCGTGGTGCGCCCACGACATGATTTCTTTGATCGCGTCCTCTTCGCCCTCGGCCAAAAGCTCGACGCTGCCGTCGTTGCGATTCTTGACCCAGCCGGTGACGCCGAGGCGCTTGGCCTCGCGCTGCGCCGCCGCGCGGAAATAGACGCCCGTCACACGCCCCCGGACGATGAGGTTGACTCGCTTGTTCGCCATGTCCTCTGTTTCCAAGTACCCAACCTGGACCCTTCGGGCAAGCTCTTGGAGGCTTGACGCCCCGGCGGCGGATTGTCTACACCTCCCGCCGTCCCTCCCGCCTGCCGCAAACCCCCTCTCCCTCAAACGATGCACGAGTCGCCGTCGCACCTCCCCGGTGCGGATTGCGTGCACTTTCCAGGAATCTCCCGACGCCCATGAACTTGCGCGAGCTGAAACAGAAGGCGATGCCCGATCTCGTCGCGATGGCGCGCGACTTGAACATCGAGGGCGGCGCGGGGATGCGCAAACAGGACCTCATCTTCGCGCTGCTTCAGCACACGGCCGCAAAGGACGGGAGCATCTTCGCCGACGGCGTCCTCGAGTGCCTCCCGGATGGCTTCGGGTTCTTGCGCGCGCCGGACTACAACTACCTCCCGGGGCCGGACGACGTGTACGTCTCGCCGTCGCAGATCCGTCGCTTCAACTTGCGCACGGGCGACGCGGTGACGGGGACCATCCGTCCGCCCAAGGAGAGCGAGCGGTATTTCGCGCTGACGAAGGTCGATCAGATCAACGGGGTGTCGCCCGAGGTCGCGCGCGACAAGATCCTCTTCGACAACCTCACGCCGCTCTATCCGCACAAGCGCTTCAACCTCGAGGTCACCGCCGCGAAGGGGGCGGGCGACAAGGCCGACAAGAAGAAGGCGATGTCGGCGCGGATCATCGATCTCATCGTCCCGATCGGCATGGGACAGCGCTGCCTCATCGTGTCGCCGCCGCGCGCGGGCAAGACGGTGCTCCTGCAAAATCTCGCGAACTCGATCGCGACGAATCATCCCGAGACCGATCTCATCGTGCTCCTCATCGACGAGCGACCCGAAGAGGTCACCGACATGCAGCGGACGGTGAAGGGCGAGGTCATCTCGTCGACGTTCGACGAGCCGCCGACGCGCCACGTTCAAGTCGCCGAGATGGTGCTCGAGAAGGCGAAGCGACTCGTCGAGCACAAGCACGACGTCGTCATTCTGCTCGACTCGATCACGCGCCTCGCGCGCGCGTACAACACGGTGGTGCCTGCGAGCGGGAAGATCCTCTCGGGAGGCGTCGACTCGAACGCGCTTCACAAACCGAAGCGATTCTTCGGCGCCGCGCGCAACATCGAGGAAGGGGGATCGCTCACGATCATCGCGACCGCGCTCGTCGACACGGGCTCGCGCATGGACGAGGTGATCTTCGAGGAGTTCAAGGGGACCGGAAACAGCGAAGTGCACCTCGATCGCAAGCTGATGGAGAAGCGCATCTTCCCGTGCCTCGACATCAACAAGAGCGCGACCCGCAAAGAGGAGCTCCTCCTTCCGGATTGGCAACTTCAGCGCGTGTGGCTCCTTCGCCAACTTCTGCATCCGCTCAACGTGATCGACTCGATGGAGTTCCTCCTCGACAAGCTCCAGCGCACCGACTCGAACCAAGAGTTCCTCGAGTCGATGAACCAATAGACGTGGACACCGTCGTCATCGAAGGGCGCGGGCTTCACACGGGCGCGCTCGCGCGCGTGACCCTCGTGCGCCGCGACGGCGCGGTGACGTTGAACGGGACGGCGATCGCCGACCTTCGCGTCGTCGCGACGGATCGCGCGACGACGGTGGAGGCGCCGCGTGTTGCCACCGTGGAGCATCTGTTCGCGGCGTTGGCGGCGCTCGGCGTGCGCGAGGGTTTGGCGATTGCGGTCGACGGGCCGGAGCTTCCGCTGTTGGACGGCGGCGCGGCAACGTGGTGCGAGGCGATCGCGGGGTTCGGGATCGCGGCGCGTGAGCCGTCGCTCTGCGTGATGCGGGCGGCGGAGGTCAAGGTCGGGCGCAGTCGGTATTCGTTCGAGGTCGGCGTGGAAGTCGAAGTCGAGGTCGAGATCGAGATCGAGGTCGAGGTCGAGATCGAGGTCGCGAAGAGCGCATCATGGAAAGGCGATCCGCACGACTTCCGCGCACGCATCGCGTCCGCGCGTACGTTCGCATTCTCGCGCGACGTCGAAGAGCTCGCCGCGCGTGGGCTCGCGTCGCACGTCGATTCCGAGAGCGTCGTCGTGATCGCGCCTGACGCGATTCATTCGTCGGGAGCGCCGTTCGCGAGCGACGAGCCCGCGCGTCACAAGCTCCTCGATCTCATCGGCGATCTCCACGTGTACGGCGGTCCGCCTCGCGGTCGCGTGCGCGCGTTCCGGCCGGGGCACTGGGCGACCCACGCCGCGATGGCGCGTGCGCGCACGATGGGCATCTTCGGTTAGGATCGCGACCTTCTCCATGCGCGCGCGTCCCCTCGTCGTCGCTGTCGTCGTTGCGGCGTCGCTGGTGACGCTTGCCTGCGAACGCGCCGCGCACGCGGGCCCGTTCGACGATCCGTACGATCTCCCGACCGCGCCGCGCCCGACGCTCCTCCCTGAGCTCACGCATCCGGACCTCGAAGCGACGCTCGAATCGACGCTCGGCATCCTCACGCCACGCGACGGCGCCGTCACCACCGCCGACTGCGACATCTGCACGTCCCGCTTCGCCTACGTCCAGCGCATCGGCGTCGAGATCCCGCTCCTCCTCCGCCGCTTCTTCGTCGGGACGAACTACGAGCTGGCGCTCGGCGGACGCCACGGCACCGAGCCCGATCGCGTCGTCGGCGGCAACCTCGAGCTCTATGGCCGCACGGTCTGGGCGACGCGAACCGGGCTCGCGTTCGGCGGCGGGCTCGGCGTGATCCTCCCGACCGCGAGCTTCGATCCGAATTCGACGGCGGGCAGCGTCGCGCGTTCGGCGGCGACGCTCCGTCCGTGGGATCTCTCGTTCTTCACCGACGGCGTCTTCGTGATCCGGCCGTTCGTCGACGTGCGCGACGTCATCGGTCGGCTTGTCATTCACTTTCGGCAAGGGCTCGACATCGTCAACGAGGTCAGCGACATCTCGAGCCGTCGCGTCGTCGCGATCAGCGGTCTCTACCTCGGCTATCGTGTCGCCGAGCGACTCAGCGCCGGGATCGAAGCGTTCGAGGTCTACACGATCGACGCGCCGATCGACGATCGCCTCCGCGCGACGTTCGTCGTGTCACCGAGCATTCGCGTGATGACGCCCTACGTTCAGCCGGCATTGAGCGGCTTCACGAACATCGGTCCGCCGCTCTACGGCAACGCCGATCGCATCACGGGCATTCGCATCTCGGTAACGCTCGTCTACGACGCGACAAAGAGCATGATCGGGCGCGGCATGGCCGGACCGGGCGATAGATACTGAGATCGCCGCTCAGTTGATGGCGGGGTGACTCTCCGACCCGGTCTGCACGCGCCCCTCGGCTTTCGAGCGCACCATCTGTCGCTCGAGCGCCGCGCGCACGAAGCGCGCGAAGAGCGGATGCGGCGCCGCCGGCCTGCTCTTGAACTCGGGGTGAAACTGGCAGCCGACGAAGTACGGGTGATCCTTCAGCTCGACGACCTCGACGAGCCGCTTGTCGGGCGACATGCCGGAGAGGATGAGCCCGGCGGCGACGAGCTGCTCGCGGAACTCGTTCGCGAACTCGTAACGATGACGATGACGCTCGGAGATCTCGACCGCGCCGTACGCGTCGGCCGCGACGGATCCCGGAAGCAGCGTGCATGGGTACGCGCCGAGGCGCATCGTCGCGCCCTTGTTCCTGACGTTGCGCTGCTCGGGCATCAGATCGATGACGGGGAACGCCGCGTCCTTGTCGAACTCGCTCGAGTTCGCACCGACGAGCCCCGCGATGCTGCGCGCGAACTCGACGACCGCGAGCTGCATCCCGAGGCAGATCCCGAAGAACGGGATCTTGTTCTCGCGCGCGAAGCCGATCGCCGCGATTTTTCCTTCGGTCCCGCGATCGCCGAAGCCGCCCGGCACGAGCACCGCGTCGAGGTTGGCGAGGAGCTTCTGCGGTCCGTCGCGCTCGACCTCTTCGGAGTCGATGTACTCGAGCTCGACTTTGCAGTCGTTGTGGAGGCCGCCGTGGACGAGCGACTCGTGAAGCGACTTGTACGCGTCCTTGAGGTGAACGTACTTCCCGACGATGCCGATTTTGACGGAGCCCTTCGACGGCTTGGTGAACCGCTCGACGATCCGCGTCCACGCCGACAGATCCGGCGCGCGGCTCCAGATGTTGAGGCGCTCGGCGATGAGCTCGTCGAGACCTTCGGCGTGGAGGTGGAGCGGGACCTCGTAGATGCAGCTCACGTCGAGCGCCGAGATGACGGCTTCGACGGGGACGTTCGAGAAGAGCGCGATTTTTTCTTTCACGCTGCGGTTCAGCGCCATCTGCGTCCGACAGATGAGGATGTCCGGCTGGATGCCGATCTCGCGCATCTCTTTCACCGCGTGCTGCGTCGGCTTCGTCTTGAGCTCGCCCGCCGTCGGGATGTACGGCACGAGCGTCACGTGCATCGACAGCGCGTTCTGCGGTCCCGCTTCGAGCTTGAGTTGGCGCACCGCTTCGAGGAACGGGAGCGACTCGATGTCGCCGGCGGTTCCGCCGACCTCGATGATCGCGACGTCGGGGCGGGCGGGGTCCGACTCGACCGCGCCGCGCACGCGCTCTTTGATCTCGTCGGTGATGTGCGGGATGACTTGCACCGTCGCGCCGAGGTACTCGCCGCGCCGCTCCTTCGAGATGACCGACTCGTAGATGCGCCCCGTCGTGAAGTTGTTTTGGCGCGTCATGCGCGCGGTCGTGAAGCGCTCGTAGTGCCCGAGATCGAGATCGGTCTCGGCGCCGTCGTCGGTGACGAAGACCTCGCCGTGCGGGTCCGGGCTAATCGTCCCGGGATCGACGTTGATGTACGGGTCGAGCTTTACGTGCGTCACGCGAAGCCCGCGCGCTTCGAGGAGTGCTCCGACCGATGCGCTGGCGAGCCCCTTTCCTATCGAGGAGACGACTCCGCCGGTGACAAACACGTACTTCGTCGGCTTCCGGCTCATGCGCGCCTCCGTTGCGAACACCTGAGGACAACTACTGGCGCGGGGATTAGCAGACGGAAGGGGACGCCGCGAGGGGGGAAGTTTTTTGGAAACGTGGTAGCTTTCAAAGCTCACCCCTTATTTTCAGGGGATGCGCGCCTTGGCGTAGCGGGTGCCGGTCCGCAGCACGAACGCCGATGCCGTCTGTTATCGTGGTGCCGTGCCTCTCGTCGCAGGCCGATATGATCTCGGGCAGCTGCTCGGGTCGGGCGGATTCGCGTCGGTGTATCGGGCGACCGACACATCGGCGTCGCGCGAGGTGGCGCTCAAGATCATTCCGTACTCACCGGTGCTCGGCGCGGACGGCGTCGACGGCACCGCGGCGCACTTCGAACGCTTTCGGCACGAGGCGCTCGCGCTCTCGCGTTTGCGTTCGCGTCACGTCGCGCGCGTCTTCGATTTCGGACGCGATCCGGAGGTTGGATTTTATCTCGCGATGGAGCTCGTCGACGGCGTGCCGTGCGAGAAGGCGGCGGTCGGGCGCGCGCTCTTGCCGCACGAGGTGCTGCGCGTCGCGCGCGGCGTGCTCGATGCGCTCGCGGACGCGCACGCGGCGGGGATCGTTCATCGCGACATCAAGCCGTCGAACGTCCTCTTGATTCGCGGGCGTCGCGCGCTCGACGACGTGCGCGTGCTCGACTTCGGGATCGCGCGTTCGCTCCGGCGTGCGGAGGTCGATGAGGCGCTCGGCAAGAAAGAGACGGACGCCGGGATCGTCCTCGGTACCCCCGCGTACATGGCGCCCGAGCAGCTCGCGAACGAGAAGCTGGGGCCGCCCGCGGACGTCTACTCGGCGGGCCTCATGCTCTTCGAGCTCTTGGATGTCGGCCCTCTGTTCGCGGGCGACACGCTGCGCGCGCAGCTCGCCGCGCGTGTCACGCAAGATCCGCAGCTGGCCGATCGCGTCCCGCCGCCGCTCGGGCTTCTCCTTGCGAAGATGCTCGCGCGCGATCCAAAGGATCGCTTCCCGCATGCGAGCGCTGCGCTCGAAGCGGTCGGCGATTTGGAGACGGCGCCGGTGTCGCTCGACGAGCTCTTCTCGCCGGCCACTCCCGGCGATCCGACGCGCAAGACGGGCGGCAAGCGTCGCTCGTCGGGCCGGCAGAAGAACGCGAAGCCGACGTCGGACCGGCCATCGAGTCGTTCGACGGACGAGCTCGCGGATACCGGAAGCGCGCCGCAGCTTCGCGCGACGGCCGCGTCGCGGTCGACCGCGGCGTTCGGTGGGCGGCGCTTGTGTCGGCTGTCCGAGTCTCCGATCCCGGCGCTGCGCGAGACGCTCTATGCGCTCGACCTCGCGATGACCGATGCGTTCGCCCGACGTGAGCGCGGCTCGGAGATTGGTCGCATCGCGCGCGCGATCGCGCTGGCGCTTCGGCTCGAGCTCGACGCGGCCGCGCTGATCCTCGAGCCGCTCGCGGCGACGAGCGCGGTGGCGCGCGCGATCGGTGCGACGATCATCGCGCCGCGTGCGAGGAAGGTGACCCGCGCGCGCGTCGAGCACGATCGAACGGACATGTGGGTCGACGCGATCGATCCGGAGCTCGCGGGGATGCTTGCGGTGATGGCGACGTCGATGACGACGCGCGAGGACGCCCCGCGCAACGAAGCGCGCTGCCGACGCGCGAGCGAGCGCCTGGTCGGGAACGAAGGGACCACGCTCACGACGACGGTGCGCATCGCGCACGTGGCGGCTTCGTGCATGGCGGGGACGGTGGCGACGTCGGCGGGCCTGAGCGAGATGCTGAGGCTCCGCGATAGCGACCGTCACGCGCAGACGCCGTTCACCGCGTTGATGCGATCGCTCATGCTCGGCGTCGCGGGATTCCGGGGTGACGAGCACCTCGCTCGCCAACAGCTCGAACGCGCCGCGAAGCTCGCCGCCGACTCGGGGAACACGCTGCTCGAGGCGCGCGCGATCGTCGCGTGGGGCGGCACGCTCGTCGAGATCCCGTCGCGCATCGAGCAAGGGCTCGGCGTCCTCGAGCGCGCGGCGACGCTGCTTGCGCACGGCGACGCGCCGTCGCTCGAGCACATCGCCGAGCACAACCGCGGATCGTCCCTCATCATCCAGGGGCGCTACGAAGAGGCCGCGGAGCACTTGCATCGCGCGCGCGCCGCCGCGAGAGACGAGCTGTCGTCGGAGCACGAGACGATCTCGTGCACCAACGAAGCGTTCGCGCACATCTTCGTCGGCAACTACGAGGCGGCGACGCAGGCGCTCGACGAGCTCACCGACAAGCGCATCGCCGGCGTCAGCGCGCGCTCCGCCGCGTTCGCGCACATCGCGCGATCGCTCTACGCGCTCCTCTTCCAGGATCTCGACATGGCGTTCGCGGAGCTGCGTCGCGGCCTCACGAGCGCGCAGGACGCCGAGGCCGACGCCGGCGACGCGACGCTCCTCGGCGAGCTCCTCGGAATCCTCTACGCGAGCGCGCGCGGCGAGCAGGTCGATCTCTTGCCGCGCGCCGGTGAGCTCGAGAAGCTCGCGCAGGATCACGGCTTCGCATCGTTCTACTGGATGGCCAACTTGCGAAGCGCGCTCGCGCAGATCCAGGACGACGCGCTTCGCTCGCGACTCGAGGAGACTCTCGCGCGTCTGACGGTGATGCTCGAGCCGATCATGGAGCGCTGATCGCGGCTTCGTGCGGCGACACCTCAGGGAGCGGCGCACGCCGGAAGGTCGCACGCGGCGGCGCGCACGCAGGGGAGGATCGTGTTCGTCAGGCAGGCGCGGCAATCGGCGTTCGGCGCGCACTTCTGCATGCACGCCGCGTCGTCGCACGCGCACGCCGCGGTGCACGTCATCTGGTCTTTGCACACGCCGCCGAAGGTCGCCTTCTGGTAGTCGGGACCGAAGCAGACTTTGTTTTGCAGATCGCACTTCGTGTCGACGCAGCTCGTGTAGCGCTCGTACTCGCCGGCGGCGCACGTCGAGCCGGGCGGCGGACACTGTCCGTTGGCGAGGCGTTTGATCGCGGGCTTCGCGGCGGCGCTCGCGGCGGAAGGCGCGCCGCCGGAGGACGAGCCGCCGTCTTTGCAGGCGAGCAGGGTGACCGCGAGCGCGACGAAGACGAACGGCGAAGAGCGAAGGAGCAACATCGCGCGGCAAGGTAGGCGAGGTCGCGCGCGTCGTCGAGCGGGCTCGGCGCGTCTGACGAGGTGCGGCACGAACTATAGTGCCGTGTTTGCCCGAGCCTCGACCGGTGGCATGCTGCGCCGCATGGCGGCTGAGAACCTCGGGATCATCGGGTACGACTCGATTCATTGGGCGGTCGAGAACATCGATCGATCGCGTGCATTTTACACGGAGCGTCTCGACTTCAAGGAGGTCGCGCGCGCGGGCGACGACCTCGTGCAGCGCAGCGGTCAACAAGCGGTCGTCTTCGGCGCGGGCGATGCGCGCGTCTGCATCTCGACCGCGCTCCGTCAGTCGTCGAAGGCCGGTCGGTATCTTCGCCGGCATCCGGCGGGCGTGATGAGCCTCAGCTTCCGCGTGAAGGATCTCGACGCGACGATGGCGTTCCTCGACAAGCGCGGCGGAACGTTCATGAGCGATCCGATCGAGGACAAGGACGCGACCGGCGGACGCTACCGCGCCGTCGAGATCGCGACGCCCCTCGGCGACGTCGCGTTCCGCTTCGTCGAGCGCAATGACTACCGCGCGTTCGCGCCCGGGTTCGCCGACAGCGGCGTCGGTAACACGGGCCGCCCCGACAACCGCTACGGCATCGTCAACATCGATCACGTCACGTCGAACGGCCTCACCATGCAGCCGATCATCGGCTGGTACAAAGAGGTGCTCGGCTTCGAGCCGTTCTGGGAGATCAAGTTCCACACGCAGGACGTCACGGGATCACGAAATGCGTTCGCCGCCGGCTCGGGACTGAAATCGATCGTGATGTGGGATCCCTCGAGCGGCGTGAAGTTCGCGACCAACGAGCCGCTCAAGCCGCTCTTCCGTGAGTCGCAGATCTGGAAGTTCGTCGACGACAACAACGGGTCCGGGATCCAGCACATCGCGTTCGCGGTGCCGAACATCATCACGACGGTCGAGGATCTCGCGAAGCGCGGCGTCGATTTCATGCAGACGCACCCCGCGTACTACAAGGATCTCCCCGGCCGCCTCGCGCAGCTCGGCATCCACAACGTCAAAGAAGAGCTCGCGACCCTCGAACGCTTGCAGATCCTCGTCGACGGCGCGAACGACAAGTACATGCTTCAGATCTTCATGCGCGAGGCGAAGACGCTCTACGACGACTCGCGCGCAGGTCCGTTCTTCTACGAGATCATCCAACGCGCGGGCGACGAGGGGTTCGGCTACGGGAATTTCCGCGCGCTCTTCGAGAGCATCGAGCGCGCGCAGCAAACTGCGGACGCGGCGGCGATGCGAGAGGGGAAGGCCTAGTCGCATGATCGACCGGCAGAGCGCGGGGATCCTCCCGCCGAAGCCGCACACGGTCTGTCGCGACGCCGAGGGCAACCTCCTCTACGAGGAGATGTTCACGCGTGGCGGCTTCGCCGGAGCGTTCAGCTATTTTTATCATCGCTGGCCGGTGACGCCGCACCGCGAGGTCGCGTCGAGCGATCGCGGTTACAAGCCGCCCACCGCCTCCGTCGCTGGAGACGGCCGCGCGCCGCATCCGCTGCGCCGCCGCCTCTACGCGAGCGACCGGGTGAAGGAGGGCGGGCAGATGATCGACTGCCGCCTTCCGATCCTCTTCAACGCGCAGCTCACCGTGCTCCTCGCGCGTCCGACGGAGACCGACGACGCGTACTTCGCGAACGGCGACGGAGACGAGCTCTGGTACGTGCACGAAGGCGAAGCCGCGATCGAGTCGCCATGCGGTTGGCTCGACGCAAAGGCCGGCGACTACGTCTGGATTCCGAAAGCGATGATTCATCGCTGGCACCTGCGATCGAAATCGATGCGCCTGATGTGCTTCGAGAGCCAAGGGCACAAAGGGATCTTCGTCCCCGATCAGTTCCGCAATCCGGTCGGGCAGCTCCGGATGGATGCGCCGTACACGCATCGCGACTTCGTGCGTCCGGTCGGGCCGATCGCGACGCCGGATCACATGCCAGACGGTCCGCTCGAGCTCCTCGTCAAGAAGGGTGGAATCTACACGCGTTACGCGACCGAGCGTCCGCCCATGGACGTGCTCGGATGGGACGGGTTCGTGTATCCGTTCGCGTTCGCGATCGAGAAGTACCAGCCCAAGGTCGGGCTCGTGCACTTGCCGCCGACGATCCACACGACGTTCGAGGGCGACGGATTCCTCGTCTGCTCGTTCGTGCCGCGCCTGACCGATTTTCATCCGCAGGCGATCCCGTGCCCGTACCCGCACTCGAGCGTCGACTGCGACGAGGTCATCCTCTACTTGCGCGGCAACTTCACCAGCCGGCGCGGCGTCGGGCCCGGCGCGATTTCATTGCATCCTGCAGGCATCGCGCACGGACCGCATCCGGCTGCCTACGAGGCGAGCATCGGCGCGACGCGCACCGACGAGCTCGCCGTCATGATCGATACGTACTTGCCGCTCGTGCCCACGGCCCAAGCCGCGGCGATCGAAGACGTCGGGTACCACGACTCGTGGCGCACGACCTGAGGACGCCAGCGCTTCCGCGCGGCTACTTGTCCTTCGATCGAAACGTGCGAATGACGGAGCCGCCTCCGCCTCCGCCGCCCGTGCCGACCCCGGTCGTCGCGGTCGGGTAAGCGCGCGCGACGCCGCCGTCCGTCGAGAGACCGACGAGCGATCCTCCGAGCACGTGGGCGGTCGCACCGCCTGCGCTCGCGATCGGATCGGTCGCGGAGATCCACCAGACCGCGCCCGACTGCGACCAGTAAGTTCGCGTGCCGTCGCTCACGACGTTGCGCACGCCGCGAAGCCCGACTACGGCCGCCTTCGCGACGCCGCCGCTCTTCGGCGCGCGCATGATCGTCGAGAGCTTCGTGCCCGCGGTCGTCGACACCCAGTAGACGAACATCGCGTCGACCGCGATCCCTCCGACGTCGGTCTCTCCCGTCGCGAGCACGACCGGCGCACCGCCGCGCTTCGTTGCCTTCGAGACTTTGCCGGTGAGGCCGTCCGTCCAATAGAGCGAGTCGGCGTCGGCGGTGAGCTCGTGCGCGAGGAGCTGATCCGCGACGAGCTTCTTCGTCTCGCCGCCACCCTTCGGGATGCTGCCGATCTCGGTCCCGTCGACGGTCGTGAAGTAGACGTTCGCGTCGTCGGTGACGACGGACCACGCCACGGGCGCGTTGGGATCGACGTCGAGGATCGTCGCGCTGCCGGCGCCGGCGATCGGAATGCGAAGAACGCTCGCCGAACGCGCGCTCGAGTCGTCGGGGCTCGTGAAGAAGATCGAGCGCGCGTCGACGGCGATGCGCTCGGGGACGTAGAGGCCGGCGCCCGCGAGAACGGGAAGCGCGATGCCGCCGCGCGTCGGGACCTTCATCAAGGTGCCTTGCCTCTTGCCGCCCAGCATCGACGAGGTCGTGAAGTAGACGTCGGTCGCGCCGATCGCCATGCCGCGGACGACTCCGGCCGTGCGCGTGAGCTGCGTGCGCGTTCCGCCGCTCCGCGGTTGGACGAAGATCGCGCGCTCCTTCGCGTCGGCGACGTAGACGTTGGTCGCGTCGAACGCGAGGACGTCGGGCTCGTCGACAGTCGACTTCGACGAAGGCGGTCCCGCGTCGATGAGACCGAGGAGCGCCGAGTAGTCGATGTTCGGCGGCAACGTCGGCGGGTTGTAGTTGTACGGCGGCGAGTAGCTGCTGCTGCTGCGACCGCACACGGAGAGCAGACGTACGCCGAACGCGAGGACCGCGAGGATCGGCAAGCCGACCGCCCACCCGCTCCGGTTGCTGTTGCTCATCCAGACGAAGATACGCGAAGAGGGCGCCGGGATCTCCCCGCGGCGCTACGGAATGTCGGCGAGCGACAGCCACCGGCCTTCGGCGCTCGGGACGAAGCTACGGGCGCGCGCGCTCGTGACGACGACTTGGTCTTCGTGCCAGAGCGGGATGACGTGCATCTCTTCGCGGATTCTCGCGTCGACGGCGGCGTAGATGCGCTTGCGCTCGGCGACGTCGAGCGTGCGCGCGCCGTCGTCGAGGAGTGCGCTCAGCAACGGATCTTGGACGCGGCCACGGTTGTTGCCGCCGGGCGGGACGAAGTCGGCGTGGAGAAAGAAGCGCAAGAGGTGCGGCTCGGTGAACTCGGGCATCTGCAGCGCCGCGAGCTCGAAGTCGCCGGCGTTGAGGCGCGCGAGGAGCGTGCCGAGCTCCAGCGGGATGACCTCGAGATCGATGCCGACCTCGGCGAGCTGCTGCGCGAGGACGCGGGCGATGCTGAGGCGGAGGCGATCGGTGGTCGACAAGAGCGAGAGCGCGATGCGCGGCGTGCCTGCGTCGCGGAGGAGAGATCGCGCGACGTCGGGCGCGTACGCGATCCGCGCGAGCGGCGTGCGATCGATTTCGTCCGCGGCGCCCGGCAGGAACACCCAATGCGTCGGCGGGAGCACCCCTTCGGCCGCGCGTCCGCGTCCGCCGAGGAGCGTGCGCGCGACGAGCTCGCGATCGATCGCGAGTGCAACGGCGCGTCGCACGTCGCGCGACGCGAGCGGCCCGCGCCCTTCGCGCACGACCAAGTACGTCACGTTCGATCCAGGACGCGACGAGACCGCGAGCCCTTGCTCCGACGACATCGCCGGCAGAAGCGTGGGCGACACGAGATTGAGCGCGACGTCGGCGCGACCCGCGTAGAGACGTAGCGCGCGCGCGTTCTCGTCGTGCACGGTTCGCACGACCACCGCGTGCGCCGGTCGTGGGAGCGCGGCGCCGTCGACCGGCGTGAGCGTGATCGCGCCACGCTCGACGTGCGACACCGCGTACGGTCCGAGGCCGTCGAGCGCGCCGAGCGGATCGGGCGGCGACTCGGCTTGATCCGCGCGAAGGATCGGCACTTCGAGATCCGTGAGCAGCGTCGCGTGCGCGCGCTTCAAGAAGACGACGACCGCGTGATCGCCGTCCGGCTCGGCGCGATCGATCGCGTCGACGATCCGCGCGACGCGCGACCCTACCTTCGGAGACGCGAACGCGCGCAGCGTGGCGACGACATCCGCGGGGCGAAGCGGCGCGCCGGAGTGAAACCGCACGTCGTCACGGAGCTCGACACGCAACGTCGTCGGGTCGAGCCACCGCCAACTCTTCGCCGCGTACGCGCGCGGTTCGAGCGTCGTCGGATCGAGGCGCACGAGCCCCGCATGAACCAGGCGCGTCGTTCGCAGCGCGACCGCGTCCGTCGCGTACCGAGGATCGAGCGTCTCGGCGTCGTTCGCGACCAGGAGCTCGATCGGTCGCTCCGCGCCGGCGACTCCCCCACGACCGCCGCCGCACGCCGCGCAAGCGAGCGCGACGAGGAGCACGCCGACCCAACTCGTGGTAACGGGGACGGGATGCGCGCGTTTTTTCGCAGGCTCCTCGGGCTCGGAGCGTTGGCCGCGACGGTCCTCGTCGCTCGGCACGCCGTCCCGCAGTCGCCGGCCGCTGCTGCTTCGGCTGCCGCGGGCGATCGCGCTCCGGAGCTCGAAGCCGCCGTCCGCGCGATCACGCACGACGGCACCTTCAAGGGCGCGCAGATCGGCATCTCGATCGTCGACGTCGACACCGGTCACTACCTCGCCTCGACGAACGAGCATCTCCCTCTCAATCCCGCTTCCAACGCCAAAATCTACACCGCCGCCGCCGCGCTCGCATTGGTTCGCGGTGATCATCGCTACGAGACGTCGCTCAGCGGCACGCTCAAGAAGGACGCGGTCGCGGGTGGCCTCGTCATCCGCGGGCACGGCGATCCGTCGCTGACGACCGCGGATCTCAGCGCGATGGTGAACGAGCTTCGGACGTACGGCGTGCATCGCGTCGACGGCGACGTCATCGTCGATCAACAATTTTACGACGAGCAGACCACGCCGCCCGCGTTCGAGCAGCAGCCCAACGAGTGGAGCTACTTCCGCGCGCCCGTCAGCGCCGTCGCGCTCAACGAGAACTGCATCATCCTCACGATTCGCCCCGCAAGTGGCTCCGGCGGCACCGCGCAAGCGTCGTTCGATCCGCCCGGCTTCGTCGACGTCGAGGGGAGCATCCGGACCGGCGACAAAGGCGCCGACAACGTCACCGTCGCGCTCGCCGGAAAAGGGCAACGCATGTCCGCGCGCATCGGCGGCGCCGTCGGCGAAGGATCGCGCGTCGTTCGGTTCACCAAGCGCGTCGAAGATCCCACGCTGCTCGCCGGGTACGCGCTCAAGGCGCTCCTCGAGCGCGCCGACATCAAAGTCAGCGGCGACGTGAAGGCCGGAAAAGAAAACGGGCACGTGATCGTCCGGCATCAGTCGGCTCCGCTCTCCGCGCTTCTCTACGCGGTCGGCAAGAACAGCGACAACTTCTACGCAGAGATGATCTTCAAGACGATCGGCGGCGAGGCGAAGGCGCGACCGGCGAAGAGCGCCGACGCGGCCGAGGTCATCACGCAGTGGCTCGAAAAGATCGGCGCGAACGACAAAGGAGTCGTCATCAAGAACGGCTCGGGCCTCTTCGACGCGAACCGCGTGACGTCGCACAGCGCGGCGATGCTCCTTCGCTACGTGTGGCGCGACGCCGGGATTCAGCCGGAGTTCCTCGCGCAGCTCGCGGTCGGCGGCGTCGACGGCACGCTCCACAAACGATTTCGCATGGACACGACGCGTCGCCGCGTGCGCGCGAAGACCGGCACGCTCGACGACGTGATCGCGCTATCGGGCTACGTGCTCGGGCCTCCTGGCAAAGGCCCGATCGCGTTCTCGATGTTCTTCAACAAGATCGGCGGTCACCAGGACGGCGCGCGCGCCGCCGCCGACAAGCTCGTGGAGCTCATCGCGCGTCGCCAGTGGAAGTGAGACCGCGGAAGTAGAGCGCGCGCGACTATTCGCGCATGTGCTTTCGGATCTTGCCGAGCGCCTGCTCTTGCAGCTGGCGAATGCGCTCGCGCGACAGGTTGTACTTGTCGCCGATCTCTTTGAGCGTGAGCTCGTCCTCGTCGTCGAGACCGAAGCGCCAACGAATGATCCGCGACTCGATCGGCGTGAGCGTCGTGAGCAGACGCCGCACCTCGGCGCTCCACTTCTGGTTCGCGAGCGAGTCGTACGGCGAGAGCGTCGCCTCGTCCTGGAGGAAGTCGATGAACTTGCGTCCGTCTTCATCGCCGACCGGACGATCGAGCGAGAACGGCGTCTCGGCCCAGGAGCCCTTGACCTTGTCGAGCTTCTCTTGCGGGATCCCCGTCTCCTTCTCGAGCTCGGGGAGCGTCGGCTCGCGACCGGTGCGCGCGATGACCGCCTGCGTGGCGCGCGCGATGCGGTTGTGCGTGTCGAGCATGTGCACGGGGATGCGGACCGCGCGGCCCTTGTCGGCGAGCGCGCGGCTGATCGCGTGACGAATCCACCACGACGCATACGTCGAGAAGCGGTAGCCGCGCGTGTGATCGAAGCGCTCGACCGCCTTCATGAGGCCGATGTTGCCCTCTTGAATGAGATCGATGAGCGGGAGGCGACCGCGGTTGTAGCGGCGCGCGATGCTGACGACGAGACGCAGGTTCGCCTTCACGAACTTGTTCTTGACGATCTTCGAGCGCACCAGCGCCGAGCCCATCTTGTCGCAGTACTTCTTGTAGTCGCGCGTGGCCGGGATCTTCACCATCACGCGGAGCGGCGCTTTGCGCTGAGCGGCGGTGAGCGAGACCGTGGTCTCGACGGGGGCGGCTGCGACGACTTGCTCGTCGTCCGCGACCTCGGCGATCTCCGGGAGATCGGTCTGGTCGAGATCGAGCCGCGCGTCCTGCTCGTCGGCGTCGGCCTCTGCGCCGAGCTTTCGCGTGACGTCTTCGCAGTGCGCGATCCACAAACGGTCGCTGTCGGCGAGACGAATGGCGCGCGCGAGCGACGTGCAGGTGTCCTTCCAACGCTTCTCTTGAACGCCGCGGAGCTTGTTGCGCTGCTTCTTCGCCGCCTTGAGGAGCTTCTTGATCTCCGCGAGCTGCGGGAGCTCGAGCGCTTCTTCGCCGACCGGGAGATCGCGTTCCAGTGACTCGAGCGCGTACTCGGCGGCGGGGATGTAGCTGAAGATCGTCACCCAGTGATCGATCTCCGCGTTCTCGACCGCGATCGCCGTCTGTAGCTCTTCCTCCGGTCCCATCACCGGGTGCGTCGCCATCTCGCGGAAGTAGCGCGCGAGCATGCTGTCGCCGCCGCCTTCTTCGATCTCTTTGTCCGACGGCGGCTTGCGCGGCGCGGGCGGCTCGAGATCGTTCACGAGCCCTTCGGTGACCGACGTGACGGTGGCCTCGGCGTCGAACTCTTCTTCGGGGGCGATGTCGAGATCGTCCTTGCCGGCGGCCGCGCCCGCTGCGGGGACGCGCGTGCTTTCCGGCTCGGCGTCGTCATCGACCGGGCGCGACCCGGCGCGCGCCTTTTGTTTCTCGGCGTCTGCAGGTGCCATCACGCGCGCCGCGCTGCTCTTGTGCTTGCTCATCTTCGCTCCCTCGGATGTACGACCGACTGACGGCGTTCCTGAAGGGTCGGTAGGGCGATCCTCCACCGACCCGCTGCGTTTCGATTTGCTGGCTGCACCTTGGTGCTGCCCGAGGGGGCGGGGCATGAGTCCCGCTTTGCGTTTGGGTGATGCGACGGGGGACGTCGCGGGGCGCTGCTTGGATTGTGCGGGGGAGGGTGCAGGTTTCGTACCCTTCCCGGCGCGTCGTGCTGCATCGGGGGTCTTCTTGGAAATCATGGAATTATGCGATTTCGCGGGAGCGGCCGAGCTCGCGCGCTTGCGATTTCGCAATGTACCCGATGCAGGTTTGGTCATTTCTCGGTTGCAGACTCCTCCCCCAACTATGGTGGCGGCGGCCCGTTGCCGTCGCTCACCGGCGCTTCATCTTCTCACATCCTAATCATCCGATGTTCCGGCGGCGACTTACGTTCGGCGCGTTCGTTTTCCGGCCAAGGAAGAAGATACGTTGGAGAGGGTAGACCTGTTTCCGTTCTATGCGCGAGAGCTGCGGCGGGTGCTCCGTCGCCCGCGGCGGGCCGTCGCGTTTGCTCTAGCGATCGCGATGCACGCGGCCGGCCATGCTGCGCTCGCTCTGGCCGCGGCTGGAGTCGCGCTCGTCGCGGCGAATGGCACACGAATGGACCTGCTGGGATCCAGCCCCCTGGGCGGGCGTGGCGCCCCGTTGGAGCAGGCGTTTTGCCTGGCATTGCTGGGGCTCGCCGCGGTGACGGTCAAGGTCGGCGGCGGCATCTACGCTTCGTATGTTCAGGCGCGCATCGCGGCAGATGTGGGAGCGACGCTTCGGCTCGCGGTGCTCGACGGGCTCTTGGCTGTACATCGCTTGCGGCGCCCACGACACGGCGATCAGGGTGACGCATCGCCGACGCACGCGCGGCGCGTGGCGGCGATGACGGCGGAGGTGCGCGACGTTCAGGCCGGGCTGGATGTGGGTGTGCTCGGCGGCGCGCGCGCGACGGTGCAGCTCGCGGCGCTCGTCGTCGTGCTCCTCGTGCTCGCGCCGAAGCTCGCGATCGTCGCGATCGCGATCTTCGCGCCGCTGTCGTTTCTCCTCGGTGCGGCGCGGCGTCGCTACAAACGCGCGAGCACACGCGCGTCGCGCGAAGGGACGGCCCTGCTCGAAGCGGCGGACGAAGCCGCGCGCCACGCCGAGCTGTGGGTGACGTACGGTGCGGAGGGAAAGGTGCGCGCGAGCGTCGCGTCGATCGGCGATGCGATCGCGTCGCGAGGTGCGCGGCTCGCTGCGGGCGCGGCGGCGATGAGCGGCGCGAACGAGCTGCTCGGCGCCGCGGCGGTCGTGTGTGCGCTCTCGGTCGCGCGTGCGGGTTGGCTCGGCGAAGTCGGGAGCGGCGGCGCGATGCTCGCGTTCGCGGTGACGTTCTTCCTCGCGTACCGGCCGCTGCGCGATTTGGCCGAGGCGCGTCTCGCGCTCGCACGCGCGTCGGCGGCGCACGACGAGCTTCGCGCGGCGACGGCGGGGGACGCTTCGACGAGCGACGACGTCGTCGTCGAAGCGCCGGCGCGCGCCGTTGCGTGGCCGCTCGCGGATCTCGACGTGCGCGATCTCGTTCTCACGCGCGGCGCTCGGAGCACGCGCGCCGCAGCGATCTCGTTTCGCGTCCCGGCCGGATCGATCGTCGCGATCGCGGGCGCGACCGGCGCGGGAAAGACGACGCTGCTTCGCGCGCTCCTTGGTCTCGATCGCGCGAGGGCGGGCGACGTCGTCTTTGGCGGCGAGTCGATCGCGAACGCCGACGCGGGGCCCGCGTCACGACCGTTCGCATGGGTCCCGCAAGACGCGCCGCTCCTGGCGGACACGCTCGCGGCGAACGTCGCCCTCGGCGCGGTCGGCGAGGTCGAAGACGTCGACACGCGCGGTGCGCTCGCGACGCTCGGCGCCGACAGGCTCGTCGACGAAGTCGGAGCGTCGCGGCTGGGTGCCGCAGGCCGCGCGGTCTCCGGCGGCGAGCGACAATGGATCGCCCTCGCGCGCGCGATCGCAACCGAGCTCCCCGTGCTTCTTCTCGACGAACCGACCAGCGGGCTCGACCCGCGATCGCAAGCGATGGTCCTCGCCGCGATCGCGCGTTTGCGCGGTGCGCGCTCGGTGATTCTCGTCACACATCGCGCCGAGCCGCTCGCGATCGCGGATGCGGTCGTCGACCTCGACCGGGTCGATGGCGCTGGCGCCGAGCCCAGCCCGCCGCTAGAAGCTACCGAGCCAAAAGGAGGCGTATGGACCTCGTCGTGACCGACCCGACCTACGCCCCTGCTGATCGCACTGGCCTGGGCGGCCTCTTCGACCGCATCGCCGGCCAGCTGGTGAACGATCCGCGCGATCTCCCCTTCGCGCGCCTCCTCGTCATCCTGACCGCGCTCGTGTTGCCGTCGGCGGCGTACTTGTTCTGGCCCGGCCACTTTCGCTGGTGGCTCGCCGCGCCCTACCTCGCGCTCCTGCTCTTCTTCCTCGGGCCGTTCATCCTGATGCTCCACAACACGAGCCACGGGCGCCTCTTTCGGCGTCGCTTTCGGTGGATGAACGCGTACATCCCGTGGGTGCTCGGTCCGTTCTTCGGCGAGACACCCGAGACGTATTTCGCGCACCACGTCGGCATGCATCACCCGGAGAACAACCTCCGCGGCGATCTCAGCTCGACGATGCCGTACCAGCGCGACAGCCTCTTCGACTTCCTCAAGTACGTGACGCGCTTCTTCGTCTTCGGGCTCTTCGAGCTCGTCGCGCATTTCGCGAAGCGGAAGCGGTTCGCGCTGTTGCGACGGACCCTCGCCGGCGAGCTCACGTACTACGCGGTCGCTGCGGCGCTCTTCGCGCTCGACTGGCACGCGGCGGTCGTCGTCGTCGCCATCCCGTTCTTCTTCACGCGCTTCATGATGATGGCGGGAAACTGGGGCCAGCACGCGTTCATCGATCCCGACGCGCCGGACAACTCGTACCGAAACAGCATCACGTGCATCAACAGCGCGTATAACCGCCGCTGCTTCAACGACGGCTACCACATCGGCCATCACCTGAAGCAGACGCGGCACTGGACGGACATGCCGGTCGAGTTCTCGGCGAACCGCGCGACGTACGCGCGCGAGGGGGCGATCGTCCTCGCCGGGATCGATTTCTTCGGCGTGTGGGTCCTCTTGATGCTCAAGCGGTACGATCTTCTGGCGAAGCGCGTCGTCGATCTGGACGGCAGCGGTCGTTCGCTCGCCGAGATCGAAGCGATGCTGCGAAGCCGCACGAAGGTGTGTCCCGCGAGCGCTGGCGCTCCTGCGAGCGCCGCCAGCGCCGCGAGCTAGACGCGACGGCTCGGCGTTTCGGGCTTTCGCATCGGGTGTCGACGGGACTACTCTCCCGATCGACATGAGCGAAAGGCTGATGGCGCTTCTCGTGGTGGCGGGGCTGACGGCGTGCGGCGGCGAGCTGCAGGTCGTCGGAACGAGCGGGACGCCGACCGCTTCGGTGACCGCGCCTGTCGCGCCGCCGGTCCCTCCGTCGACGTCGCCGCACATCGAGATCCGCGAGCCCGGCGCTGCCATCGTCGGTGGACAGCGCGTCGCGTTCGACGGGATCGCCGAAGGGCTCGCGTGGCCCGCGCTCATGGGATCGCTCGGCCGCGCGAAGGGCGACACGTCGCCCGTCGTGATCCAAGCCGGTCGCGACGTCCCGATCATCCACGTGCTCCGCGCGGCATGGACGCTCCGCGCGAGCGACGTTCGCGTTCAAACGCTCGACGCGCAGGGCGTTCTCTACGCCGTCGAGCTGAAGGCCAAAGGGCACCAGCGCAAGGACCCGCCAGCGGACTCGCTGAAGCAATGCCACCTCGCGGTGTTCTTGCTGCCGAATGGCGCGCTCCGCATCGCGACGCCGGCGGGCCCGCAGGAGATCGCCGGCGATCGTCCAGCGGAGTCGCTCGCCGAATCGCTCAAAGCGGCGCGCGCCGAGTGCAACATCAAGTACATCGCGTTCGGCGGCGAGACGACGGACGTTCCGTGGGGCCCGGTGTTCGACATCATGGTGGTCGTCGATCGCGTGAAGGCCGCGGGCGACGCGCGGTACATCCTCGGCGAGGCGATCCAAGTCGTGAAGACGCCGCCCGCCGCGCCCGCTGTATCCGCCGCGCCCGCTGTATCCGCCGCGCCCGCCGCGCCCGCCGCGTCCGCGCATCCGTAACGATCAGCGAAAGCTCACGGTCCGATCAAGCGCGGAGCCGCAGTATCCGTGAGCGTGAGCCTGGTGACGGCGGGGAGCATCACGTCGAGGAGCTCGAGATCGCCGGTGGTGTCCGCGAGCGCGTGCGGCATCGCCGGCGGTACGACGAACGAGTCGCCCTCCGTCATCCGCTCGTCGGCGTGACCTTCGCGGCGCAGCGTGACGGCGCCGCGGAGAACGAAGGCGAAGACGAAATCGGCG
>JBBQXV010000123.1:0-24985 GCA_038209335.1 Polyangiales bacterium | reverse complement strand
GGGTTCGCGGTCTCGAGCGGCGTCGCGCGCTCGACACGCGTCATCGCGTCGTCGAGATCGAAGCGCACGATGCGCGGGTGGCCGAGGCCGTTCTGGATCGCGTAGAGCGCGTTGCCGTGGAGCGCGAGGCCGTCGATGCCTCCGAGCGAGATGCGCGCATCGTGCGCGAGCGCGGAGATGGTCTTCGTGTTGCGATCGACGATCGAGACGCCGTCGAGGTGCGCGACGAAGACGCGCGCCTTCGCGTCCGAGAGCGCGATGCCGTTCGGGTAGAGGAACGTCCCGGGCTCGAGGTACGGCAAGAGGGTGTCGGCCGCGGGGACCATCAAGTAGACGCCGCCGCCGATCGAGTCGGTGACGAAGAGGCTTCCGCGCTCGTCGAACGCGAGATCGTTGAGCAGGTGGCCGCCGGACAATCGCGCGCGTCGACGAAGCGCGCCGGACGACGGATCGAACGCGAAGACGCCCGCGTCGCCGGTCTTCTCGTCCGCGCTCGCGACCCAGAGGAGATCGCGCTTCGCATCGACCTTCATGCCGAGCGCTTGCATGAGACCGTCCTGGCGTTCGCGTACGACGTCGCGCGCGCGGCCTTGCGCGTCGACGGCGACGACCTTGCGACGCGCGATGCTCGATACGTAGAACGTGCCGCTTCGAGGATCGAACGCGATCCCTTCGGGGACGAGGCCGCGCTCGGCGATCGTGAACGCGGTCGTGCTCGTGCTCGCGCGTGGCTCGCGCGACGCGATGCGCGCGGCGATCTCGCGGTAGCGAGGCGTGTCGCGAACGCTCGGGAAGACGTCGTCGTCGGGCGGATAATCCCAGCCGATCGCATCGAGGCGCGCGAGCGCGTCGAGCGTCGCGTCGGCGTGTCCCGAGTGCGATTCGAGCTGCGCGATCGCGTAGAGCGATGCGCCGTCGTCGGGGTGCGCGGCCACGCGCGCGCGGAGCTTCGCGAGGAGAGCTGCGCGGTTCGCGTCGCGAGCGGCGTCGCCATCGTTCGCGACGGACGCGTCCGCGATGCCGTTCGCCGTCGGCGTCGCGGCGTCGCGGCAGCCAGCGCTCAGGCATGCGATCGACAGCGCGATCGCGCACGGCGCGGATCTCACGCAGTCACCCCGCGCCCTCGACCAGCTCGAGCTTGTTCTTCGCCATGCGACCGATCTTCGCGCGTCCGCCCTGCTTCACGACCTCGGCGAGCAGCTCTTCGCCGAGCGGGTGCCCCGTCTCCGCGAAGTGAAAGCCGACGTAGTAGAGCTCTTCGAGGCCGAGGGTCTTGTCCTTGCGAAGCGCCTTCGCCACGTCGTAGCCGCGACCGAGGAGCGCTCCGATCATCTTGAGCGACTCGTCGCCCGCGCGCGCCGCGGGTCGCGTGTCGCGCGCGCTCCGTGCGAGCTCGAGCGCCGTTCGCGCGTAGCGATCGTCATCGGTCGCGCGATCGCTTCGGCACAAGAGGCCGAGCACGGTGAGTGACTTGTCGAGGTTGTCCTTCTTCCGAAGCTTCGCGGCGAGCGTTCGCAGCGCCGCCGCCGCCGCCTCGGGATCCGCGTCGCGCGCGACGTCGAGGAGCGACTCCCATTTGCGTTCGCCCGCTTCGAGGCGCTCGATCGCCGACTCGAGGAGCTGCTTCCTCACCGGCGCGCCGATCTTCTTCGCCGACGGACGAAGCACGTTGCGGATCATCCACGCGCGATCGGCGTCGGTCGCATCGAGGAGCGCCTTCGCCAGGAGCGCGACCGCGTCGTCGTTCGCGCCCAGCGCCGCCCCCGCGAGCTCCGCGCGCCGCTTGTCGCCGGTCGCGAGCAGCTTCACGAGCACGCGCGCCGCGTCGACCCCTTTCTGCCGCCCGAGCTGTTCGATGACGAAGCGCACACGGTCGATGTCCGGATGCGCGACGAGCTTCTCGATGCGCTTCGCGTGCTCGGCCGACAGCTCGAGGCTCCCGAGCGTATGAAGCGCGGTCTGCGCGAGCGCGCGATCCGCGTCGGACGCCGCGTCGATGAGCGCGCCGACGACCTTGTTCGAATCGCCGCGCTTCTCGCCGAGCGCGAACCGCATCGCGATGAGCGCTTCTTGCCGAATCGCCGACGCTTCTTTCGCATTCGTCGCGTAGGCGAGGAGCGTCGGGAGCGCCTTTTCGTCCTCGAGGTAGCCGAGGATCTTCACGGCGGCCGCGATCGCGCTCGGGTTACCGAGACCCTTCTTCTGCCCCTTCAGGAACTTCTCGGTCTCCGCGAGATGCGATCGCCGCTCGGCCGCGCTCGCGCTCTTCACGTGTTGGCGCACCGCCATCGCCGCGGCCTTCGCGTCTTCGCCTTCGCTCGACGCCATGCTCGCGAGGAGCGTCGTGAACGCGTCCTTGCCGCCGAGGTCCGCGAGGATCGCGTCGAGCGCGCGCCGCTCTTCGGGCTCCGCGCCATCCATGCGCTTGCGAATGAGCGGGACCGCCTCTTCGCCGATGCTGTGGATCGCCTGCTGCGCCGACTGACGAACGTCGCGATCGTGCGCGAGGAGCAGCGGAAAGATCTGCGGCGCGAGCTTCTTCGCGCCGATGCGCGCGAGCGCGTCGAGCGCGTGGCGTTGCAGCGCGGGCACCGGGCTCGTCAGGAGCTTCGCGAGCGCGTCGGTGACCTCGGGCCCCTTCGCGCGGATCTCGCCGAGCACGATGGCCGCGGCGATCCGCTTCTCGATGGCGTCGTCTTTGAGGAGAGAAACGATCTTGGTGAGCTCGTTCATTGCGGGCCTAGAGGCTACCTTCGCGCGCGAATACGCACCACCAGCGAGAGACCAAAGACGAACATCGCGACGCAGCTCCACTGCGCAAACGTCAGGGCAGCGTGGCGCCGGTCGCCGAGATCGCCGTCGGTGTCGCGGAGGAAGTCCATCGTGAAACGGACCGGCGCGTACGCCAAGCAGACGACCGCGACGCGCGTTCCGAGCGCGAGCGCGCGACGCCACGTGAGGATGAGCGCGAGCGACAGGATGATCGTGAAGACCAGCTCGAAGAGTCCGAGATCGTAGCGAGGCGCCGTCCCCAGCGTGATCTTGATCGGTCCCCACACGTGCGCGGGGAGCTCGCCGACTGCGGGGAACGCGACCGAGAACGGCGTCCCGAGCGGAACGCGGTTGCTCACGTGGTCGTGGACGATCGAGCAGCCGGCGCGGCCGAAAATCCAGGAGATCGTGAAGCACGGAACCACGACGTCGGCGGCGGGGAGCATCAACATCGGCGTCGCGCGCAGAAACGGCACGGAGAAGAAACCGCGCGTCTCGAAGCCGATGGATCGCCACGCGAGCCCGCCGAGGATCGCGCCGACGAATCCGCCGACCGAGCTGAGCCCGTCCCATAGGTACAGAAGCGAGAGCGGGTTCTTCGCGATGTCTTCGGGCCGATAGAAGACTTCGTCGAGCACGTGTGAGAACACCGCGCCGAAGACGACGGCCCACGTGCACGCGGCGCGAAACTCGCGCACGTCGAGCCCGACGACGCGCGCGCGATGCATCATCAGGTTCCAACCGACGACGCCGGCGGTGAGCACGAGCAGACCGAACGGCTGCACGGCGAACGAGCCGACGTAGAGCGTGTCGACCTCGACGTGCGGGATCATCGTCAGCCGTACCGCTTCACGGTCGATTCGAGGTTCTTGCGATGGAACAGCTCGAGCACCTCGAGGCCGGCCGCGTCGACGCGGAAGAGGAGGCGGTAGTGAATGCCGATGCGCGCGGAGAAGACCGGCGCCGCGACCTTCTCGAGCTGCTTCACTTCGCGCCACGCGGCCGCGTCGCCCGCGGCGAGCTCGGACACCGCGAGGAGCGCGTCGCGCGCGACACGCGCCGGCACTTCGCGGAACGCGTCGGCCGCGGATCGCGCGAACCTCGGGATGGCGACGCCGCGAACGCGCGCGTCGACCGGCGCGCCGTCGTCCTCTTCCGCTTCTTCTTCGGGCTCGTCGGCCGGCGCGGCCGCCGTGACGAGCGCCTCGCTGCGTTGCGCGAGCTCTTTGCGAAGGTCGGCGCGCTCTTTGTTTCCTTCGGCGATGCGCCCCTTCATCTCTTCGATCTTCGTGCGGAGGCGTCGTCGCTCTTCGTCGTCGGCCGGTGACGTGGCCGCGCGTTCGAGCGCCGCAAGCTCGGTCGCCTCGACCTCGCGCGCCGCCTGCTGCGCTTGCAGCTGCGCTTCGAGCTCGGCGACGCGCGCCGCGGCCGCGCGCGCCTTCTTGCGGAGCGCGCTCCCTTGCGACCGCGCTTTCTCTTTGTCCGCCGCGCGCGCCGCGTCGAGCTCCTTCTTCGCGCGCTTCGCGACGTCGACGTCGAGCATCGCTTCGTAGATCGCGCCCGCCGGATCGCCCGGCGCGAGCGCGAGCCGATCGCGCGCCTCCTCGATGACTTCGAGCAACGTCGCGGAGTCTCGCGCGCGCGCCGGCGTGATCACTCCGCGTGCGAAGACGATCCCGATCGCCGGCTCGCGCATGAGGAGCGCCTCGGCGACGTCGAACAGTGCGTCCGGCTTCGTGTCCTCGTCGCGGAGCCCGCGCGCGACCTGCTCTTCGAGGCGAGGCCACGTCTCGAGCGTCGGCGCGAGCAAGTCGAGCGCGACCTTGCACGACAAGGACAGCGCCGCCGGATCGGCGAAGCGCGCGACGTGTGTCTTCGCGAGGTCGGCGTCGCCCGCGAAGAGCGCTTCGTAGACGAGCTCGTCGCGGTAGCGATCGACCTTCTCGAGATCCTTTCGTCGAGAAATCTCGTCCAACCCGCGCTCGGCAAGCTCCCATCGTTGCAGCACGAGATAGCGACGAAACGCCTGCACGAGCGACGGCGACGCGAGCGATGCGAGCTCGAGTCGCGCGAGCTCCTGCGGACGTAGATCCTGCACTTGATCCGGCGTGAGCGACGACGCCGCGTCACGAAGCCGCTCGGCGAGTGCGCCACCCGAATCCGGCGCAGCCGCACCTGCGGCGTCTTTCGCTTCGTGGCACTTCTTGTACTTCTTGCCGCTGCCGCACGGGCACGGATCGTTTCGTCCGACCTTCGCGGTCGTGCGGCGCGCGGTGAATCCGCTCGCGACGACGCGCGGCCCCGCCTCTTCGGAGAGCGCGTCGAGGAGCGGCGTCGCGAACGCTTTGCGCCAACGCGATCCGACCTCGTCGGCGAGCGGGAGATCGATGTACGGCAACACCGCGCACACCGAAGCGACGACGTCGACGTCACCGAGCGCGCGCGCGACCGCGAGGAGGAGCGCCGCCGTCTCGGGCCCTTCGGAGCGTCGCGCCTGTCGTCGAAGGAGCGCCGCGAAGCGCGACGGTGGCGCCTTTCCGTCGAGCGAGAGGCACGCGAGCCACAGCGCGAGCGCGTCGCGCGCTTGCCCCATCTGATCGCGATCGACGACGTCGAGGAGCATCGCCACGCGATCTCCCGCACACGCGCCGACCAAGATCGGCATCGCTTCGATCTCGTCGAGCATCGGGAGCGCGAGTGAAACTTGTGCGGTCGTCGGCGCGCGCTTCGCCAGAGACGCTGCGAGCATCATCGCGAGCGCCGCGTCGGAGCTCGCCGTGCGGAGCGCATCGTCGATCGCCTTCGGAGCCGCGACGCGTTCGGCGACGATGTCGTCGGCGAGCTTTTGAACGGCGGAGCGCGTCGGGAGCGGCATCAGAAACGAAACGCACCGCGCGCGGTGCCGCCGAACAAGAGCAGCGCTCCCGAGCCGCCCGCCGCGTAATCGAAATCACCGACGAGCTCGAGCTGCAAACGATCGCCGAGACCGAGGCTCCCGACGAGCGAGCCGCGCGCGAGGAAGCGCGCCGTCTTCTCGGCGCCGAGCGTGATGAACGTGCCGAGACCGAGCTCGGGCCCGACGAAGATCCGCTTGGTCGGAACGACCGGCAGCATGTACCGCGCGCCTACGTCGATCGTCATCGAGCTCGGCCCCGCGACCGCGCCGGCGAGGTTGCCGCGCAGCTCGAGCCCCGGAATCTTCAAGAGCGCATAGCCGAACGCGCCGCCGAGCTGCATCGACGTCGCCGGTCCTTGCGCGACCGACGGACGATGCAGCGCCGACAAGATCGACAGATCCAACCCGATGACGATCGGCCGCCCTTCGGCGTACACGTGCTTCACCGGCGGAGGCCCCGGCGGCGCTTCCGGCGGCTTCGTCACGACCTTCGTGTCGCCAGGCTTCACGGGCGGCATCACGTTCTGCGCGCCGCGCTCCCACGGAATGTCGGCGTTCGCGATCCCCTCGGGTCGCAAGAGGAGCGCGAGCATCTCGGCGACTTGCACGAGCTCCTTCGCCGGCTCGATCTCGCGCGCGAGCGTCTCTTTGCGTCCGGTCTCGACCTGACAGACCTCGAGCTCGAGGTGGTACGTCGCGCCGTGCGTCTCGACGAGCCCGCGCACGACCCAGTCCGATCCCGACGCGCGCCCGGCCGCTTGAAACGCCTTCGCGCCGCCGCCGAGCTCGCCCTTGAACGCCATCTCCGCGGTGATCATCTGCGAATCGGTCGGCGCCGTGTGCTTTCGATCGAGCACCGCCGCGCGCGTCGTCACCCGCGCCTTGTCGAGATCCACGCTCGTCGCGTTGCCGACGCTTTGGAACGGAAGCACCGCGACCTTGTCGGCGAGCGCGAGCCTCGGCGCGAAGAGCGCGAGGAGCGGCGCCACGATCAAGAGAAGACGAAGAAGATGTCGCATCGAATCAGCGTTGGGAAAAAGTGAGGGCTTACTTCGCGCCGAGCTCGGCCTCGAGGTCGGTGAGGATTTCGGTGGCGCGCGCGTCGGCGATCCCGAGTCCGCTGAAGATGCGCGTGAGGATCGCGTGCTCCTCCGGCGCGAAGCGGTGATCCGCGGCGGCGATCGCGGCGGCCACGACCGCGGCCGTCTCGGCGCGTGCCTTGTCCGTGCGGAGCGTCTCGATGACGATCGTGAGTCGCGCTTCGGTCCCGTCGGACGCGACCCGTCGCGTCGCCGCGTCGAGCATCGCTTCCATGTGGCGGGTGCGAACCTTCTCGCCCGAGAGCACCGCGAGAGCGCCGCGCAGCACTTCGCGCTCGACGTTGAGGACGCGGCGATCGGCCGCCATGACGAGGTACATGAGCTCGGTGAACGGGCCCCACTGCTCGACGAGGTGCATCGCTTCGATGAGCTCGGTCGACGTGGCGAGGGCGGGGACGACGATCGACGGTCGTTGCCCGCGCGCGCGGAGTTGATCGCGAAGCGGTTCGAGCTTGTTGCGGGTGAGGCTGAGCAAGGTGGGCTCACTCTAACGCGGATCGACCGGTTTCGCCGCGCGCTTCGCGTCGATCTCCAGGACCGTGCCGTCTACGCGGAGCGCGAGCGCCGTCCCCGCTCCGACGGCGACCAGCACGACGTCCGTCGCACCGGAGATCGCGGTCGGCGCGCGCTCTTTCGCAGCGTCTTTTCCCATCGATCCCCAGCAGAGCAGCGTTCGCGTCTTTCGCAGTGCGCACGTGAGATCGTGGCCCGCGGCGATCGCGATCGCGTCGGCAAGTCCCGGTACGACGACCGGTGCAGTCCGCCCCGCGGGCACCTCCATCCCGAGCTGCCCCTTGGTCGCCTCGCCCCAACACGCCACTGTGCCGTCGGCGAAGCGCGCGCACGAGTGGTGCGACCCCGCCACGATCTCGACCGCGCCGCGCACGCCCTCGACCGTCGCGATCGTGACGTCGGACTTCCCGAAGCTCGGCCGCCACGAGCGCACGGTTCCGTCGCCGATCAACGCGAGCGAGTGCATCGCTCCGACCGCGACGTGCGTGACGCCGTCGACTCCGCTCACGTCGACCGGATCGTCGATGAGCCCGCGCCCGTAGACGCCGAGCGATCCTTCGACGTTCCATCCCCAGCAGCGCACCTTGCCGGACGCGACGCGCGCGCACGAGTGGAGCTGTCCGTCCGCGATCTCCGCCGCGTCTTTCAATCCAGGCACGGCCGTCGGCTCACCGTACAGACGCTCGCCCCAGCAGCGCGCGCCGTTTCCGCCGCGCTTCTTCGCACACCATTCGTTCTGTCCGATCGCGACGTCGACGGCGTCGTCGATCCACGGAACGAAGTTGTCGTCGTCCCACGTCGAGTCGAGCCCTGTCTCTTTCCCCGCCTTGTGCCAGCACTGCACGCGCCCATCGTCGCGCCACACGCATGTCTCGCTCGCTCGCGCGACGAGGCCGACGACGCGTGCGACGTCCGGAATGGCGACCGGCTGCGGCGCGTCTTTCACCGCGGACTCCCATCCGTTCGGCATGTCCTCGGCGTCGCCCCAACAGCGCAACGTTCCGTCGCGCAGCGCCGCGCACGCGTGGTCGGCGCCGACGGCGATCCGCGTGGCGTTGGCGATCCCTTTCACGGCGACGGGCGTTTTCAGCACCGCCTGCGTCGCGTTCGGAACGAGGAGACCGCGATCGTTGTCGCCCCAACACTTCACGCTTCCGTCGCGGAGCCGCGCGCACGCGCGCCCCCATTCGAGCCGGATTTCCGCCGCGTCCGCGATCCCCGCGACGCGCGTCGGCTTCGCGCGATCGACGGTCGTCCCGTCGCCGAGCTGTCCGAGATCGTTGGCGCCCCAACACAGCACGGTGCCGTCGGCGCGGAGCGCGCAGCTCGACGTTCGTGCGCTGCCATCGGAGACGTCGACGCGCATCGTCTCGGTTTGCACGGCGTCCGCGACGACGTCGGTCGCGATCGAAGGCGCAGGAAACGCTGCGACGTCGACCGGCTTGCCGTGATCGCGCCCGCCCCAACATTTCGCCGTCCCGTCCGTGAGACGCGCGCACGCGTTGTCGCCCGACGCGACGATCGACGCTGCGTTTGCGATCCCCACGACGTCGACGTCACCCTGTTTTCCGACGTCGGCGCCGCCGCCCAGCTGCCCGCGCGCGTTCGCGCCGTGGCAGCGCACCGTGCCCGCTCTGCGAAGCGCACACCAAAAGTCGTCACCCGCTGCGATCTCCACGAACGCTCCGGGATCCATGTTCGGGCTCGCGCTCGCGCTCGGAGCCGTCGACGCGATCGCGCGCGGCGCCGGTGCGGGCGTTCGCGCGGCGGGCGCGCCGTTGCACGCGGCGAGGAGAGCGACCAGAAAGCGCGTTCGCATCGCGCGCACCATAACGCACGCGGAGGGTTTGACGTTCCGCACGAATCGTGGCGGACTCGGCCGATGCCCGACACGGCCCCTCCCGTCACCAAAGAGCTGTTCCGCAAGCTGGTCGGAGGCTTCCCCGCCGGCGTCACGATCGTCACGACGCGCGACGCGAACGGCACGCCTTGGGGATTCACCGCGAGCTCGTTCTGCAGCGTCTCGCTCGCGCCGCCGCTCGTCCTCGTCTGCCTCGAGGACGCCGCCGATTGCCATCCCGCGTTCGCCGCCGCCGCCTCGATGACGATCAACATCCTCGCCGTCGGACAAGGCGACGTCGCGATGCAGTTCGCGTCGAAGGGGGCCGACAAGTTCGCCGGCGTCGCGATCACGCCCGGTGCGCACACGTCGCTGCCGCTGATCGACGGTGCCGTCTCGCACATCGAATGCAAAATACACGCACGACACGCGGCCGGCGATCACACGATCCTCGTCGGCGAAGTGATCGGCGGCGTCCGCACCGACGGCGATCCACTCGCCTACTTCGGTCGCTCGTTCGGTAGCTTCAAACCGGAGTAAGCTGCGCAACGTGAGCGAAGCACCCGCGTGGTTCAAGAAGGCGCTCGCCGCGCCGCGCACCGAGCATCGCGTCACCGTCGCGGGCTGCTCGATTCACTACTTGCGGTGGGGCGACGGCACGAAGCCCGGCCTCGTCCTCGTTCACGGCGGCGCCGCGCACGCCGAGTGGTGGAGCTTCCTCGCGCCGCTCCTCACGTACCACTACGACGTCGTCGCGCTCGACCTCAGCGGCCACGGCGAGAGCGGTCGCCGCGAGGAGTACCCGCGCACGCAGTGGGCCGACGAGATCATCGCCGTCGCGAACGACGCGAAGTTCATCGGCCCGCCTGTCCTCATCGGTCACAGCATGGGCGGCATCGTCGGCATCGTCGCCGCGTCGATCCACGGCGCCGCGCTCGCCGGCGCGATCATCGTCGACGCGCCCGTGCGCAGACCCGATCCCGAGAGCCAAGAAGGCGGACACGGAAAGAGCTTCCGCAATCCGAAGGTCTACCCGACCGTCGAAGAAGCGATCGCGCACTTCCGACTCGTCCCCGCGCAGCCGTGCGAAAACAAGTTCATCTTCGATCACGTCGCGCGCACGTCGCTCAAAGCCGTCGAGTCGCCCACGCGCGGCTTCACGTGGAAGTTCGATCCGCTCGTCTTCCACCGCGTCTCGATGGAGAAGATGAGCGACTACCTCGCGAGCACGCACTGCCGCATCGCGATCCTCCGCGGAGAGCACAGCGTCGTCGTGCCGCCCGACACCGCCGAGTACATGTACGAGCTCCTCGATCGCAGCTCACCGCTCATCGAAATCCCCGACGCGCATCACCATCTGATCCTCGATCAGCCGCTGGCGTTCATCGCCGCGACGCGCGCGCTCCTCGGCGACTGGGAGCACTCGGTCCCGCGCGTCGTGCACTGAGTACCGGAGTCGAAAAAGAGGGTACCGGAGTCGAAAAAGAGGCTCCCCTACTCGACCGAAGAGGAGAGGTAGCCGACCTGAGGTCCGAGCTCGCCTCTTTTTTGTAGGACGGAGCCGATGCCGTCAGGTACCTCACCTGTCGAATCAGCTAGCGAAGCCTCCAGAGAGGATCGCCATGCCGATCTTTCGACGCGCTCGAATCCAAAACAGGCGAGCGAGCGGCCAAATCGACCTGGGTACCACCTCCGAGGTTCGACCTCGTCGATCCGATCGACGCCCGATGCGCTCCGATGGGCGACCTCGTCGATCCAAGCGACGCCCGATGCCCTCCGATCGACGCCCGACCCGCTCGAAGCGTCGTCCGACCCGCTTTCACCTCCGACCGAGCACCGATTTGCGTCGCGATCGCAGCCTTCGAGGCGCCGCGCTCACCCCGATCCGCAAATCGCCGCGCACGTTCCGTCGGGTTTCCCCGCGGGCTTGCGGCACTCGCCACGGCACTCGAAGACGTCGGCGCAAGGTTGCCCGGCGGCCTTCTTCGCCGCGCACTGGCCTTCCTTCTTCCCCTTGTCGCGTTTGCAGTAGAGGCCGTCTTTGCAGTCGTCGGCGTCGTCGTCGCATGCGCCGCCCACGTCGGCCGGCGGACCCGACGTGCATTTCGCCGCGTGGCAGCTGAGACCTTCTTCGCATTCGTCCGACTCGACGCACGCTCCGCCGTTCGCGACGGCCGTGCGACAAACCGCGTTCGTGACCTTCATGTCCGGCGTGTCGCACGCGAGCCCCGGTCCGCAGCGATGTCGATGCCCGAGATCGTGGTGTCGCCACACGGTGCCGTCGCACGGCTCGCCGGCCTTCGTCGGCACCGCTTTGCACGTGCCTTCCTTTTTCCCCTTCGCGCCGATGCACGTGAGCGGATCTTTGCACTCGAGCGTCGATCGGCACGGTTGCCCGTCGGCTTGCTTGCCGGCCACGACGGCTCTGCATTCGGCGACCTCGTCGATGTCCGGCGTGGCCAGATGGACGCCCTTCATCGCACGCCGCGTCTTGTCGGCGGCGTCGGCGCATCGCGCGGCGGCGAGCGCGTCGAAGGTCATGCGTCCCGCGGCGACCCCATCGCGCACGACGAAGTTGCACTCCTCGAGCGGGATCGCCGCCACGAGCGACGCGAGCTTGTAGGCGTCCGCTTTCTTGTCGTCGTCGGAGCACGCCTTCGCGAAGTCCGTCGCGATGCTCCCGAAGAGCCGGGTGCAGAAGGCGTCGGCGCTGAGCGGCGGAATCTCGGGAGTCGCGGCGCTCGCGCTGGCGGACGCGCTCGCGCTCGCGGTCGGCGCGGTGGCCGTCGTCGCTGCGGACGTGGCCGCGGGCGGCGTCGCCTTCTTGTCGTCGTCGCAGGCGACAGCGAGTGCGGTGAGCGTCACGAGAACCGACGAGAGGTGGAGGCGCGTGTTCACGCCGCCAACTCTACATCAGCTCGCGGATCAGGAAGTCGCGGGCTTCGGCTCCCGGCCCTTGTCTTCCTTTTCGTCCTTCTTCGCGTCTTTGTCGTCGGCCTTCGCTTCGACCTTCTCGCCGTCGCCGTCGCCGTCGCCTTCGGTCTCGGTCTCGGCCTCTGCTTCGGCCGCTTCCGCGTCGACCTTCTTTTTCTTCTTCTTCTTTTTCTTGGGAGCGTCGTCGGTGGCCTCGGCGCGTTCGCGCTCCTCGTCCTCGTCGACCTTCTCCTCTTCGTCTTCTTCGACGTTCGCGCCTTCGCCGAGCGCCATCGCCATCGCCGGCGCCTTCCGCGCGCTCTGCCAGAGCTGCGCGTAGAAGTACGAAACGAGCAACGCCGTCGTCAGCGCGATCCACTGGCTGGTCGACAGCTGCACGTTGACCACTTGCCCGAACGACGCCGGCCTCAGCGCGATGTACGACGCGATCGCCGGAACGAACGCGACGACGCGCGCCGCCGTCCGTGCGTTCTTGTTGGTGATCCCGAGGGATATTCCGAACGTGAACGCGATCGCGAACAAGAAGAGGCACGCCGGAACGAAGACGTGCTCGGCGAGGATCGGCCCGTATTCACCGCGCTCGACGTCGTCGCGGATGATCTCGAGCAAGAAGCGCAAGAACCCGTAGCCGAACACGAACAGGAAGAAGACCTGGCCGCGGAACTTGAGGTGCTTTCGCTGCCACATCAAGACGGCGAAGAGGGTGAGCCCCACGACCGACTCGTAGATCTGCGTCGGGTGCACCGGCAGCGAGTGGTTCGTGCTGTGGATCGTCTGCTCGAGCGGCGATCCCCGGAACAGATCGAGGTGCCTCACGTACGCCGGCGAGCCGTCGCCGTTCTCGAGCGTGCCCGTCGCCCAGTGCGGGAACGTGCCGAGCTTCTTCAAGAACGCCGGCGCCGTCTCCGGGAGGCGCTTTCCGAAATCGCAGCCGAAGAGGTAGCAGCCGATGCGCGTGACCAAGAGGCCCGTGGCCAAGCTGGGCACCGCGGCGTCGGCCCACGGCAAGAGGCGAATCTTTTTCGACTGGAGATAGATCCAACTCCCGAGGAAGCCGCCGATGAATCCGCCGTACGCCACGAGCCCGCCCTTGCGGAGCGCGAACAGATCCCCGACGGTCTTGAACTCGTCGAGGTTCGTGAGGATGTAAAGTACACGCGATCCCACGATCGCCGCGACGGCCGTGATGACGTAGCAGTTTGCCATCGTCTCCTTCGGCAGCCCGTCTTTCTCGGCGAGCGTCAGCGTCAAGTACCAGCCGACGACGAGCGAGAGGCCGAGCATCACCCCGTACGAGTAGATGGGGATGTTCGGAGCTTCGTAGCTGATCGCCTTCCACTTCCAGATCCCGAAGCCCGCCGCCGCAGCGAACAGGAGCGACACGAGCGCTGCCGTGCGTTCGCCGCGCCGATACGAGAGGGCTCCGTAGATCGTTGCGATGGCGATGACCGCCGCGAGAGCCCACCAGAGCTTGAGCGGCATGTGAGGAAGCGGAATGCGGAACAGGATGGGAAACATGACGAGGCATCCTTTACACAAAAGGGGGCTCCGGCGCACCTCTGCGCGGCGGGGCGGGCGTGATAGAAACGTGGGCGTGAGCTCTTTCTTCCGTTCCCATGGGCCATCTACCGCGGCTCTCGTTGCGTCGGGTGTCGCCGCCGCCGTCGTCGTTTTTGCCGGCGTCGCGTGCGTGCCGCCAGGCAACAGCACGCCGTCCGACGCGGGCCCGGTCACGACCCACCCTGCCGCCGCCGCGCCGACGTCGACGTTCAAGACGTCGGAAAACATCATGAAGACGCCTTTTTTCGACGACTTCAATCGTTCGGGCGCGCCCGCGGCGTCGGCGGTTTCGATCGTCCCGCCGCCACGTCCGACCGCTTCGGCGCCCGCGCCGTCCGCGTCGGGATCGGCCTCGGCCGCCGCGTCCCCTTCCGTCGCGCTCTCCGCTCCCGCGACGCCCAGCGCCGCGGCGCCGCCGGCTTCCGATCTCGGCCCCGATTGGATTCAAGCGGGCACCTCGGCATGGCGCATCGAGAACGGCCGCCTGTGCGGACAAGGCGCGAAGAACCACGGCGTCTGGTTGAACCGCGTCCTCCCGGTGAACGCGCGCATCGAGTTCGACGCCATCTCCGAATCGCCCGAAGGCGACCTCAAAGCCGAGCTCTGGGGCGACGGCCGCTCGGCCGCGACGTCGATCTCGTACACGAACGCCACCTCGTACCTCGTCATCTTCGGCGGATGGGCAAACAAGTTTCACGTGCTGGCGCGCATCAACGAGCACGGCGACGATCGAAAGAAGATCGAGGTCGATCCCGCGTCGGACGATCCGAAGCATCGCCCCGTCGCGGCCGGGCAGGTCTACCGCTTCAAGGTCGAGCGGACGGACGCGAAGACGGTGCGTTGGTTCGTCGATGACGTCGAGATGCACTCGTTCGCCGACCCTCAGCCGCTCGTCGGGGCAGGGCACGATCACTTCGGATTCAACAACTGGCAAGTGAAGGTTTGTTTCGACAACGTTCGCGTGACGCCTCTCTGATTTAGAGCCATTGATTTAGCCGCTTCGTAACGAAAAGCGCGTTTGAGGAGGTGCGGTGGAGCAGGTCGAGCTCGAGAACCTGATCGGGGAGCTGGAGCTGCGGATCGAACGTCTGCGCTCGCTCTACGACCAGTATTTCATGGGGATCGAGAAGATCGAGCCGGGTGTCCCGCGAAAAGACGTCGAGCGGCGCATTCAGATTCTGCGAAAGGAACAAATCCGAAACACGGGGCTCAGGTACCGGTTTCAGATGATCCTTCAAAGGTTCAATACGTACCAAACGTTCTGGCAGCGCATCTGTCGCGAGATCGAGAACGGGACGTACAAACGCCACATGATGAAGGCGCAGAAGCGCTTCGGTGACGAGGAGCGGACGTCGACGCGGCGAAAGTCGGTCGCGCCGCCCAAGCCCGAAGCACCGGCGCACGACTCGTTGCCGCCGCCTTCGATCAACGATGCTGCCATCCTCGAGGATGACGACTTCGCGGCGTTCGCGGCGCTCGAGGAGCCGAGGCCGATGCGCGCGCCGGTGACGACGACGGCAAAGAAGCGTCCGACGGACGTGGAGCTCGACTTCGGAGAGCTCGACGATCCGCTCGATCGCGCTCCGTCGTCGCTTCGCATTCCCGTCGCGCGGCCAGCGACGCCGCGGCCGCCGACGCCCCCGCCGCGACCGGCGCCGCCACCCGCGCCGACCGCGTCGATGGCGCCGCGCACGGTCCCTGCCGCGCCGCCGACCGCGTCGATCGCGCCCGGAGATAGCGAGTCGTCGCCTACGGCTGCTGCGGGCGCTGCGGGCGCTGCGGGCGGGCGCATCTGGCGCAAGGCGAACCCTGAGCAGCCACGCTTCACCGGCGCGCCTCCGGCTGCACCGCCGGGAGCGAGTCGACCGGCGACGGGATCGCATGCCGTGCCGCCGCGATCCCTCCCGCCTCCGCTCCCGCCGCAAGCCCGTCCTGCTCCGCCCGCGCCGCAAGCGCCGCCCGCTCCCATTCCGCGTACGGCCGTTCGTCCGGACGCGCCGTCGTCACGCGCGATGCGCAGCGCCGCGGTCGTCGCGCCTCCGGCTCCGCGCGCGCCCGCTCCGCCTCCCGCGCCGCGCCCGCCGCCCGTGCCCGCACGTCCCGCCGCGGGCCCCAACGATCTCCCGGACGAGCGTGTCCGACAGCTCTACGCGCAATACGTCGAGACGAAGCGCAAACACAACGAGTCGACGGCCGCGATCACCTACGACAACCTCGCGAAGAGCTTGCGCGAGTCGGGCGCGAAGCTTCGCGAAAAGCACGGCCGCGCGGTCGACTTCGAGGTCGCCGTGAAAGACGGCAAGACCGTCATCAAGCCTGTCGTGAAATAACGCGGCTCAGTGAACCGCGCCGCGCGGAGCAACCGGCGACGGCTGCGGTAGGCGCGACGACGGCATCGGCTCGTCGTGCTCCTCGCAAAACAGGATCGCGCAGTGACGGTTGTCGCTTTGCTGCATGCGGCTGCAGAGCGCGGCGAGGTCTTCGTCGGCATCGACGACGCTCCCCTCGACCGGCTGCGCCGTTCGCGCGTCGTATTTGCACTCGTCGAGGGCGACCCACCTCCCTCGGAATTCGTCGCTGCAACAGATCTCTGGCCAGGTCAATCGACTGCCCATTCGCTATCGCCTCTTCCCCGCCAATCTCACAACCAGTCCCAACGAGGCCATGAAGTAGCCTGACTGCAAAGGACGGTCAAGAGAGGGGTGTGTCCTGGAGTCACACTGATTCATGTGTTCAGTCATATGCGCATCTGCGGCACGCAGCAGGGGGCGAGAATTTCGGTAGGGTGGCGGTCGGCTCATGCGCTCTCCACGTCGCGCGCTCTCACTGCTTCTCTCGGCGATTTCCCTGCCGCCGTCGCTCGTCGTCGCGTGCGCGGGAACACCGCCGGCGGCGCCGGTGCGGATCGCTGCGAGCGTTTCGGCTTCGACGGCGGACGCGGCTCCACTCCCCGATGCGGCGGCGAGCGTCTCCGCCGATCCGGCGCCTCCGCTTCCTATCGTGGCTCCGGGACGGCGGCTCGCGAAGGCATCGCTCTTCGGCACCGACGTCCTCGGCCTCCCGACCGGCGCGACGATCACTCCCGACGCGGCGCCCGGATCGCGCCTTTTCGATCTCAACCCGCACGCGCGCGCGGCGCCCGGCTTTCTGGCAATGGGGGCGATCGCGACCGCGCTCTCGCCCGACAAGAAGACGCTCCTCGTGCTCACGTCCGGCTACAACCGGCTCTACGATCGAGACGGGAAGAAGATCCCGTCGGTGTCGGACGAGTACGTCTTCGTCTACGACGTGGCGGGCGCCGCGCCGCGCGAGACGGACGTCGTTCGCGTCCCGAACGCTTTCGTCGGGCTCGCGTTTCATCCGGCGGGCGACCGCTTCTACGTGAGCGGTGGACCGGACGACTGCGTGCACGAGGTCGAGCGCCACGGCGCAAAATGGGAGAAACGCGCGGCGCCGCTCACCCTCGGCCATCGCGACAAGCACGGCTACGGCGGCCTCGGGATGAAAATGAGCCCGTACGCCGCCGGGATCGCGCTGAGCACGTCGGGTGCGCGGCTCGTCGTCGCGAACCACGACAACGACTCCGTCACGATCTTCGACACGGCGACGCGCGCGAAGCTCGACGAGCTGAAGCTTCCGCCGGGCGGCGCCGCAGCGGGCGGCGAGTATCCGCTCGGCGTCGTGGTCGTCGGCGAGGACCGCGCGTACGTCACGTGCCAGCGAAGCCGCGAGGTCGTGGAGATCGATCTCGACCGGCGGTCCGTGTTGCGCCGCATCAAAGTCGGCGGGCAACCGGCGCGGCTCACGGCCAACCGAGCCGGGACGCGCATCTACGTCGCGAACGCGAACAGCGACACGGTGAGCATCATCGATCGCGATGCGGGATCCGTCGCGGAGATCCCCACGACCGCGCCGGACGACATGCCTGCGGCCCTCCGCGCGCTCCGTGGATCGAATCCGAACGGCGTCGCACTCTCGCCCGATGAGAAGACCCTCTACGTGACGAACGGTGGGACGAGCACCGTCGCGATCCTCTCGCTCGTCGACACGCCGCGCGTCGTCGGGCTCGTTCCGACCGGTTTCTATCCGCACGACGTGACCGTGTCCGCGGATGGCGCTTCGCTCTTCGTCGCGTTCGGAAAGAGCCCGACGACGGCGAACCCGCACGGTCCGTGGAGCGACGTTCTGCGATCGCGCGAGAAGCCGTACGCGATCGCGCCGGGCAACGAGTTCTCGCTGCAGCTGCAGCACGGAGGGCTCCACGCTTTTCCGATTCCGGCGCCCGACGCGCGCGCGAAGCTGACGATGCAGGCGCTCATCAACAACCGGTTTCACGACGACGCGGTGCGCGTTCCGCCTATTTTTCAGGCACTTCGCGGTAAGGTGAAGCACGTCGTCTTCGTCGTCGGCGAGAACCGAACGTACGATCAAGTGCTGGGCGATCTGGCCGGCGCCGACGGCGATCCAAAGCTCTTGCACTGGGGCGATGCGATCACACCGAACCATCACGCGCTCGCGCGGACGTTCGTCACGCTCGATCGCTTCTTCGATTCGGGCGGTGTGTCGGGCGACGGTTGGCAGTGGACGATGGGCGGACGCTCGACCGATTTCGCCGAGAAGGAAGTGCCGCTCCAGTACGCCGATCGCGGTCACCACGCCTACGACTGGGAAGGGACGAACCGCGCGGTCAACGTCGGGCTCGCGACGGTCGCGGAGCGGATCGCGTACAACCCGCACACGCCGAAGTCGCCGGAGCTCTTGCCGGGGACGGCCGATGTCGCGGCGATCGACGGACCGAACGAAGGCGGGCGCGGCTTCTTGTGGGACGTCGCGATCGCGTCGGGCGTCTCGGTGCGAAACTACGGCGCGTTCGTCGACGACTACCGGTACCACCTGCCGAAGAAGGACGGTTACTTCGTCGAGCCCCTTCGTGCACCGCAACAAACGAAGACGCGCGTCGCGTTTCCGACCCGCGCGTCGCTCGCGCCGATCACCGATCCGTACTTTCGCGGCTTCGACATGAAGCTCGCGGACTATTGGCGATTCAAGGAGTGGGAGCGCGAGTTCGACGAGTACGTGAAGAAGGGCGAGCTCCCGGCGCTCGAGATCGTGCGACTTCCACACGATCACTTCGGTTCGTTCGGACGAGCCGACGACGCGGTCGACACGCCGGACACGCAGATGGCCGACCACGACTACGCGTTCGGGTTGATCGTCGAGAAGCTCTCGAAGAGCCCGTTCTGGGCCGAGACGGTGATCATCAAGATCGAGGACGACGCGCAAAACGGCGCGGATCACGTCGACTCGCACCGGAGCTTTGCGATCTTCGCGGGCGGACACGTGCGGCGCGGCGCGGTGGTGTCGACGCCGTACACGACGACGAGCATCTTGAGGACGATCGAGCTGCTCCTCGGGCTGCCGGCGCTCGGACAGCAAGACGCGGTTGCGCGGCCGATGGAGGACGTCTTCGTCGAGGCGGTCGACGCGACGCCATTCACCGCGATCGTTCCGGCGGTGCTGCGGTCGACGCGTCTTCCGGTGCCGCGACCGCCGGGCGCGCAGGTCGCGTTCCCGCGCGGCGACGCGGCGTGGTGGGCGATGGAGACGAGCGACTACGATTTCTCGCGCGTCGACGCCGTCCCCACCACGCGCTTCAACCGGCTGCTCTTCTGCACGCTCGTCACGCCCGCGGGGTGCAGCACGCCGGCGCCGCTCGTCGCGTCCGGTGGGGACGACGACGACTGACCTATTTCTTCGGTGCGGCGGCGACGATGTCGAACGCGCGGCGCGTCGCATCGAGCGCGACCATGCCCCACGCCGCGTTGAGCTGACCCGCGTAGGCGATCGATTCGCGCGTGAGGCGGCTCATTTCGTCGAGGTTTGCGAGCGCCTGCTCCGTCCCCTTGGTCTCGAGCTTGACGATCTCCGCGCAGAACGACTCGGTCCGCGCGATGTGATCCGTCAGCGCCTTGCCCCAGAACTCCGCGATCTGCTGCCCGTGCGACTGTGCTTCCGACATGACCGTTCTCCTTTGGATGGCGGAGGACGGTTCGTCCCCCAACGAGGCCGCAAACTAAGCAGCCCAACGGAGGCGTCAAGGACATTTTGTTGCAATGCAACAAATCAGGAACGGCGCGGCTTCTTCCGGAGCGAGCGTTTCAGCTCGTCGAGCTCGCGGCGCAGATCGGCGACGTCGCTCGCGGCTGGGGGAGGGGTGGGGATCGGCGCAGGAGCGGGGGGAGGCTCGTCCCAACCGCTCTGTTGCTGCGCGCCGCCGGTGAACATTCGCGCGAGCGCGTTGCCCGCCGCGAAGGGGGCCATCGCGAACGGGTTGAACGGCGCGATCGCCTGCGCGCCCTGCTTCGCTCGGATGTACACCTCCATCGCCCACGTCACGTACCGACCGAAAAATTCCGCGAGATTGTCATCGCCCATGCGAATCAGCTGCGTGAGCAGCGGCACCGGAAGCATCCTCGCCGCGCCGCGCCCTTCGACCACGATCTGCGTCAGCGTGGTCGCCGTGAGGTCCTCGTTCGTCTTCGCGTCGACGACGCGCACGTCGGCGCCCGCGCGGATCTTCGCGGCCAGCTCCTCCATCGTGATGTAGCGACTCTCGACGGTGTCGTAGAGGCGGCGGTTCGAGTACTTCTTGACGGTGAGCATGGGTCGACCTCGATCCGCCTTGACATAGCACGCACCCCGTCTATGTTGCGACCGCACAAAGATTGTTGCGGTGCAGCGGAGGCGGCGATGGATGACGTGGAGATGGCTCGGCCGATTCGTACGACGGCGCTCTGCGCCATGATGCAGGGCGTCGGCGGCGGCCTCGGGTGGTCGCTCCTTCCGCCGCTCATGCCGACAATCGCGAAGGACCTCGCTGTGTCGCATGCGATGGGCGGGATCGTTTGGGGCGCGGCGCCTCTCGGGATCGCGATCGCGTCGCCACTCGGTGGCGCCGCGGTGGATCGCTTCGGGCCGCGTCGCGTCGCGGCCTTCGCGATGTTCGCGGGCGCGGTCGCGTGCGCTTCGCGCGCGTTTGCGTCGACCGCGTGGGAGCTTGCACTGTGCATGCTCTTCTTCGGCTTCCACGTCGGCTTCGTCGCTCCGGCGATTCCGAAGGCGCTCGTCGGGCACGTCCCGCTCGCGAAGCTCGGGCGCGCGAACGGAGTCGCGATCCTCGCGTACACCTTTGGGACCGCGGCGACCGTGCTGACGGCGCAGTCGCTCCTCGCGCCGGCGTTCGGCGGATGGCGAGGCGCGATGGTCGCGGCGGGGGTCGCGATGGCGGTGGCCGGCGGCGTCTGGTGGGCCCTCGTTCGCGATCGGATTGCGCACATGCCGCACGCCGGGTTGCTCGACGTGCTTCGGCTCGCGAAAAATGGTGAGCTTGTGCGCGTGGGACTGATGCACTTTCTCCTCTTCGGCGGGTACCTCGCGCTCCTCGGCATCTTGCCGCGCGCGCTCACCGAGGGGGGATTGCCTCCGGCGCGGGTCGGCATCGCGGTCGCCACGTGGCTCGGGATCGCCGGCGTCGCGAACGGATTCGGGCCGTGGCTCTCCGATCGAATCGGACGTCGACGGCCGCTGTTTCTCGCGGGCGCTGCGATCGCAGGGTGCGCGCTCGGTGCGTTCGCGATCGCGCCTCCGGGGGCGTCGCTCGCCTGCCTCGGCGTCGCCGCGATCGGTGGTGGTTGCATCGCGCCGCTCCTCTTCGCGATCCCGGCCGAGCTCCCCGGCGTCGGACCGACGCGCGCGGGTGCGGCGCTCGGGCTCCTCATGCTCATCGGCCAGGCCGGCGGTTTTCTGCTGCCGACGATTACCGGAGCGATCGCGCAAGGCGTGTCGATTCCGGCGGCGCTCGGTGTGCTCGCGGTCGCGCACCTCGCGATCGCGATCCCGGCGTTCGGCATGCGCGAGGCTCGCGACGCACGTGCGGCGGTCCCCGCGCGGATGGTCGGGGTCGCGTGATGCGTTCGCGCGCGCTGCTCGTCCCTGCGATCGCGATCGCCTTTGCCGCGGCGTGCAGCAGTGCATCGAAGCAGCAATGCACGGTCGGCGCGGACTGCGCATCCGGCGCGTGCGACTCGAGCGGGCAATGCGTCCCCGTCGTTCACGCGGATGGAGGCGGCGGCGACGACTCGGGCACGACCGGAGACGGCGCGAGCACCAACGACGTCTTCGTTCCGCCGACCGATGGTGGCGGCTGCGCGCCGAACCACGACGGGACGATCGACCGCGCGGAAGTCCCGCTTCAAGCCGGCCTGCGCGCGACGTACCGCATCGCAACAAACGCGACCGTCAACATGGTCGGGACGATGGTCGGCGGGACGCGTACGTGGGATCTCACGGCGGCGCTGCCCGGCGATCACGACGTCATCGTGCAGACGCTCGCGCCGGCCGGCACCTGGTACGCGCCGGACTTCACGGGCGCGACGTACGCGACGAAGCTCTCGGACGGCGCGGACCTCCTCGGCGTCTTCGAGACGAGTGCGACCGCGCTTCTCCTCCGCGGCGTCGTCTCGCCCGCGAGCGGCGCGACGTCGACCAAGCTCACGTACGCGACGCCGATCCCGACGCTGTCATTTCCGTTTCACGTCGGCTCGATGTGGAACGCGATGTCGAACGTGAGCGGCACCGCGCAAGGCGTTGCCAGCTTTTACAGCGAGTCGTACGTGAACAAAGTCGACGCGACCGGACAGCTGACGACGCCGTACGGGAAGTTCGACGTGCAGCGCGTGCAGGTCGTCCTCACGCGCACGGTCGGCGGATTTCCGACGGTGACGCGCACGTTCGTCTTCATCGCCGAATGCTTCGGGCCGGTCGCGAACGTCGTGTCGCAGAGCAACGAGATGACCGTCGAGTTCACGAGCGCCGCCGAGGTCCGGAGGCTCGCGCCGTGAAGCTGGGGCTCCTCGCGTTGGCGATCGGGATCGCGTCGCCCGCGCTCGCCGGCTGCGCGAGCTTCCATGAAGGGCCGCTGCCAGGCGCGCCGGAGAACGCGTCGTACGCGACCGTCGACGGGGTGCGTGTACGGTACACGGATGTCGGCGCGGGCTCGCCGGTCGTGCTCGTTCACGGCTTCGCGTCGTCGCTCGAGACGTGGACGCAAGTGACTCCCGAGCTCGCGAAGACGCATCGGGTGATCGCGCTCGACCTCAAGGGCTTCGGTTGGACGTCGCGTCCCGAAGGCGACTACTCGCCCGAGGCGCAGGCCAAGCTGGTGCAAGGGCTCCTCGATCAGCGCGGCGTGTCGCGCGCGGCGATCGTCGGGCACTCGTGGGGATCGTCCGTGGCGCTCGCGCTCGCGCTTGCTGCACCGCAACGTGTGAGCCGGCTCGCGCTGTACGACGCGTGGGTTTACGAGGAGCAGCTCCCGAGCTTCTTCGTGTGGGCGCGCGCGCCGGGGATCGGCGAGGCGCTCTTCGGGCTCTTCTACGGGCAGCGACCCGACGAGCGCATGGCGCACGCGTTCTACGACAAGGAGCGCTTCGTCACCGAGCCGTTCATCGAGGCGGTCGAGCGTGCGCTCGATCGTCCGGGCACGACGGCGGCTGCGCTCGCTGCGACGCGCGGGCAGCGATTTGCCGAGGTTCAAGACCGCTACCGCAAGATCGAGCAGCCGACGCTCCTCTTGTGGGGGCGCGACGACGAAGTGACGCTGCTCGGATACGGGGAACGCCTCGCGCGCGATCTGCCGCACGCGAAGCTCGTCGTCTACCCGAAGTGCGGGCACTTCCCGATGCTCGAGGCGGCGGGACCGTCGACGGCGGATCTCATCGCGTTCCTCGTCGACGAAGCGCCCGCGGCGAAGGCGCCCGAGAAGCCTGTCGAGAAACCGGTCGACAAGCCCGAGGCGAAGCCGTGAGCTTGGTGCGCTGCAGCGTAGGAATCGTTAGCTTGCTAACGATCTCGGCCATTCCTCGCGTCGCCTCCGCGACGGGGTTCACCGACATCGGGCAAGACATCGTCCCGCGGCAGGACACGGTCGTGAAGCTCGACGGCTATCTCCGCACGCGCGCCGAGTCGCTCACCAACCTCGATCTCGATCGCGGGCTCACGCCGTCGGGGAAGCCGCTCTTCCCGGTGCCGACGGGCGATCCCAACGGGCAGACGCTGACGTACGCGGACATGCGGCTGCGAACGGATCTCGCGGTCTACGCGCCGTTCGGCGGCGTCGCCGTCAAGACGCGGATCGACTGGCTCGACAACCAGCCGCTCGGCGGAAGCGCCGATGGCATCCCTTCCGCGAGCACGACGCAGGCCTCGCCGCCGAGCGCGATGCGCGTGAAGCGCGCGTACGGCGAAGCGCTCACTCCCATCGGGCTCCTTGCTGCCGGTCGCATGGGGAATCAGTGGGGGCTCGGGATGGTCGCGAACGGCGGCGACTGCGCCGATTGCGACAGCGGCGACGCAGCGGATCGGATCGCGTTCATCACGCCGCTCGGTGGCCACATCTGGGCGCTCGCGTACGACTTCTCGTCGAGCGGGCCGTTCGCGCCGCGCGCGAGCGGTCAGCGCGTCGTCGACATCGCGCCGATCGCCGCGGTGCGATCGGTGACGTTCGCCGTCATGCAATACAAAGACGAAGCGTCGCGTCGCCGGCGGCGCCTCGCCGGGAAGACGACAATCGAATACGGCGGCTACCTCGCGCATCGCTGGCAGAACGGCGACGTCCCCGCGACGTACCTTCCGACCGCGCAGGCGATCGCGATCAACGATGCGCAAGTGACGGCGCGCGGTTTCAAAGGGACCGTCTTCGATTTCTGGGCGCGCGTGACGCATCCGTCGTTTCGGATCGAAGCGGAGTGGGCGGCGGCGTTCGCCACCGTGGAGCAGCCGTCGCTCATCCCGGGCGTGCTCTTTCGCGATCCGGTGACGAGTCGTCAGCACGGTGGCGCCATCGAGAGCGAGATCGGATCGCCGGACACGATCTTCGGGATCGGCCTCGACGCTGGATACGCGAGCGGCGACGCGTCGCCCGGATTCGGCGCGTTCCCCAAGCTCGGGGCGCCCGCTCCCAAGCCGGGCGAGCTCGACGGCGCGCAGGCGAACCCGCCGCGCAAGAACACCGCCGACAACTTCCGCTTTCATCCCGACTACCGCGTCGACCGCATCCTCTTCCGCGAGATCATCGGAACGGTCACCGACGCGGTCTACGTTCGGCCGCACGCGCGCGCGCATCTCGTTCGCACGACCGCGGGCGCGCTCACGGCTTCGGTGGCGGCCGTACAGTCGTGGGCGCTCTTCGCGTCGTCGACTCCGGGCGAGAAATCGCCGCTCGGGATCGAGATCGATCCGACGCTCGCGTGGGGGAGCCGCGACGGCTTCGGCGCCGCGCTCGAATACGCCGTGCTTTTCCCGCTCGCCGGT
>JBBQXV010000122.1:0-24995 GCA_038209335.1 Polyangiales bacterium | reverse complement strand
TCCATCGAGCGCGCGACTCGCTACAACATCCTTCATACGTAAGGAATCGGCCGTTGTAACTGTATGAAGGTGTGCGCGGGTGCACAAAACACGTCGGGCGCCGATCCGAAGACCGACGCCCGCGTGGCGTTCTCACTGGTTGTGATGAATGCGGTAGCGAATGCGGTCGTTACTCAGCCGCCGCCGCCCGTGTCCGCCGGGCCGGCGTCCGTCATGTTGCACGGATCGTCGGACGGAGGCGCGAGAGTGCCGACCGTCTTCGGGAGGCCGATCTCCTTCGAGTCGAACCCGAGGCCGATCGAGATGCCGTCGCACGACTTGCCCGAAGCGTTCGTGCCATCGGCCATGATGTCCGACGCCTGACGAATCTGCTGCGCGATGCTCTCGAACGCGCTGCCCTGACAGAGCGACGTCGAGATGCGACCGGCGACCTTCTTCAGCTTGGTGATGAGGTCTTCGGTGTTGATGACGCCAGCGATCGTGCCGTTGCCGCACGAGCCTGCGGTGTGCGCGCACGTGATGACCGCTTGCGTGATCGTGAGGTCGAGCGCAACGCCGCCGATCGCGAGGTTGAGCGTGAGATCGCCCGGCGAGCCGTTCACGAAGACGCCGTCGACGACGTACGCGCTCGGGAACTTGATCTTCGAGCTCTTCGGATCGGTCGCGCTCGTGAGGAGCTCGGGGCGAACGGCCCAGTCGTCGGCCGTCGTGAACGTCGGCGCCTTCATGCCGCCCGCGGTCTGATCGAAGTTGCCGCCGGCATTGAGGAAGCCCTTGAGGCCCGTCGCCGTCTGCTTCGGGTTCGCGTCGTCGAGACCCGTCGCGTCGATCATGATCGTGAAGTGACCCGCGGTGATCGAGTCGTTGATCTTCTTCGCGGCGTCTTGTCCGGCCGTCGTGAGGATGATCGGGAGGATGTTCTCGCCGAACGAGTTGTCGATGCCGCCGTTGCCGTCGGTCTGGGTCGATTTCGATGCGCCCGAGGCGAGGCCGCAAACGTCGGTCGAGTCCTTCGTCGAGATCTTGCTGTCGATGTTGTAGCCGAACGCCTTCCAGGCCGTCTGGCTCGACACGCCCGCGCGGTCGGTGTCGCCGAGGTAGAGCTTGGACAACGCGAAGTTGTGCTCCGTCGTGACCGTCGTCGCCGGACCCGTCGGCTGGGGAGGCGTGATGCTCGTGCCGGTGGTGCCGCCGTCGCCAGCAGGCGTCGTCGTGCTGCTGCTCGAGCAGCCTTGCGTCGCCGCGACGCCCGAAGCGCCCATGCACAGTCCGACCAACGTGATTGCGTGTGAAACCTTCATTAATGCCTCCTCAAGGAATTGCGGTGCACCGTGCCCACGGCGAAGCGACTGACCGACCCGACCGACCGACCCCGTGGCGAGACCGGCGAAGATGCTACGTGTTGCACTTTCCGCGTGGCAAGGGCGAACCGGTGAATAGTTGCAGAATTCACCGACACAAGCTCGCAAGGGACGCGATTGGGACGCGCGGCAAATCACATCGCATGAGGCAAGACGCAGAGCGTCGCGCCATTCAAATCGCGCAGGGCACGTGGTAGCCACGCGCGATGTCCGAGTTCGTCCACCTGCACGTGCACTCGCAGTACTCGATGCTCGACGGGTCGCTGAAGGTGAAGGAGCTCGCGAAGCGCGTCGCGAAGGACGGGATGCGCGCGGTCGCGGTGACCGATCACGGAAACATGTTCGGCGCGATCACGTTTTACAAAGCGGCGAAGGAAGCGGGCGTGCAGGCGCTCCTCGGATGCGAGCTCGAGGTGACGGGGCGCGGCGGACACAGTCACCACTTGCCGGTGCTCGCGTCGTCGCTCGAGGGTTACAAGAACCTCGTGTGGCTCGTCTCGCGCGGCCACGTCGCGCCGGACGCGAGCGGACCTGCGGGCGTGCCGTGCGTTTCGCTCGACGACGTCGCGACACACACGAAGGGGCTCGTCGCGATGACGGGCTGCATGGGCGGGCTGGTCTCGCAGGCGATCCTCGAAGAGGGCGAAGCGAAGGGCGACGCGACGCTCGCGCGCTTGAAAGAGATCTTCGAGCCGGGCGCGCTCTACGTCGAGCTTCAGGATCACGGGCTCGTCGAGCAGCCGGTCTTGAATCGGATCTTGGTGGATCTCGCGAAGCGTCACGATCTGCCGCTCGTCGCGACGAACGACGTCCACTACGCCGAGCGCACCGACGCCGACGCGAGCCTCTACCTCTCGTGCATCAAGACGGGGCGCTCGTACGACGAGGCGAAGGAGCGTCATCACGGATCGTCCGAGATGTTCCTGAAGTCGCCGGCGGAGATGGCGAAGCTCTTCTCTTCGCATCCCGAGGCGATCAAGAACACGCTCGCGATCGCCGAGAAGTGCGCGCTGAAGCTCAAGCTCGGCGAGCCGATGCTCCCGAGCTTTCAGGTTCCAGACGGCTACGACACCGAGAGCTACTTCCGTCACATCGCGCGCGAAGGGCTTGCCGCGCGGTTCGCCGACTTCGACGGGATCGGAAAGAAGGTGGACCGCGAGGCGTACGCGACGCGCCTCGAGCTCGAGCTGAACGTGATCTGCGGGATGAAGTTCCCCGGATACTTTTTGATCGTGTGGGACTTCATCCGCTACGCGAAGGACAGCGGCATCCCCGTCGGGCCCGGTCGCGGATCCGGCGCCGGATCGATCGTCGCGTACTCGATGCGGATCACCGATCTCGATCCCATCCCGTACAACCTCCTCTTCGAGCGCTTCCTCAATCCCGAGCGCGTGTCGATGCCCGACTTCGACATCGACTTCGAGGTCATCCGGCGCGACGAGGTCATCGCGTACGTGCAGAAAAAATACGGCGAGACGAGCGTCGGGCAAATTGCGACGTTCGCCGAGCTCAAATCGAAGAGCGTCGTGAAGGACGTCGCGCGCTGCATGGGGATCACGCCGACCGAGGCGCAGATCATCGCGAACCTGATCCCGCGAAAGACGCCGGCCGAGACGTACACGATCGCCGAGAGCCTCACCGTCGAGCCGAAGCTCAAGGCGCGCTACGACACCGAGCCGAAGACGAAGGAGCTCCTCGATCAAGCGCAGAAGCTCGAAGGGCTGACGCGCCACGCCGGGAAGCACGCGGCCGGCATCGTCATCAGCGAAGGGCCGCTGTGGGATCACGTCCCCGTCTTCAAGGACGAGAAGACCGGCGGCTACGTCACGCAATATTACAAAGACGACGTCGAGCAAGCCGGGCTCGTGAAGTTCGATTTTCTCGGACTCAAGACGCTCACCGTCCTCGACATCGCGGTGAAGCTCATCAACGCGCGACCCGACTACGTGCGCGACAACAAGACGCTCGATCTCGCGCACATTCCGCTCGACGACAAACCGACGTTCGTGCTCCTCGGCAGTGGCGAAACGAAGGGCGTGTTCCAGCTCGAGTCGAGCGGCATGCAGCAGCTGTTCAAGGATCTCCGTGCCGACTGCTTCGAGGACATCGTCGCCGCGGTCGCGCTCTATCGACCGGGTCCGCTCGGCACCGGCATGGTCGCCGACTTCGTGAATCGAAAGCACGGCAAGGCGCCGATCGGAAAGATGCACGCGCTCGTCGACGAGCTGCTCGCGCCGACGTACGGCGTCATCGTCTACCAAGAGCAGGTCATGCAGATCGCCCAAGCGCTCGCGGGGTACTCGCTCGGCGGCGCCGATCTGTTGCGACGCGCGATGGGCAAGAAGAAGCCCGAGGAGATGGCGAAGCAGAAGAGCACCTTCGTCGACGGCGCGCTCGCGAAGGGGGTGTCGCAGGCCGACGCGGATCACATCTTCGGGTTGCTCGAATACTTCGCGGGGTACGGCTTCAACAAGAGCCACTCGGCGGCGTACGCGCTCATCACGTACCAGACGGCGTACTTGAAGGCGCGTTACCCGGTCGAGCTCCTCTGCGCGATCATGACGAGCGACAAGGATCGCATCGAGAAGGTCGTGCGAACGATCGCCGACTCGCGCGCGATGGGCGTGACGGTGTTGCCGCCGGACATCAACGAGAGCGACACGGATTTCAAGGTGGTCTACACGCATCCGAACGGCGACAAGCGCGTGCCGCGCGCGGAGAAGGTGAAGGACGTGTGCGGGCCGCAGGTGCGCTTCGGGCTCGGCGCGGTGCGCGGCGTCGGCGAAGGAGCGCTCGAGACGCTCTTCGAGGCGCGCGCGACGGGTGGAAGATACACGGATCTTTTCGACTTCGCGGCGCGGGTCGACGCGAAGAAGGTGAACAAAGGCGTGTTCGAAGCGCTCGTCCAGTGCGGCGCGTTCGACACGACGCTCGTGGCGCAAGGTGTGTCGCGCGCGCGCGCGTTCGCGTCGCTCGACATTGCGCTCGAACGATCGCGTGCGGCGAGCCGCGATCGCGAAGCGGGGCAGACGAACTTGTTCGGGCTCCTCGACGCGAGCGCGTCGTCCGGACCTGCGACGGCGACGCCGTACACGGGAGGATCCGCGGCGGGCGATTACGTGACGACGACGCCGTGGGATCGACGCGAGCTCCTCGTGCGTGAGCGTCAGTCGCTCGGGTTTTACGTCTCGGGGCATCCGCTCGAGCGCTACATCAAAGGCGAAGCGGGGCTGGCGAAGCTCGGCGCGACGCAAGCGTCGGACTGCGCGGGCTCGGACGACTGGGCGCCGGTGAAGCTCGTCGGAATGGTCGAAGGTTACCGCGAGCGCATCTTCAAAGACGGCGGCGGAAAGATCGCGTTCTTCGAGCTCGAGGATCTCTCCGGTCGCGTCAACGTGAAGGTGCGCGGTCGCGAGATCGACACGTACGCGCACGTGCTGACCAGCGGCGAGCCGGTGCTCGTGAGCGGGAAGGTGAGCTTTCCGTTTCACGAAGAGGGCGCCGACGAAGAAGAGGGGCCGCGCGAGCCGACGATTCTCTTGAACGACGCGCGTCCGCTCGCCGACGTCATTCGCGCCGACACGCGCGCCGTCGCGATTCGGCTGCACGCCGACACGTCGCGGCCGGAAGATTTGCGCGAGCTCGCCGGCGTGCTCTCGGCGTCGCGCGGCGAGTGCCCGGTCACGCTGCACATCACGCTCGAGGACGGCGCGGAGGCGGTGCTCGCGCTCGGCAAGGATTACCGCGTCGAGGTCGGCGATCCGCTCCTCGGTGGGATCGAAAAGCTCTTCGGCGAGCAGGTGGCCGAGCTGCGCTAAACAGATCGCCGAACGCGCCGCATTGACCGCGCGCGCCGTCGTCCCCAGAGTATCCCGATGCGTCTTCCGCCCGGCCCCGTCGATCATCCGGTGCTCTCGGTTCTCCATTGGATGTACGAACCGCAAGGGTTCCTCGAGCGCGCGGCGAAGCGGTACGGCGATCCGTTTTCGATGAAGCTGCCGGGGATGCCGACGTTCGTCGTCTTCTCGAATCCGGAGGCGGTGAAAGAAGTCTTCGCCGACGACGGGCAGACGATGCACGCGGGGAAGGCGAACGTGTCGCTCAAGCCGTTCCTCGGCGAGCACTCGCTCTTGATGCTCGACGGCGCGGAGCACATGCGCGAGCGGCGCCTGATCATGCCGCCGTTTCACGGCGAGCGGATGCAGGCGTACGGACGGACGATGATCGAGCTGACGAACGCGTCGCTCGATCGCTGGAAGACGGGGACGCCGTTCGCCGTGCATGGCGAGCTGCAAGCGATCACGCTCCGGATCATCGTGCGGACGATCTTCGGCGTCGACGAAGGGCCGCGCTTCGAAGAGTTCTGCGAGAAGGTCACGCGCCTGACCGATCTCGCGTCGTGGCCTTGGCTCATTCTCCCGCTGATGCAGAAGGATCTCGGACCGCTCAGCCCGTGGGGGAAGTTTCAGCGGAGCGCCGCGGAGGTCGACGCCGAGTTGCTCGAGACGATCGCCGTGCGGCGACGCGAGGGGACGACCGGGCGCACCGACATCTTGTCGATGCTCGTGGCCGCGCGCGACGAGAACGGCGCGCCGATGAAAGACGAAGAGCTGCGCGACGAGCTCGTGACGCTCCTCGTCGCGGGGCACGAGACGACCGCGACGTCGATCGCCTGGGCGCTTCGATGGATCCTCGATCGGCGCGACGTGAAGGCACGACTGACCGCGGAGCTCGCGGCGGCCGCAGCCACGGGCGAGCTCACGCCGGAGCGGATCGCGAAGCTCGAGTACCTCGACGCGGTCATTCGCGAGACGATGCGCCTTCAGCCGGTCATCCCGCTCGTTGGGCGCGTGCTGCAGAAGCCGACGAAGGTGGGCGGTTGGGATTTGCCCGCGGGGTCGGCCGTCGTCTGCTCGATCTACCTCGCGCAGCGTCGCGCGCAGACGTACCCGAACGCGACGCGCTTCGATCCCGATCGCTTCGTTCACAAAAAGTTTTCGCCGAACGAGTTCTTCCCGTTCGGCGGCGGGATCCGTCGCTGCGTCGGGATGGCGTTCGCGCTCTACGAGATGAAGATGGTGCTCGCGACGCTTCTCCTTCGCACCGAGATGCGGCTCGCGCCAGGAAAACCGGTTCGCGCAGTGCGTCGTGCGATCACGCTGACGCCGTCGGAAGGGCTCCGCGTGGTGCTCGATTCGCGCCGGCCGCACCCTGTCACACATGCCGAAAATTTCGCCACGCCTCGTCGATTGCGTATTCCAGAAGGACGCGCGTTGTGATCATCATGCGCGTCGGGGAGAGCCAACATGACGACTCGAGCAAATGCGTCCACGAGTAGCACCCGTCGCCGTAGCACCCGAAAGATTGCGAACGCGCTGACCCGCGGGATGGCCCGTCGTTACGAGCTCGTCGTCGCGATGGCCGACGCGCTCGAAGACATCCTGCGATGGGAACGTCGTCAGGTCGCTTGAGCGTCTGACGGTGAAGCGGATGTGGCGGGCGAGACGAGGCGATCGAGAGTCGCCTCGACCTTCGCGCGATCTTCTTCGTGCTTGAGTAGCGCGCCGAGCGTGTCGGTGACCACTTGCCGTTCGAGCGCGCTCGCGCCGAGGAGCAAGAGGGCGCGCGCCCAGTCGATCGATTCGGCGATCGACGGCGCCTTGCGTAGATCCATCGCGCGAATGCGCTGCGCGAAGTCGGCGAGCTGCGTGGCGAGCGCCTTCGACAGGCCCGGAACGCGAAGCTCGAGGATCGCCTGCTCGCGCGACGGCGGCGGATAATCGAGGAACGCGTGGAGGCAACGACGGCGAAGCGCGTCGGTCATCTCGCGCGTCGCGTTCGTCGTGAGGACGACGAGCGGCTCGTGCTTCGCCTTGATCGTACCGAGCTCCGGGATCGTCACCTGACGTTCGGCGAGGACCTCGAGGAGGAACGCTTCGAACTCGGGATCCGCGCGATCGACCTCGTCGACGAGGAGCACGACCGGCTGCTCGCTCGTGAGCGCTTGGAGCACCGGACGCGCGACGAGAAAGCGCGGGCTGAAGAACGCGTCGCTCGCGCCGGCGAGACGATCCGCGGCGTCGGTGATCGACGCTGCGCCGGCGGTGTGCGTGGCGACGCTCTCGCGGAGGAGCTGCGTGAAGAGCATCTGCTTCGCGTAGTCCCACTCGTAGAGCGCCTTGGCTTCGTCGAGCCCCTCGTAGCACTGAAGGCGCACGAGCTTGCGACCGAGCGCGTCGGCGAGCGCGCGCGCGAGATCCGTCTTTCCGACACCGGCCGGACCCTCGAGCAAGAGCGGACGATCGAGCTTGAGCGCGAGCCACGCGACGAGCGCCGTCTTCGCGTCGGCGAGGTAACCCGCGCGCGCGAGTGCCGGCTGCATCTCGTCACGGCCGAGGCTGCGACTCATGCCGCTCGCGGTGCCGCTGCCTGGGCTGCCGAAGTCGAAGCTCACGTCGTTCTATTAGCATGCTCCGAAAGTCGCGAGCGTCCGTGAGAGCGTGTACGCTCGCGAAAGAATGGGCGAACGCGCCGATCTGCTGCGTGTCGACGGGACGGGGACGGTTCATCCGGTGGGGCGCACGGCGAGTCAGGAGCTTCGCGTGCGCGCCGGCGAATGGCGTCTTCTGCCCGGACCTAAGGACGCGATGCTCATGCGCCTCGCGGTCGGCGATGGACGCACGCTCAAGCTCGCCGGAGAAATTCGCACGCCAGGCGCGGTGTGCGACGTCGTCTCGCTCTTGCAGCAGTCGGGTTGGACGGGCGAGCTCGTGGTCTTCGGCGACGACGGATCGCGATCGATCTACTTCGACGGCGGCAACGTCGCCGGCGCGACGACGAACGTCGCCGACGAGCGGCTCGGCGAGACGCTCTATCGGTTCGGCGTCGTGACGCGCGAGCAGCTCGAGCAGGCGCTCGAGGCGGCGACGAAATCGGGGAAGCGCCTCGGAGAGACCGCGGTGGATCTCGACTTCGTCACACCCGAGGAGCTCTTCCCGATGATGGCGCGGCAAGTCGAAGAGGTGTTCTACGGAGCGCTCCGCGTCGGCGACGGTCTCTTCTACTTTTTCGATCACTTCGACGAGAAGCATCTCGTGCGCCGCCACAATCTGAACGCGGGCGCGCTCCTGATGGAAGGGGCGCGCCGCATGGACGAGCTGCGCTTCTTCCGCGAGAAGGTGCCGAACGATACCTACGTGCCGACCGTGATCCCGAACGCGAAGGGGACGCCGCCGGAGGATCTCCTCGAAGTGTTCGCGCAGTGCGACGGCAAGCGCAACGTCGCCGAGATCGGGCGACGCACCGGGCAGCTCGAGTTCGAAGTGACGCGCATGGTGTTCCAGCTGATGAGCGGCGGCTTCGTCGCGATCGCCGCTCCGAGGCCGCAAGGAGCCGAGGCGATCGTCGACGCGTTCAACCCGGCGTTTGCGGAGATCCATCGGCAGTGCGACGCGGCGAAGAAAGGGACGGAGCTCCGCGATGGGCTCGGTCGATTCGCGACCGGCGCGGGGATCTATGATCCGCTCTTTCAGGGCGGCGGACCGCTCGCGGACGGCACATTCAAGCCGGAGCGCGTCGCGCGTAATTTGGTGGCGATCGCGGGTGACGAGCCGGATCGATGGCTCGTGCAACAGCTCTACGAGTACATCGGATTCGCGTTGTTCCAGGCCGGCTCGCTGCTCCCGCGCTCCACGGAGACCGCACTCAACGCGACGGTCGCCGAGCTCCTCAAGCCGCTCCGAAAAGGCGAGGTCGCGTCGCCGCCTTCGCGGAGACCCTGAACATGCCGCGTCCGCCCCGAGTTCCCAACGCCAAGCCGCGTCGCGACGACATCCTCGATCACGCCACGCGACTCTTCGCCGAGCGAGGCTACGAAGGGACGAGCATGGGCGACTTGGCCGAGCGCGTCGGGATGCGCAAGGCGTCGCTCTTCTATCACTTCGCCAGCAAGGAAATTCTCTACGCGGCGGTGCTCGATCGCCTCGTCGTCGCCGTCGGCGCGGTCATCGCGACGCACGCGATGCGGGAAGGATCGTTCGCGGAGCGGCTCGACGATCTCTCCGACGCGATCACGACGACGCTCGGCGAACAGCCGTTCGCGGCGCGGCTGCTCATTCGAGAGGCGATGGACTTCGGCCCCGTGATTAGGGACACGCTCGGGGATCACATTCAGCTCGTTCTCGGCGCGGCCGAACAGTTCTTGCGCGCAGGACAAGAAGCGGGCGTCTTCGTCGACCTCGACGCGAAGCACTTCATCGTGAGCATCGTCGGGATCCACTTCATGCCGTTCGCGATCGGGCACGTCGTTTCGCGCTTCATCGGGACCGATCCGTTCGAGCCGGCGTTCATCGACGCGCGTCGCGTCGCCGTGCGCGAGCAGGTGCGGTGGCTCGTGCTCGCGAAGCGCGTCAAGAAGTAGCGATGGCCGGACGCGAAGAGGACGCGGAGCGCGCGTGCGCGTACATCGTCGCGCAGGTGAAGCGCGCGTCGGGGCACCGGTGGAAGCAAGGGAGATGGTCGCCGGCGCTCGCGTGCGCGTCGCAGGCGCCATCGGCGCGGCTGGTGGCGGAGTGGCGACTGCGAAAGGTCGAGCGCGTCGTCGCAGCGTCGCTCGTCGCGTGGGCGGACGGCGCGCGCGACGTCGACCTGCTGGACCGCGTGCCGACGGCCGAGGAGGTGCTCGCGCTGCAGGCGAGGGGACGACGTTGCGTCTCGCTGCTCGACGACGTCACGCGCACCGCGCCGCACGCCGACGGTCTCGCGTTCTGTCTCCACGATCTGTGTCACCTCGAGAAGTTCGTCGATCCCGAGCATCACCGCGCGCAGGTCGGCTTCTTCGCGTCGCTCGAACGCGCGATGCGCACGGAGGCGTGGCGCGGGCTCGTTCGCGGCTTCGACGATGCGTGGGCGCGCGATCTCGAGCACGTCGCGGCCGACATGAACGGCTCCCCGATCTTTCTCTTCGCCGCGCTCAAAATGAAGCTGAAAATGGCCGTGCGGAGGCGCGTCGGTGGCGCATGCACGGGACCCCTCGACGCGCGCGAGGCGCTCGCGTTCGGCGAGGCGCTCGACGCGATGATCGATGCGCTCGCGATCGACGCTGCGCTAGAAGACGACGCGCGCGCTGTCTCCACGCGACGCGACGCACACGACGCAGCGGTGCGTCTCTGCGATCACTTCGAGCGCGTCGGCGGTGACGTGCTCGGAGCGGCTTGATTCGCGCCGGGCTCGACCGACGTAAGCTCGAGGGTCGCGTCGCGGAGCGCGTCGGCGTCGTGCGAGGCCGACGCGAGCATCACGGCGTCGAGGAACGCGTCGCGCGCACGCCGCGCATCGCCCGCGCGTTTGCGTGCGCGCCCTAGCTCGAGTTGAACGGCGAGGCGACGCGGCTCTTCGTCGCGCAGGTGCGAGAGCGCTTCGAGCGCGCGCTCGCCGTGCGTCGCAGCCTCGGCATGAGCGCCGCACGCCGTCGATTGCTCGGCCGCTTCGATCGCGAGCGCGAGCGCGCGTCGCGCGTCGCCGCCTGGGAGCGCCTTGACGTAGTGGTACGCGAGCTCCGCCGCGTGCGCGCTCGCCGCCGCGCCCCAATGCGCGTCGAGGAGCGCGGCGATCGTCGCGTGACGCGCTGCGCGCTGCGCACCCGACACCGAGCGATAGAGCACGTCGCGAACGAGCGGATGCCGGAAGCGGTAGCTCCCGTCGTTCGTCTTGGACAAGACGCGCGCGCGCTGCGCCTCGTCGAGCCGGTCGAGCAGCTCTTCGTGCTTCAGCTGGCTCGTCGTCGCGAGCATCGCGAAATCGAACTTCTGCCCGAGCGTCGCCGCGGTGGTGAGGGCGTCCTGGCACGCGGGTGAGACGCCGTCGAGGTGCCGCGCGATCGACTCGCGGAGGCCGTGATGCAAATCGGTCGAGAGCGACGTGGCCTGCGCCGGCGCGCGCGCGACGCGGTCGGCCCAGTCCGTCGCGAGAAGCTGCTGCAGATAGAGCGGGTTGCCACCCGACTTGTCGTGCAGGCGAACGACGAGCTCCGTCGGCGGCGCCTGTCCCGTCGTCGACTCGAGGAGGCGCTCCACGTCGTCTCGCGTGAGGCCGCGCAGCGAGATCGTGAAACCACCCGACGCACGCAGCACGGCGCCGAGCAGCGTCGCGCGCGCTTCGTCGACGACGAGACCTTCGCGGTACGTCGCGACGACGAGGATGCGCGCACCGCTCGTCTCGCGCGCGAGAAACTGGAGCGCGCGCAGCGATCCCGCGTCCGCCAGGTGAATGTCCTCGACCACGAGCACCAGCGGCGCCGCGACCGACGACGCGACGAGCGCGCGCGCGAAGGCATCGAACGTCGCGAATTCGGGCTGATCCGCGGGCGCCGACGTGAAGTGCATCGCGATGCCGTGCGCGCGCGCGATCTGCGTCCACGGCCAGTAGGCCGGCGCGCCCGCGTCCTGCGTCGAGCGCCCCACGTCGACGCGTGCACCCGTCGCGCGCGCGATCCGTGCGAGCTCTTCGACAACGCGCGTCTTTCCGATTCCCGCTTCGCCCACGACGAACGCCACGCTGCCGCGCCCCGCGATCGCCTCGTCGAGGCGAACGCGCAACGCCGCCACGCACACGTCGCGACCGACGAAGGCCGTGGTCTCGGACTTTGCCGCCGCGGGCGCTCGCGGTGCCCGCGTCGTGCGAGCTTCCACCGGCGCCGCGAACCGGAAGCCCCGCCCGCGTACGGTCACGATCATCTCGTGCGCGTCGTCGCCGATCGCGCGGCGCGCCTCCATGATCGCGCGCGCGAGCGACGCCTCACCGACGACGACATCGCCCCAGTTCGCCTCGAGCAGCTCTTGCTTGGCCACCGCGCGCTCGTGCTCGCGGACGAGCACGAAGAGGAGCCCGAGCACTTTGGGCTGCACGGCGACGGTCTCGCCGCGTTGCCGAAGCTCGAACCGCTCCTCATCGAGCTCGAACTCACCGAAGGCATAGATCATGGTCGGATTGTTCGCTTCGTACCACGGCGACGGCGGACTCGTCTCACGGACAGGCGAGCGTACCGCGAACGCGTTTTGCTGCGCCATCGTACCCCGCGCCAGACTCGACCGCGTCAGCTGCGTTTCCCTTCGAATCGGCGCCGACGCAGAAGACGACGAAGCTCTGCGGCGCCTCGCCAGTCGCCGGATCGAACGCGAGCGATCCCGACGCGCCCACGAGCTCGAGCGGCGACCCTTTCGACAACGCTTCGAGTGCTTCGAAGATCGCCGACGCTCCGACGTCCATCGTCCGTCCCGGTCCGGCGAGCCGCGCGATTCCCCGCGCGAGCGCCGGCCCGGTGATCGTCGCGTCCCCCGCGGCGACGGCAGCGTATGCGAGCAAGTAGAACGCATCGTACGGAGCGGCCGGAGACGTCGCGCGCGTGACCTTCGGGGAGAACGTCTCGTTGTAGCGAAGCACCAAGCGTGCGTTCGGCGGTGTCGCCGTCGATGGCGCGACGGCGAGGAAGCGTCGTCGTCGCTCGGCGTTCGTCCCGACGAAGCGAAAGAAGTCGTCGCCGTCCCAAGGTCCGCTGGCCACGTAGGTTGGGCGTGCGCGCGGCTTCGGCCACGCCGCCTCGAGCGGTAGGGCGATCGATCGCACCACGGCGTCGCCGAGAACGATCACGATGTCCGGCGCGAAGGTCGCGAGCTCACCGACGAACGCCGCGTCGTCGAGGGTCGTGGAACCGTCGCGGAGGGCGGCGTACGCGAAATCGCGGAACGTCCCGTCGCCGTCGGCCGATGGCTTGCCGTCGATTCGCAAATCCGCTTTCACGCTTTCGGCGATCGTGCGACCGTTCGCGTCGTCGGCGCGGAGGAGCGCGATCTTGATCGGCGCTCCGGTAGGAGGTCGTGTCGGACCGGCACGAAGGCGCGGCTCGAGGAGCTCGCGGACGACCGCAGCGATCGCCGCGCGCGTCTGCCCCGCGCCGAGGGTCGTACGCCACGCGAGTCGCGGTGCGCCGGGCGGAGGCGGCACGGGCGTGAAGAGCGCGTTCGCCGCGAGCGACGCGATGCTCACCACCTGCCGTTCGAGAAACAGCGACGACGCGAGATCGGTCGCCTCGCGTGCGTCGCGAAAGCCGATGATCGCCGGGACGCGCAGGTCATCGACGAGGTGACGTGCGGCGCGCGCGGTGTCGGCGCTGTCGTCGCATGCAACGACGCCGATCGGTCGCCGCGCGCCGCCGGCCGACGGGATTCCGCGCGCCACTTCGGCGAAGTCGCGGCGGGCGAGCTCCACGGCATTGGCGCCCGCGATCCCGAACGGCGCCGCGCCCGGCCCGGTCCGCGGGAACATCGTGCCTATCCAGATCGTGCCGTCGTTCGCGACGTCGCCGGGCTGTGCGTGTATTTTGCAATCGATCGACTCGAGCGCGACGCATCGCCCGTCGTCCTTGTGGCAGAGCGCGGGGGCGCCGTCGTTCGCTCCGCTGCAATCCGCGTTGGACGCGCAGCGAGATGACGACGCGCCGGCCGAGCTCGCCGCGGCGGTCGGCGCCGTCGCGGTCGGCGTGCGCATCGCGAGCGACGTCGCGATCGCGGCGACGATCGCGATCGAAGCGACGACGGCGGCCGCGACCAACCGACGACCGCGCGGATGCCGCGCCGTCCGCGTCGTCGCGGGGATCGCCGGAGTCGCCCCGTCCGTTCCGAGACGGAGCGCGTACGTTCGCGAGAATCCGCGCACCGGAACATCGTCGTCGTCGTCGCTCGCGACGATGGGCGCATCGTTCGCTGCGACCGTGGAGATTTCGGACGCCAGCTGCGCGCGGTCGGAGGCGAAGACTTCGGAGACGAATCGCCCGATCGCCGCGCGGTCGGAGGGACCGGCGTCGCGTGACCAGTCGGCGAGCGCGACGCGAAGCTCGTCCGCCGACGCGTAGCGATCGGCTGCCTTCGCCGCGGTCGCGCGCGCGCAGATCGCCGCGAGCGCCGGTGGCGCGTCCGGCGCGTGTCGCTCGACGCGATCGATCTCCCCACGCTGCAACCGCGAGAGGATCTCTTGCTCCGAGAGATCGCCCCAAAATCGCCGCCGCGCGATCACCTCCCAAAGAATCACGCCGACGGCGAAGACGTCCGCGCGTCGCTCGATCCGCCCGCGCGCCGCTTGCTCCGGCGCCATGTACGTCGCCTTCCCCTTGACGATTCCGGTCCGCGTGCGCTGCGACGAATCGGCCGCCTTCGCGATCCCGAAGTCGAGAACCTTCACGTCGCCGTCGTACGTGACGAAGACGTTGTGCGGCGAGACGTCGCGGTGCACGACGTCGAGCGGCGCGCCGTCCGCGTCGCGCAGCTCGTGCGCCGCGTGCAGCCCCGCGAGCACGCCGCACAGCACTCCGACCGCGAGCGGGATCGGAAACGCCGTCTCGTTCGCGCGCAAGATCGCATCGAGTGGCTGCCCCTCCAGGAGCTCCATCGCGATGTAGTGATGCCGTCCGTCGAAGCCGGCTTCGAGCGTCCGTACGACGTTCGGATGCGTCAGTCGCGCGGCGAGGCGCGCCTCCTCGATGAGCATCTGGCGAAATTCAGGATCGCGCGCGAGGTCCGCCTTCAGTTGCTTGACGACGATGAGCTCGCCGACGCCCGCGCGCGCGAGGTACACGATGCCCATCCCGCCGCGTCCGAGCTCGAGCAGCAGGCGATGCTTCGGCGGTTCGGCCTCGGCGCTCACGCGGTCAAGCGTACACGGCCGAGAGACGCGTAGAGCGCCGCACGAAGCTCGCCGCGGTTCACCGCCAACCGCAAGTCGATCGACGTGCTCGCGACGACGCGCGTGTCGACGAGCCTGAGCGCGCCGTTCACACGCACCGAGCGTCGCTCGAGGAGCTGGGTCAGCGCGTCCTGATCGGCGAGCGAGAGGCGATCGACGTCGTGCACGACCGCCGTGCCGCCCGACGCCGCGATCACGTCGGCTTCGCGGTACCCGTCGCCCGCGAGCACGACGAACGGGCCGCGTCGGCGGGCGCTCGCGTCGTGGATCGTTCGCGCGACGTGGATCGCGGCGTCGCGTTCGGCGCGCACGAGCAAGTGCGTGTCCTCGGCGCTTGCGCGCTCGAGCGGCGTCGGCTCGCACGCGACGAGCTCGCGACGGACTTCGATCCGAGATCGCCCCACGCCGAGGATCGCGCCGTCGCGAATCGGCGCGACGTCGATCTTCGCGCCGTCCAAGGTGAGCCCGTTCGTGCTGTTCAAGTCACGCACCACGACGCGCTGGCCGTCGACGCAGAGCTCGCAATGGAATCGCGACGCGGCGCCGTCGGAGAGCGCGAGCGTCGCGCGCGGGTGCTTCCCGATGTCGAGCGGGAGCGCGGACACGATGACGCGCCGTCCGGCGTCGGGTCCCTCGATCACGATGGCCACCCAGCCTTCGACGAGCAGCTCACGCTCAATCGCCTCGAGCGTCGCGACCACGGTGGCCGCGTCGCGCGGTCGGTCGGACGGTTCCTTCGCAAGCATCGCGTCGACGACGGCGCTGAGCTTGGTCGGCACGTCGGCCATGAGATCGATCAGCGGTGTGACGTCCTCGAAGACGATCTTCCGCAGGACCTCGTCGGGATCCTTCGCGTAGAACGCCGAGCGTCCCATAAGCGCTTCGTAGATGACGCACCCGAGCGAAAAGAGATCCGATTTCTCGCCGACGTTCTTCTCGCCGAGCGCTTGCTCGGGCGCCATGTAGCCGCGCGTGCCGACGGTCATGCCCGTCTTCGTGATCTCCGGCACCGGCTTGGCCGTACGCGCGAGGCCGAAGTCGAGGAGCTTCGCGCGCCGGGGCATGCCGCCGAGAAGGAAGACGTTCTGCGGTTTGAGATCGCGATGAACGATGCCGGAGGCGTGCGCGGCCGCGAGCGCGCGGGCGACGCAGAGCGCCATGCCGACCGCCTCGGCCGGAGAGAGCGGCGCGCGCGACATCCGCTCGCCGAGATCTTCGCCGTCGAGCCACTCCATCGCGAGGAAGCTGCGCCCGTCGGGCGCGTCGCCGTGCGCGACGTACTCGACGATGCCGGGATCCTTCAGCTGCGCGAGGATCGACACCTCGCGCGCGAAGCGCTTCTCCGCGTTCCCTTCGGCGTGTCTGACGAGCTTGAGCGCGACCTCCGCGCCGGTCACGCGATCGCGCGCGCGGAACACTTCGCCCATGCCACCGGCGCGGTGAAACGCGATCACTTCGAATCTGTCGCCCACGACGTCTCGCGCGCGCATCGCCACCCGCGAGTCTACACGCGCGAGCGCGCGATCAGTCGCGCTTCAGCGTCGGGAGCGCGATGCCGCGCGTCTCCGGGAGCGTCCAGACCCACGACGCCGTCGCGATCGCGAGCAAGAGCGGCACGCTCAGCCCACCCGCGAGCCCCCAGCGCATCACCGCCGCGCTCACGACGAGCGGCGCCACGACCTGAGCGGCGCGTGCGAGGTTGTATGTCGCGCCCATCGCCGCGCTGCGCACCTCGGTGGGGAAAAGCTCGGCGAGGAGCGCGCCGAAGCCCGCCGTGCATCCCGAGCCGAGGCCGAGCGTGAACATCACGGTCCAGAAGAGCGCCGGCGTCGCCGCGAGCGTCTGCCACGCGAACGCGAGCGGCGCGAGCGCGCACGCGGTGACGAGCGAATAGATGCAGAATGCAGGTCTTCGTCCGATCCGATCCGCGACCCAGCCGAACGACAGCATGCCGATGAGCTGCCCGAGCTGCGCAGTCACGATCCACGTGAACGAGCGGCCGACCTCTTGGTGCATCTCGTTCGCGAGGAAGCCGGGGAGCCACAGGTAGATGCTCCAGTACGTTCCGAGCTTGAGCACGCCGAGCACCCACGCACGCAGGACGCGCGAGCCGATCCGCGCGCGTCGCAGCTCTTCGAAGCCGGACCTCTGCGCGGCCGGCTCGTTCGGGATGTGGATCGACGTGCGCGCGGCGAGCGCGAGGAGCGCGGTCGCGCTCGATCCGATGAGCACCCAACGCCAACCGACGATCGGCATGATCATGTAGCCCGCGAACGCGGCGAGCGCGGCGCCGACGGGCTCGCCGGCTTGGAGCGCGGCGGACGCGCGTCCGCGCATCGACGCCTTCACGGCCTCGGCGACGAGTCCGTGCCCGATCGCCCACTCGCCGCCGACACCGAGCCCAACGATCCCGCGTCCGATGACGAACACGGTGAGCGATGGCGCGAGCCCGCAGACGAGCGATCCGAGCGAGTAGGTGAGGATCGTGACCGTGAGCATCGTCCGCTTGCCGAAGCGATCGGCAAGAGCACCCGCGACGATCCCGCCGAAGCCCGACGTGCTGAGCGCGACGCCGAGAAGCCACGGCTCGGCCTCGTGCGAGATGTGAAGATCGGCCGAGACGGCGCTGCGGATGACGCCGAACAGGAAGAGATCGTAGAAGTCGAACGTCCAGCCGAGGAACGCGAAGAGAAACAGGCGGAGCGGCGAACGCGACGCGGTCACGACACGATCACGAGGTGACGGCGGCGCGTTGGCGCAAGACCTCGTACAGCGCGATCGCCGTCGCCACCGACGCGTTGAGCGACGCGACGGGTCCGTTCATCGGGAGCTTCGCGAGTCGATCGCAGACGCGCTTCACGGTCTTGCGAAGCCCTTTGCCTTCGGCGCCGACGACGATCGCGACGGGACCGGTGAGATCGATCGCGTCGATGAGCGTGTCGCCGGTCGCGTCGAGCCCGACGACGGTGACGCCCGACGCGCGCATCGTCTCGAGCGCGAAGGGGAGGGCGCTCACGCGGCAGAGGGTCGCGTGCTCGACGCCGCCGGCGGAGGCGCGAAAGGTCGCGGGGGTGAGCGGCGCGGATCGGTGCTCGGGCCAAACGATCGCTGACGCGCCCATCGCGACCGCGGATCGAACGATCGCGCCGAAGTTCTGCGGATCCTCGAGCTCGTCGAGCGCGACGAGGAGGCTCGTCGGGCCGATTTCGATCTCGTCGAGCGTGTGGATGCGGAGCTCGGGCGCGAACGCGACCGCGCCTTGATGTCGTCCGCCGTCCGCGAGCCGATCGAGATCACCACGTGACGCGCGCTCGACCTTCGCGCCATGATCGCTCGCGAACCGCGCGAGCGCGTCGAGCTGCGGCGACGGCGGACGCATCGACTCGACGACCACGCGATCGAGCCGAGCGCCGTGCGCGCGAATCGCTTCGCGCACCGGCTGGAGCCCACAGACCATTCTCACGCAGAGCCTGCGCGTCGCGCGGCGAGCGCGTCGATCGCTTCGCGTCCGATGGCACGCGCGGCGGCGAGCGGATCCGCCGCGTCGCGGATCGGACGGCCGACGACGAGCCAATCGGCGCCGCCGCGGATCGCTTCGGCCGCGGTCATCACGCGCTTCTGATCGTCCTTCTTGCCCGTGTCTGCGGCGCGCACGCCTGGTGTGATCAACATCGCGTCGTCACCGAGCTCCGCCCGCAGCGTCTCCGCTTCGTGCGGCGAGCAGACGAACGTGCGAACGCCTTCGTCGTACGCGAGCCGCGCGAGCCGTCGCGCATGCGTCGCGACGTCGCCCGCGACGCCGAGCTTCGCCAGATCGCTCGCATCGAGCGACGTCAGCACCGTCACCGCCGCCACGCGAAGCCCTGTCGCTTCTTTGGTCGCGCGATCTACCGCGCGCCGCAACATCGCCGGCCCGCCCCCCGCGTGCACCGTGAGCACGCGCACGCCGAGTCCGCATGCGCGCGCCACCGAGCGCTCGACCGTCTCGGGGATGTCATGCAGTTTGAGATCGAGGAAGACCGGAAGCCCCGTCTCTTCGCCGAGCTTGGCTGCGCGCGGACCGGCCTCGACGAACAGCTCGAGCCCGACCTTGAGCATGCCGACGCCGTCCTTCACGCGAAGCGCCATCGCGCGCGCTTCGTCGAACGAAGGAAGATCGAGAGCGAACGCGATCGGCGCGCCCGCTCGAGCGTCGCCGTTCACAGGCAGGTGCAGATCGGATCGCCTTCTCTGCAGTTGCACTTCTTCGGGGGAGGAGGCGGAGGCGCCGCGCCCGGAGCTGCCGGACCGCCGGGGCCTGCCGGACGATTTGCCGTCGGACCCTTCGTCGTCAGGTCCTTGTTGAGGTTGTTGATCTTCTGATTCTGCTCGGCGAGCTTCGCCTCGAGCTCCGCGATTTTCTGCGGATCCTTGGTCTGCTCGAGCTGCGCCTTGATGTTCGCGGCCTGCTGCTCAGCCTGGACCTTCTCGTCGCGGAGGCGGTTGACCTCGGCCGTGGCCGCGGCCGCCCTGTCGCTCGACGACTTGAGCATGAAGCCGCCGATGACGATCGCGAAGAACAAGACGACGCCCGTCCCGATCGCGACCCACTTCAACGTCTTCTTGCTCTTGTCGTGCTGGAGCGCGTGGATGTGCTTTTCGTGCTCCTGCCGCGCGGACATCTCGGCCAAGCGCGCCTGCGCTTCGGCTTCCATTCGTGCGCGCTGGATCGTCGCTTCTTGGAGCGCCGAGATCTCGGCCGCCTTGCGCTGCTCTTCGTAGAGCTTGGCCTGGCGCGCCTCTTCTTCAGCGCGCACGCGGCGCTCGGCGTCTTCTTGGTCGCGCCGCACGGCATCGACCCGGGCGCGCTCCTCGTCCTCGGCCTTGCGCTGAGCCTGGACTTTTTCCTGCTCCTCCGCGTGCTGATGGTCACGGAGCAGGTCCTGGATCGACGCCATCACTGAGGTTTCTTGTCGTTCCGCCATGGGGATTCTCTTCCTATGCGCGCCCTACTCGGCGTCGCGTCCTCCATAGTTTGACACACCCGACACGCTCCATTGCCTAAATTTTGATGCAAGAGCAGGTGGGGTCGCCGTCCAAGCATTTGCAAACGGTCGGGGGCTTTGCGGTAGCGGTCGGCGGCGTGGTGCCGGTCGCGGTGACGGTTGGCTTCGGGCCGGTTCCGCCTTTGTTTCCGAGCTGCGTCGTCAGCTTGCCAATCGTCTGGTTCCTGTCGTCGAGCTCTTTCGTGAGCTCGGCGATTCGTTGAGGATCTTTCGTGTCTTGTAGCTGAGCTTTGATCTTTGCCTTTTCCTGTTCGGCCTGTGCGATCTGGTCGCGCAGGAGGGCGAGCTCCGTCTCTGCCGCGCGCTGCTTGTCGAGCTGTACCTTCAACGCGACGCCGCCGCCGCCGACCGCGACACACAGGAACAACGCCGTCAGCGCCGTCGCGAGCTTCCATCGTTTCTTGCCGCCGTCGCGCGCCAGCGCCGACAGATGGCGTTCGTGCTCTTGTCGCGCCGCGAGCTCGGCGAGCCGCGCCTGCCCCTCGGCCGTGACGCGCGCCCCTTGCACCGTCGCCTCGTGCATCGCCGCCAGCTCGGCCTCGCGCCGCTGCTCTTCGAACGCGCGCCTTCGCGCATCGTCCTCCGTGGCTTGCCGTCGCGCCTCGACCTCGGCCCGTTCGCGATCCATCGCGTCGATCCGCGCGCGCTCCGCCCGTTCCGCGCGCCGTCGCGCCTCCGTCTCCTCCGCGGCGACCGACCGCTGATGCTCCCGAAGGAGATCGTCGATCGACGCGAGCACCGAAGTCTCCGTCGTCGCCGCTGCCCCCTTGCCCATCCCGTTCCGCTGTCCGTCGAGTTTCGCCGCCATGGTGCGTGAAACACTTTTGCCCGGCACCGCCTTTGGCTACCTTGCGCCCCATGGCCACGAACGTCTGCGCACACATCACCGGCACCATCTGGAAGATCGAAGTGAAGGTCGGCGACGACGTCGCCGAGGGGCAGGTGTGCGTCATCCTCGAGTCGATGAAGATGGAGATGCCGGTCGAGGCGGAGGCCGCGGGAAAGGTCGAGAAGATCGCCTGCGTCGAGGGGCAAGCGGTCAACGAAGGCGATGTGCTGCTGACCCTCGCGTGAGCTAAGGTTCACCGGCGTGAAATCGCGCTTCCTTCCGATGCGGATTGGGCTTGCGGTCGCGGGCGTCGGCGCCTTCGCGCTCGCCGCGCTCGCCGCGTTGACGCCGGCGTGCAGCAACCAGGCGAAGCCGGTCGGGCTCGGCGGCCAGTGCTTCCAGGCCATCGACTGCGCGGACGGCCTCGTGTGCGTCCCGCAGGCCGACGGTCGCAGCTCGTGCACGAACGACGTTTCAGGGATCGTCCACATCGAAGACGCGGCCGCCCCGCGCGACGCCGTCGTGCTCGACGGCATGACCGACGGCCGCCCCGGCGACGCCACACCGTCCGACGGGAATCCCCCCGCCGACACCGGCGTGCCCGTCGAAGCCGCAACCGACTGACGTGGATCCGCGCCCGCCGTCGCGCGTGAACCTGGTGCTACTGGGCGCCGCGATCGCGCTCGCGACGCTCGTGATCATCGCGTTGTTCTTGCGCGCTCACGCAGAGTGAGACCGACCTACTCGCGCCAGAGAAACTTCCACGGGTTGTGCTTGAGATCACGAACCATCTCTTGCATGTCGTCGTAGATCTCTTCGTCCATGATGATCGCGCCGACGGTGCCTTTGCCGCCCTTGATGTGCGCGACGATCGCCTGCGCGTCCGCCGCCGCCTGATTCGCGCGCTGCGCGAGCTGCGTGACCTCGTTGAGCGTCTTCCTGATTTGCTCTTGCTGCTCCGGCCCGACCGTCGCGGTGAGGCGGTTCACGTTCGCGAGCGCGTCTCTCGCGTCCTTCATCAGCGGCCCCGAGTCGGTGCGAAGCTGCGTCGAGAGGCGATCGATGTTGTCGATCGTCCGCAGGATCTTCGGGTTGTCGACGTAGTTCACGCGCGCGTTGTGGGTGAGGATCTTCGCCTCTTCGCTCAGCGCCTCGAAGTTCGCGATCATCCGATCGATCCGCTCGCGGTTGCCCGTGACGATGACGTTGAGCCCCTTGAGCAAGCCCGCGGTGTTCGTCGCGATGTCGCCGAGCAGCTCGCGGTTGTTCTTGATGCCGTTCACCGTGACGTCGAGCAGCTCGTACGCCTTCGCGAGGAACAGATCGAGGCGCGGCGGATCGATCCCCTTCACGACCGATCCCTCTTGCAGGATCGGCTTGGTCGGGCTCCCCGGCTCGATCGCCATGAACTGCTCGCCGAGCACGCCTTGTGTCGTCACGTAGAAATCCGCGTCGTCGTGGATCGCGTCTTTGTATTTCAATTCGACGTTCGCTTGCACGCGCACGAGCGTGCGCCGCCCCGTCTTCTCGTCGATGCGTCCGCCTTGGAACTTCATCTCTTTGACGCTGCCGACCTTGATGCCGGCCATCTTCACGGCGGCGCCGGACTGGAGCCCGCCCGGGTTGTCGAAGTCGACGTACACCGGGTAGGTCTTCTCGAAGCTGAGCCCGCCCATCACGAGGATGAACCCGCCGAGGATCACGAGCGAGATGAGGATGAGCACCCCGACTTTGACTTCGATCGACCGCTCGGCTGCCATGCTGCTCCTCTACTAGAACTCGTTCTACTTTCCCCGCCGCGTCACTCTCTCACATTTCCATCGGGCCCGTCGCGTGTCCGTTGATGAACTGCTGGACGATGCCGTCGCCGGAGCTTTTGAACTCCGCCTGCGTCCCTTGAAGCCGGACCTTGCCTTTGTAGAGCATGACGATTTGATCCGCGATCGTGAAGATGCTCACGAGATCGTGGCTCACGACGATCGACGTCACGCCGAGCGTGTCGGACAGCTCGCGAATCAGCTTGTCGACGCGGCGCGCGCTCACCGGATCGAGCGACGTGGTCGGCTCGTCGAAGAGGACGTATTGCGGATCGAGCGTGAGCGCGCGGGCGATCGCGACGCGCTTGCGCATGCCGTCGCCGAGCTCGGACGGGTAGCGATCCGCGAACTCGTGCATGTGCACGATCTGCAGGCGGCGGCGCGCTTCGACGAGCGCGTCCTTCATCGAGAGCCCCTTGTGCTTGCGGAGCGGAAGCGCGACGTTCTCGACGCACGACATCGAGTCGAAGAGCGTCGAGTGCTGAAAGACCATCGCGCACTTTTTCCGCACCGGGTACATCGCGAGCTCGCCCTTTTGCGAGACCTCTTCGCCGTCGAGCCAGATCTCGCCCTTGTCGGGATAAAGAAGCCCGACGAGGTGTTTGATGAGCACGCTCTTGCCGACGCCCGAAGCGCCGATGATGAAGAAGACCTGGCCGGCCGGGACGTCGAAGCTGACGTCCTCGAGGACCGGCTTGGGGCCGAACGCTTTGTGAATTCCCTTGAACTGAATCAACGCCGCTTCTCTTATCGGGCGGTGACGTGGGCGCTGTAAAGGGTCATCGACGCGATGCGATGTGGGTCGCGGGGGCATGCGCGATCGCGGCGCTCGCGTACGCGCCGCTCGCGTCGCCGTATGTGCAAGGCGGGGACGTCGGAGAATTCGCGACGCTCTTCGCGCAGGGCGGCGTCGCGCATCCGCCGGGGTATCCGCTCTTTACGCTGATCTTGCGGGCGTTCTCGTGGATTCCGGCGCGATCGGCGGCGCACGGCGCGGCGCTCGTCACGGCGGCGATTCAGGTCGGCGCGGTGGCGATGCTCGCGCGCGCGTGCAGGAGTTGGGGTGCGTCGGCGCAAGGGTCGGCGCTGGCGGCGTTGGCGTACGCGATGTCCGGGAGCGCGTGGGGGCTCGCGACGCACGCGGAGGTGTTCGCGTTGAACGCGCTGATCGCGGCGGCGATCGCGGACGCGGCGGGGCCGCACGCGCGCCTGACGGGGTGGCCGCGCGTCGTGTTGCTCGGGCTCCTCGCGGGGCTCGGGCTGAGCCATCACACGACGATTCTTGCGATGGGGCCGATCGGGCTCGTGGGTGTGGTGCGTGGGTTTCGTGAAACCAAGGATCGCGCGCGCGCGTCGGCGTATGCGTTGCTCGCGTTCGCGGCGGGGCTCGCGCCGTACGCGTACACGCTGTGGCGATCGCACGATCCGGCGAGCGGCTGGGTGTGGGGCGATCCGATGCGGATCGGCGATCTCGTGCGCCACGCGCGACGCACCGAATATTGGGAGCTCGCGGCGACCGACGGGCGCGGCGCGGTCTCGTTTCCTGCGCACCTCGGCGCGTTCGCGGAGCACCTCACGCGCGATCTCGTGTGGCTCCTCTTGCCGATCGCGCTCGCCGGCGTCGTCGTGGCGATCGTGAAGGCGCGGCGCGATCGACGCATGCCGTGGGACGCGATCGCGCTCGTCGCGAGCTTCACGCTTGCCGGCCCGGTGTTTCTGTTTCTCTTGAGCCGAGGGATCGGCAACGTGCCGTTCAGCGTGCTCGGCGTATCCGGTCGGATCGTCGAGCGCTTCTATCTCTTGCCGCTCTTGCTCGCGTGCGTGCCGCTTGCGTGGAGCTTCGACGTCGCGCTCGGTCGCATCGCGCGCGCGCGTCCGGTGGCGATCGCCGTCGTCGCAGCCGCGATCACGCTTGCGGGCGTCGTCGTCGCTCGTCCGCGCGTCGTCGAAGACGGGCGGCCGATCGTCGAGACGTACCTCGTCGACACGCTTCAATCGCTGCCGCCGCACGCCGTCCTCGTCGGCACCGGCGATCACCGCACGTTCGGCTTCGCGTACGTCCAGCGCGTCCTCGGCGTTCGCCGCGACGTCATCTGGATCGACGCGTCCCTCGCGCGCGCGGATTGGTATCGATCCCGCGTCCGCGACGAGATCTTCCCGATTCCCCTCGCGCGCGACGCGACTGCCCTCGTCGAGATCCTAGCGTCGG
>JBBQXV010000121.1:0-25052 GCA_038209335.1 Polyangiales bacterium | reverse complement strand
GATCAAGGAAGCGGTTCGACGCGCGTTCGGCGAGGCGTTCTTCGGCGCGCAAGATCACTTTCGAAGCGATAGCGCGCTCGATCTCACACCGCTCGCGACTCCGGACATCGCGTTGACGGCCGACGTGGAGGGCGGGCCGATCGAGATGGAGCTGCGAGCGTTCACGGTGCGCGCGCCGGGCGGCGGGCGGGTGACGTACGACGGCGAGGGCGTCGACGTGCGCGCGTGCGGATGGAGGGAGCAAGCGCTGGCGGCGATCGCGATAGGAAGGCTCCGGAGCGCGCGCGTCGAGGTGAAGCTCGCCGGACGCGATCGGTTCGCGCGCGTCGACCTCGGACCGGGCGTTGCGCTTCATTTCGATCGCGACGACGTGGAGCTCGATCGCGCGGTTCGCGCGTGGCTCGTCGCGCGTCGCGTTCTCAGCGTATCCGAGGCGCTCCGCGCGACCGGCTGATGCTCGCCACGCTGCTCGAATGGGTCGAGGACTTCGGCGCGACGACCGTGCTCGCGCGTGACGTCGACGCGTCGCTCACGCGCGCCGAACGCGACGTGCTTGGGGCGAGCGGCGTCCTTCGCGACGCGCCACCGGCAAAGACGCTCCCGTGCGAAGAGCACGGCGATTGCGCACGTGAGGTCCGCGCGAACGCGCCGCGCGCAAAGCTCCCACGCGTCGCTGTGTGCACGCGCGAGCCGCCGGGTTGCGCGGCGCGCGACGTCACGCACGAAGAGATCGCGCAGCGAGCGATCGACGTCGACGCGCTCGTGCACATCCTCGCGACCGTGTCGGGAATCGAAGTCGTGCGCGCCGTGCGGACCGATGCGCGCGTGCGTCCCGGCGATCCGCAACGCCTCGGTCGGATGGGTGGCGACGCCGCGTGCGAGCTCTTCTTCGTACGCCGTCCCGACGAGACCGCGCTCGCCGCGTTCCTCGCCGCGCGCGATCGTGCGGGCGCCGCGACGCGTGTCCTCGTTCCCACCGCGCGCCGCGTGTCCCCTGCGATCCTCGCGCGTGGTGACGTCGTCGCGCTCAGCGATGCGCTCGCCGTCGAACGCGGCGTCCTCGCCCTGCGCGGCGTCGCACGCGCGCCGCATCTGCGCCTCGTCGCGGGCCGCGCCGCGAAGGCGTCGGCGACGACCACGATGCCGGCCATTGCCTCGTGGGACGACGTCGCGTTCGCGATGATCGACAACCACACCGTCCGCGTCCGCACCGCCGACGCCGCCGCGCGGCGCACGTACCACGACTTCGGAATGGCGAGCGATCGCAACCGAAAGCCGAAGCGCGCGTGGACGCTCTTCATCGGCTTCTGCGAGAACAATGGCGTCTTCAAAGGGAAGGGGATGGGGAGCGTCGACGTCGTCACGCGCCTCGTGTCGACGCTGCGCGCGGATCTCAAGCGCGTGTTCGCGATCGACGAGAGCCCGATCGCGGACTACGCCGGGAGCGTCGGATGGGTCGCGCGGTTTCGCGTCGAGGATGAGAATCCGCCGGAGGAGTGAGCGCGCGCGGATCTCACCGCAGATCGACGTCGAACCGGTACGGAGTGCTCGCGGTGGGATTTGGCGCGTGGATGTTCGGCACCCACAGCGCGAACCCGAGCGCCTTGTAGAGGATGTAGCCGACGTCGCCGAAATTCCCGACGACACACTTGTGCGTCGTGATGCACGTCGTCCCGGCCGGATCGAGCGCGATCTCCGGCGCGAACGTCGCTGTGAGCCCGCGATAGACCTCGTCGACCTCCGCGTCGAAGGCGGCGCCCGACCATCCGGTCTCGAACACGAACACCGTACCGTTCTTGTAGATCGCTCGCCCGAGACCAATCGAGTACGAGGCCACCGCGTCGGGGCTGTGGAAGTCGAGCGCGCCCAGGTAGCCTTGGTAGAGCACCATGAAGCGACCGGTGCCCGTGGTCGGCGCGTAGTCCAGCCAGACTTCGGCGTTGTCGCCCCAGCCCGCGACGCGCGTGCAGTCTCCGAAGAGATCGCCCAAGTCGCTGCTCTCGCAGTTGACCTGCTCGGCTTGCGCGAGCGAGAGCCCTGCGTCGGCCGCGCCGCGCAGATCGAGACCCGCCGCGTGGTTCCGGAGGGTGATCGGCTGTTGGATCATCGCGGCCCAGCGCTGCGCTTTCGCGGTTCCGGTGCACGTCGGTCCGCGCGCGACGTCCGGCATCGCGTCGCCGAAGGGGCACGTCGAACCGGCGTCGTGCACGTCGACGGTGTTGCCGTCGATGGAGCCTCCGTCGACGGATCCTCCGTCGATGGAGCTGCCGTCGCCCGCTTCGGAGAGGCTCGCATCGTCGCGAAGAGCCGCGTCGCCGGCGAGCGATGCGTCGCTGCCTGCGTCGGAAGCTGCGGTGACCTGACCGCTCGAGCACGCCGCGATCGCAATCGTCGTCGCCGCTGCACATCCGCAAAGAAGAAGCGCGTGAAGGCGAGGAGCCAAAAAGAAAGAGCGCATGACGGTTGGTACCATTCACCGAGGCGCGCGCACGTGGCCCGAACGGGCGACGCGGTTCGCGAGGAAGGTTTTGAATTCCGTCCGCGGAGGACGAGCTCCGAGGGCGCTCACCGCGCGCGTTCTGCGAGGCGTCGATGCCCGCGCGCGACGACGTCGCCGGGATCGCTCGCAGGTCGATACGGCACGACGACGCCGCGCGCGTCGACGGTGTAGAGCGCGGGCGAGATGGCGCGCGAGTCGGCTTCGTAGATCCTGGCCACGAACGCGGCGAGCGTCGGGACCGCGCCGAGCGATCCTTCGCCGGTGACGTAGAGCCGCCCGCGTGAAGGCACCGCCGCGACGGGGCGACCGGCGACGCGCGACGCGAACGACGCGAGCCAACCCGGCAAGAGGAGGCGCGAGCTCTCGTAGTCGTCGCCCGACTCGACGCGCCACGTGTCGTCGGATTGGCGAACGACGCCGCGCTCGGCGTGCGGCGCGAGGTTCGCGAGCGCGGTCGCGTAGACGACGTCTTCGCTGACGCCCCATCGCGCGAGATCGTCCGGCGTCGCGAACGACATCCAGCGCGCGTAGTCGACGGCGATGACCGACATCACGTACGGCACGAAGAACCGCTGGCAGAAGCGGCTCGCGTCGGGCGCGAGGGTGAAGTACGCGGCGTCGCGGATCGCCGGGACGACGTGACGCGCGGCCTCGGCCCACGTCGCGTACGATTCTTCCGTTGCGAGCGCGGCGTCGACGTGGCTTCGCAACTTCGCTTCGCGCGCATCGCCGACGAGGTCGGCGAGATCGCGGAGCAGGTTGTCGAGGAAGAGCGTCGGACGCTTGCCGGCGATCGTGACCGCGAGCGCGTTCTCGTTCGGGACGTCGTCGACCGCGGTGACGTCGCGACGCTCGGCGAGGACGCGGCGCACCTCGGCGCGGAGCGCGTCGCGCGGCGATGCGCGCATCGTCCTGGGCGAGAGTGTCTCGCTGTTCGTGTAGTAGAGGACGCCGCCGGTGCGCTGCTCGAGGCGCTCGTCGACGTCCATCATCGTGTTGACGAGATCGCCGGTGTCGGCGAAGTCCCATGCGATTGCGACGCATGCGTCGCAGTCGGCGAGGAGAGCGCGATCGAGACGGCCTCGCCCGACGCCGTCGGCGACCTTGCGCGCGATCGCTCGAACGCCGTCGCCTCCGCCGATGCGCAGTCGGACTGGCTGGGTCGCCGGCTTCCCGAGATCGCGCACGACGCACTCGTCGCCTTCGATGCGCACGTCGAGTCCCCCGCACGTGACGGCTGCGGCGATCGTCGCCAGCGTGACCGCGGATCCTCCGCCGCGAAAGAGAATCAGCTTTCCCGTCTGCGCGGCCACGCGTCTACTAAATCAGATTCGCGCTGGTACGCTCGGCCGAATGTCGATGCAGTTGATGGTCGAGTTTTTCTGCGACGGCTGCGACTTCACGTACGCCGTGCATCCAACTCCCGTCATGCCGGGCAACACCGACTGCTACGTCTACTGCGAGGCGTGCGGCGAGCCCGCGACGGTGCGCGGCGACCCGAAGTCGTTGGCGTTCACTTGTCGTGCGTGCGCGAAGACCACGTTCCGTTGGCTCCGCCGCGACGGCTGTCCGAATTGCCGCGGCAAGATCGATTCGCGCACCGTGATGCCGGCGCAGGTGAAGAAGGCGCCGAAGGTCGCGCCACCGCCCGAGCCGCCGCTGCCGCCGCTCCCCGCGGACACGGGCGTTGCCTACCGACTCGGGCTTCGCGGACCCGTCGACGGACCCGCGCCGTCGCTCGCCACGCTCCGCAAGCATCTCGAAGGACGTGGCTTCAAGATCGAAGGAGCGCGCGCCGAGCGCCCCGACGCGGACACGCGTGTGCCCGTCGCCTTCTTCCTTCACGATGCGCCGCCCGATCGGCTTCCGCTCACGCTCGAGGTCCCGTACTTCCGCAACATCGCGTTCGGGCTCGCGGCGGATCGTGAGATCGATGGGCTCGTCGATCGCTACAAGGTACGAGCGATCGACACGCACCCGCAGGGGATGGGCGACGGCCCGTACGTGTCTGCGCAATTTTACCGCGCGTACGATCACGGGAAGCGCGAGGCGTACCGCGCGGCGCTCCCGTCGCGCGCGCAAGCGTCGCTTCGCACGCTCCCGCGCTCCACGATCGACGCGCTCTGGCGCTGGAATGTGCGACGCGCGTCGATGCAGTCGGGCTTCGGGGAGAACGTCTTCGTGCCGAAGGTCTCGGTGCTCGCGCGTCCGAACGGGCGCCTCGGCGCGTCGACGGGAATCATCTGGAGCGGCCAGTCGGTCGTGCTGCCCAACGTCGACGTCGTGATCGCGATGGTCGGTACCGGACCGCGCACGATTCCGATGACAGAGATCCTTCCGTTCTTGAAAGGCGCGCCGCCGTCGCCCGCGGGGACGAAGCACGACGGCGTCGAGGTCGCCGCAGCAATGGAGCACTGGGCCCTCCGCATCGTTCCGCCCGAGCTCGTCGCCGCGTTGCCGAGTCTCGGCGTGGCGGGCGGCGCGTCGATCGTCGACATGGCGGAGGTCCTCGAAGCGGAGCTCGTCGGGGAGATCCTCGGCGTGGTCGCCGACGCGCCCGCGGAGATCGCGAAGCGCACGCAAGAGACGCGCGCCCTCTACGAAGCCGGCAAGCTCGACGAAGCGATCGCGATCGCGCGCGGCTGCGAAAAGCTCGCGCGGGAGCAGCTCGGCGACGGGGACCGTCTCTACTACGCTTCGCTCGCGAACCTCGGTGAGCTCGTGCGCCTCGCGGGACGCTACGCCGAAGCCGAACCGATGCTCTCGGTCGCGCTCGAAGGCGCGAGCCGCCTCTACGCGCCGAACGATCCGGATCGCGCGCGCGTCGTGGTGTCGCTGGCGACGCTCTACTTCGACGTCGGAAAGCTGGCGCAGGCCGAGCCGCTTTTCCAAGAATCGCTCGCGCTGCGTCGCGCGATCGCGCCGGGGAGCGCGGACGTCGCGGAGAGCCTGAATTCGCTCGGCCTCGTGCAGCAGCGCCTCGGTCGCGCGCCGATGGCGGAGCCGCTCCTGCGCGAAGCGATCGATATCTACCGCCGCCTCGGACAAGAACGAACGCGCGGTCACGCGCGCGCGGTGCACAACCTCGGCGTCCTCTACGGACAGGGCGGACAGTACGCGCACGCCGAGTCGCTCTTGCGGCAAGCGCTCGATCTGCGCCGCGGATTGTTCGGCGACGCGAACGTCGAGACGATCGAGAGCATGGCGAGCCTCGGGACGTTCTACTTCGTAACGCGGCAGCTCCAGCACGCGCACCCGCTCTTCGCCGGCGCGCTCGATCTGACGATGCGCGTGCTTGGCGATGCGCACCCGCTCACGGCCGAGCGATGCATGGATCTCGCGCTCTGCTTCAAGCACCAGCAGACGCTCGACGCGGCGCGGGCCGCGCTTCCGCTCCTCGCGCGCGCGTACGACATTCGTCGCGCGCGACTCGGCGACGCGCACCCGTCGACGCGTTCGTCGCTCGATGAGCTCACCGCCGTGAAGCGCGCGCTCGGCGTCAGCTGAGCTCACCCCGCGACCCCGCGCGTGAAGCACCGCCGACACCGCGCCTCGTACGCCGCCGCGCCGCCGACGAACAGCTGACCCTCGCTCGCGACGATGCGCTGCGACCGCGTCGCCGCCGCGCCGCATTGCGTGCAGACCGCATGCAGCTTGGTCACGTACTCCGCGATCGCCATCAAGCGCGGAATCGGCCCGAACGGCGCGCCGAGGTAATCCTGATCGAGCCCGGCGACGATCACCCGCACGCCGCGATCGGCCAGCTTGTCCGTCGCGTCGACGATCTCGTCGCCGAAGAACTGCACCTCGTCGATCCCGACGACCGCGGCATCGAGAGGCACGCGCTCCATCAGCTCGCTCGCCCCTTCGACCGGCACCGCGTCCGCGTTGACCCCTTCGTGCGTGACGACCTTCACCTCGTCGTAGCGGTTGTCGACGCGCGGCTTGAAGAGCACGACGCGCTGGCGCGCGAAGTGCGCGCGCTTGATTCGGCGAATCAGCTCCTCGGTCTTGCCGCTGAACATCGAGCCGCAGATGACCTCGATGCATCCGATGCGCGGAAACGCGAGGTGCTCGCCGTGGGGCTCGATCGTCATCGCCGGCGTGACTACAACGGTTCGCGCGTGCGTGGAATGGTCACGGTTACAGCTTCTTGACGCGGTGCGAACGCGCCGACATTCCAGGTGATTCCTCGTGGCAATCGGCGTGACCAGCGGGGTGTTGTGCGTGTGGCGCTCACAACGCCGCAGCCATTGTGGTCACGCGCGCCGCGGACAGTAGACGCGAGCGGGCGCGGTGCTAGATTGACTGTGTGGACGTGGTTCTTCGCAAGCTCGGGAAGGGCTCGCGCGCCGTAGCCGGAAGGCTCGTGCGGGCACCGAGGAAGGGGTCCGTCGTCGTCATCGAGTTTCCCGATGGCATGCACGAGTACGTCACCACGCCGGTGAAACGTGTGCTCCGCATCGCCGGTCGTGAGGTCTTCTACATCGAGACGATCAACAGCCGTTACCGCCTGGAAGTGCGCGGCCGTGAAAACGCCGTCGCCGAGGGTACGGGCTGAAACGTCGTTCCAGTTGACGGCTGCGCGTGCGAGGGGCTAGTTCCCGCGCATGGGAAAGTTCGATCGCCGCAACTCGCAGAAGATGAAGCGCCGCAAGGCGCAGGTGAAGAAGAAGGCGCGCGCCGCGAAGCTGCGGACCGTGAAGAAGCCGACGACGACCGCCGCGAAGCGGACGCCGAAGAAGAAGGCCGCTCCCGCCGCGTCGGAGTAACCGAGTAGCTTCGCGCGAGCCGCGCGATCAGTCCTGAGGCTCGCCGTCGCCGTCATTGCCACCGATGCGGATGGTCGGGAACACCTTGCGCTTCGCAGGTGCTCCCGCAGGCGCGCCCGCGCCGCTTCCGTCGGCAGGCAGCGTCGGCGCGTCGCCGATCAGCCCGGGATCGCCATCCATGCGCACCTCGCCGACGAGCTTCCACTCGCCGTTGACGTCCTTCCACTTCTGTTTGATCGTCGTGACGCGCAGCTCCTGCTCGTCGGGGCGGTACCACGCGACCTTCACGTTGACCTCGGCTTCGGTCTCCGACACGAGGCGCGTTCCGGCCATCTCGGTGTCGGCGATGCGGATCTTGCCGCCCCACGCCTTGTGACGGCGCGCCCACTCTTCGCGCTCTTTGATCGCGACCTTCTCGACGGCCATCTCCATGCGCCCGAAGCGCGTGTTGACGTTCATCTCTTGCGCCGACTCTTGCAGCTTCGCGGTGGCGCTTGGTGCGGCGCCGCACGCGACGAGGAAGAGGGCGAGCCCGGCGGACGATAGGACGGTACGCATCGCGGCGAAGGTACGGCGAGCGCGCGCCGGCGGACCAGTTTCCGGCTATCGCGTTTTTTCGACGACGAACGATTTGGTCCACGCCCCGCGAGCCGGTGCGCCCCCCGCTACTTGGAGCCGCGCGCGCCAACCGATGTCGCTGAGGCGCAGCGCCGCTGGCTGCACGAGCTCGTAGTGCGGGATCGACGCGCCGACCGCGAGCACGAGGCGTCGCGTGCGTGGCTCGGCGACGACCATGTAGATCTCGTCGACATACCCCGTCGCCTCTTCGAGCACGCGCGCCGGTCCGAGGTCCGCGTGCACGTCGGCGACGACCGGTGTGTCGGCGCTCCCGGTCAGCGCGATCCGCGATTCGAGATCGACCATGCGCGCGGGGAACGACGCGAGCGCCGCGGCTTCTTGAGGCGCGAGCGGCTCGTCGTTCGATTGGCGGAGCGCGATGCCGAGCGAGAGCGTGAGAAGATCATCGACCTCCTTCAGCATCGCGCGCGCGGGCGAATCCGACGCGAGCGCTTCCATCGCGGTGAGCCCACGCAGCGCCTGACGCACGGTGCCGACGAGCGTCGCGATCGCCTCGGGGTGCGGCTCGACGAACGCGGGGATCGACGCCGTCGCGGTGCGCGGTGGATCCGCCGTCCCGCTCGCGGCGAGCGGAAGGCGCGTGAACGTGATCGCGTCGTGGCGGACGAACGTCCACGCGCTGAGCGCCGCGTCCATCTTGCGTTGACGCCACGCTTGCGTCCCGGCCCCGGGTTGTCCCGGATCGGCCGCCGACGGCGTGACGTACGTCGCGATCGCGGAAAGCGACGACGTGTAGAGCGATCCGTGACGCGCGAGCGTGTCTTCGGTGGCGCGCCGCCGAACGAGGCGATCGAGCGAAGCGTCGTAGCCGTCGTAACCGTCGTCGCCCGCGTCGTGGAGCGCGGCGCGCGCCTCGCTCGCCCCGAGCCACGCCGCCACGTCGAGCGCGCTCGGCAGCGCGCGCACGGAGTCGCGCGACGTCGGCGGCGGATGCTCGGTCGGCGTCATCGCACCGATCGCCGGAAAAACGAGCGCCTGCATCACTTCGCCGTCCGGAGCCGCGCGCGCGCCGAAGATGCGGAGGCTCGGCGCCATCCGCGCGACGGACCGCGCGCCGCCTGCGCCCGCGTCGCTCGCGGGCATGCGCACGCCGCCCGGCCCGTCGAAGAGACGCGTGACGTGATTGCGCGTCAGCGCGTGGCGCAGCTTGTCGACTTGCACGACGTTGGCGATCCACCGCGCGTCCTTCATGTCGACGCCCGCGGGCACCGCCGCACGCGAGACATCGAACGGGGTCACATCGTCGGCGGGACCGGCGATGAATCTGCCAAGGCGCTCGATGCGCTCCCAAGCCTTCGCGGCCTCGGCGTCGACCTCGCGATCGAGCAAGCGACTGATCATGAGCGCCGCGCGCGCGTGCGTTCGCGCGAGGGTCACGCTGATTTTTCCGACGGCGCCGTCCTCGCCTCGTCCGACGAGCATGAACGGCGCGTGCGCGAGCCACGCCATCGCACGAAACCACGCGCCGCGCGTCTCGTCTTTCTCCGCGATCCCGCGGAGCGCCATCGCCGAATAGTCGACGGTCACGCCGAGCAGCGGGCTGTCGCCGGGTCCGGCGTGCGAGAGGACGCGCTCCTTCTCTTTGGCGACGACGTCGGCGATGTCGGCCGCGGGGACGTACTCTTTGTGCGCGAGCGCCGCTGCGACCGCGACGACTCCGCGCGCGACGGTGTACGCGGGCGCGAGATCGGCCCGTGCGTCCTTCGACTCGGCGAGGAGTCGCGTGTCGAGGCGCTTGATGACGACCTCGAGCGCCGGCAAGACGACGTTCGATTCGACCTCGGCCAGCGCGCGCTCGATCGCGAGGTGCGTGAGGAAGAAGAGCGCGTCGAGCGTGACGACGAATGGCACCTTGTCGTCGCGAAGCTGCGCGTAGAGCGCGCCGACGCGCGAGCTCGTTCCGCCCGCGACCACGCCGAAGCCCCCCTTCTTCACGAGATCGCGGACCGCGACGGGCGCCGCATTCCAGCGCGTCTCCGCGCCGCCGAGCCTCGTGATCTGCGCGTCCGGGAGCGGCAAGTCCGGCGCGCGCGCTCCACCGGCGACCGGCGCCTCGACGGGCTCCCAATAAATCCAATCGGGGAGCTTCGGTGCCGGCGCCGCAGCGTCGGGCGGCGGAAGCGGGCGCGTCTGCAGGACCGGGCGCGCGATCGGCGGCGGCGCGTCGCGACCGCACGCCGCGAGCCAGCCGGCCAGCGCGGCGGGCGTCAGTCCGAGCAAGACGAGCTGCCGTGTGCGGGTCACAGTGGACGACAACGCTAGCCCGGCCCCACCATCCTCCGCCAGCAAAGTGCGCCCCGCTCCCAAGAAGCCCTCTTCACGTTCTCAAGCTCGCAACCTCCCGCGCATGCCGCCGGGCGCGATCGTGCGCACGTTCCTCCTCGCCGTCGTCGCGGTCGTCGCGTGCGGATGGGCGATCGTCCGCTACGTCACGCACCCGCGCGAGAAGATGATCGTCCCGATTCCGTCGGCGTCGCCGTCGGCGTCTTCGTCGGACGACACGCACGAGGTCCCGGTCCCCGACCTCGTGCCGATCGGCGAGTGACGTGGTAGCTACTCGGCGCGATGAGCATCGACGACACGCTCGTCATCCACGAGATCTACGCGAGCATCCAGGGCGAATCGACGTTCGCCGGGCTGGCCTGCACCTTCGTGCGCACGACGGGATGCAACCTCCGCTGCGTCTGGTGCGATACGCCGCAAGCATTCTACGGAGGCACGCGCATGAGCCGCGCCGACGTGCTCGCGCGGGCGCTCGCGACCGGCACGCAGCTCGTCGAGCTCACGGGCGGCGAGCCGCTCCTTCAGCCGGGCGTGCTCCCGCTGATGCGCGATCTCTGCGACGCCGGGCGCACCGTGCTCATCGAGACGAGCGGCGAGGCCGACGTCTCCGGCGTCGATCCGCGCGTGCACAAGATCATGGACCTCAAGGCGCCCGGCTCCGGCGAGTCGGCGCGCAACCGCTGGTCGAACCTCGATCACATCGGCAAGAGCGACGAGATCAAGTTCGTCCTCGCCGATCGCGCCGACTACGAATGGATGAAGGAGGTCATCCGCTCGCGCGATCTCGCGTCGCGCACGCCGAGCCTCCTCGCGAGCACGGTGTTCGGAAAGCTCGCCGCACGCGACTTGGTCGCGTGGGTCCTCGAGGACGCGCTGCCCGTGCGCGTGCAGCTGCAGATGCACAAGTACGTCTGGTCGCCCGACGCGCAGGGCGTCTGAGCGCGTCGTCGCGATCGCCGCGCGCGCGACGAATCGTCGGTCGGATCGGGTATTTGACGAGCCGGGGGCTACCGTACGGCAGCTCTGCGGTGCGCGTACATGCTCGCCACGACGAGACATCCGGCCACAAGCGCGCACAAAGACGGAAACGACCGCGCGCGCCGCGTGAGGCCGCGTTTGCCGTTGGATACGTGTAGGCACGCCGGGTGCAAAGCCTCGTGTCGTGCAGAACGCCATCCCGAAACGACGAGCAGACTCGATGGCGCGCGTGGGAACCACCCTCCGCGCCGGCTGGCACCTCGACAGGTTGCTCGGCGTCGGCGGGATGGCCGCGGTCTATGCGGCGACGCACGCGAGCGGCAAGCGCGGCGCGCTGAAGCTCCTTCACGGCCAAATCGATCCCGAGATGCGCCTGCGCTTTCTCCGCGAGGGACGAATCGCAAACAGCGTCGGCCACCCCGGCGTCGTCAGGGTCATCGACGACGAAGGGAACGAGGACGGCAGCGCCTTTCTCGTGATGGAGCTGCTCGAAGGCGAGACGCTCGCCGAGCGCGCGACGCGATCGGGCATCGACCGTCTCTCGGTCGACATCGTCCTCACACTGACCGACCAAATGCTCGGCGCGCTCACCGCGGCGCACGACAAAGACATCATTCATCGCGACATCAAGCCGGGAAACGTCTTCCTTACCACCGACGGTCGAGTGAAGATCCTCGACTTCGGCATCGCGCACCTCTCCGATCCCGCGCAGTCGCTCGTGTCGATGACGGTGAGCGGGCGTGCGATGGGGACGCCCGCGTTCATGGCGCCGGAGCAGGCGCGCGCGCGCTGGGACCTCGTCGGTCCGCGGAGCGATCTCTGGTCGGTCGGCGCGACGATGTTCACGTTGCTCTCGGGCGAGCTCGTCCACGAGGGCGACACGTTCCAAGAGATGCTCGCGTCGGCGATCTCGACGCCCGCGCGTTCACTCGCGTTCGCGCTTCCGGGGGCGCCGCTCGCGGTCGTCGACGTGGTCGATCGGGCCCTCGAACGAAAGCTTTCGAATCGGTGGAGCAGCGCGCGCGAGATGCAGCAGGCGGTGCGCGCCGCGTACCGCGCGATCTCCGGCACAGAGCTCGTCGCGCCGCCCATCATCCGCGCGTGGGCTCCGAGCCCCGCGCATCGCCCGGCCCCGCGCCCCGCGCGTCCGCCGGTCGGCCTTTGGCGGCGTGCCGCCATGGTCGCGATGGTGGGGCTCGGCCTCGCCCCCGCAACAACTTGACTCGATTTACGACGCACGACGCAACTCTCCAACGCGCAACACAGACCAAGACGCAACACCAAACCAAGAAGCGACGACGAGGTTCATGATGACTACGTCCCGAATTTCCGCACTTGTCTCGATGGCGCGGAGCCGCACGCTGTCCAACCAGATCGCCCTCGGGTGCCTCGCGTTGGCAGCTCCGCTGGCGATGGGGTGTGGATCCATGAACGTGTCGAAGGTCACCACGGATGACGGCGGCGCTGTCGTCACAGGTGACAGCGGCGGAGTCGCCACGGGAGACGCTGGGACAGGAGCTGACGGCGGACCGCCTGCGCCGGCCGTCGTTCATCAACTCGCCGGCGTCGACGTCGCGACCTTCGCGGGATCCGGCGTCGCCGGAAACAAGGACGGAAACGGCGCCGTTGCGGAGTTCTCGAATCCGACATGCATCACGCTCGACGCGCAGGGCAACCTTCGCGTGACCGAGTACGACGGGAGTCGGATCCGGAGCATCACGCCGAGCGGCGACGTGACCACGGTGACGTCGCAAGCGAATTTCGTGAGGCCGTACGCGATGGCCATCGCGATGGACGGGACGTTCGTCGTGCAGACCGACAACGACATCAACGGCGAGAAGTCGGATGCGTCCGGGACTCTCTGGAAGGTCATGCCCGATGGCGCTGCGATGCCGCTCGTCCAGGGGCTCGGTCGTCCGCGCGGACTCGGCGCGCTCCCCAACGACATGATCGCGGTCGTCGACAAGTTCGCCCACACCGTCAGCGTCTTGAATCCGACCAACGGTCAGATGACGTTGCTCGCGGGAGCGACCGGCAAAGCCGGATTCGTCGACGGGGCAGGGAGCGTCGCCCGCTTCGACAGCCCCTACGGCGCCGCCATCCTCGCCGATGGATCGATCGTCGTCTCCGACGAAGTGAACAACCGCCTTCGTACGATCGCGCCGGACGGCACCGTCACGACGCTCGCCGGCGACGGTACGCCGGGAATGGTGGACGGTCCGCGCCTGTCGGCGAAGCTCTCGGCGCCACGCGGCATCGCGGCGGACGCGGCAGGCAACGTCTACTTCAGCGACCGCGCGAATCAACGCATCCGGCGCGTCAACCTGGCAGGCGAGGTCGAGACCGTCGCCGGCAACGGCGTCGCGGGCTTCCACGACGGGACGGGCGAGGCGGCGCAGTTCTACGGGCAAGAAGGGATCGCAGTGACTCCCGACGGCAAGACCTTGTACGTCGCCGATGGCACCTCGGGCGACGGCAACATTCCCTACCATCGCGTGCGCAAGATCGCGCTTCCGTGATCCGCTCCGCCCGTCCGCTCACGCTCGCTGCCGCGATCGCCACGCCGCCCGCGCGCAAGAGCTCCGGATTCATGCCGCGCATGAATCGCCCGACGGTGATCCTCATCGTCGACGACGACACGGACGGGCGCGAGATGTGCGCTCGCTTTCTCGAGACGTGCGGGTTCGCCGTACTGATGGCGCCGGACGGCGGAGCCGGAATCGAGATGGCGTTCGAGCGAGCGCCCGACCTCATCTTGATGGATCTGGAAATGCCGGGGATGGGCGGGATCGAAGCGCTGCGAAGACTGAAGGGCGACGATCGCACGCAGTCGATTCCCGTCGTGGTGCTGTCAGGTGCTCCGCTCGCGCTTCACGACGAAGCGACCCGCGCGGGCTGTACCGCGTTCCTCGTGAAGCCCTGCTCGGCGATTGATCTCGAAGGGGTCGTTCGGGCCATCGTGGCCACGAACGCGGAAGCAAGCGTCAACAAGTAGCGACGGGTTTCCGGCTCGGCTTTCAGTTGCATCCGCCGTCGCTGCCGAACGCGTTGCATGTCGCGACTGTGCGCCCCGCGCACGTCCACGCGACGCAGGTCTGCCCGTTCGGACATTCGGCGTTCGTTCGGCACGACTGCCACGCGCGTCCGCCGCACGAGCCGTTGCACCTCGTCTCGAGGCCGTACGAGTGAACGTTCGTCACGCAGCATTTCTCGTTCGATCCGCAGCTCGCGGATTCGTCGCACTCGGCGACCGCCCCGTTGCAGTTGGGGTTCGCTTTGAACACGCACGACGCCATCGCGGTCTCTTCGCAGCACACCCGCGTGGCGACGTTGCACTTCGCGGATCCGCACGCGACGTTCGCGGGATCCGACGGCGGTACGACCAGGCCCGCTTCGGCGGCGTCGATCGCGCTGTCGGAAGCGTCGACCGCGGCGTCGGGCCCGACGGCGTCCACGTTCGCGTCCGTCCCCGCGTCCGTCGTGCTCGGTGCGTCGAACGTCGACATCGCGTCGCCGCCGAGCGCCGCGTCCGCGCCCGACGACGCATCGCCGAGCTCGTAGTCCGACGGAAGCCCGGCGATCACGCCGCACCCGGCGGCACCGAGCACCGCCGCGACGCATGCGAGCGAGCGCGCGCTCACCACGCCCCCTCGACGCCGAGGCTGCCCGCGCCGATCATCGGCCTTACGCGCGCACGCCCCGTGGCCGGTGCCGCCGGCGCGGTCGGGCGCAGCAGCAACCACAGCCCCGCGCCCACTCCCGCGACGCCGACGCCGAATGCGATCGTCGACACCGTTGCCGACGTGTGAGCGTCGTCGAGCGCAGCGACGCCGACCTCGTCGCACTGCGTCCCGACGCAGTGCTCGCGCCCGGTCGATTTCTTGTCGAGCGTTCGGACGCCGAAATACGTGCCGAAGCCGAGCCCGATCACGCCGAGCCCGACGACGATGATCCCCGCGGTGCGGGTGCCGTCCGCGGGCGCGTCGCGCGGCGCGAGTCCGGGCGATGCCGTGACGGTCGTGACCGCGTTGTCGAGCGCAGGCACCGTCACCGTGAGCGACGCTGGTCCCGGCGGAACGATCACCTTCGTGGAGTAAGGCGATTTGCCCGGCGCCGACACCCGGAGCAAGTGCTCGCCCGGATCGAGGAACAGACTCGACGTCGCGCGCGCGAGCGGGCGCGGCTCGCCGTCGACGTCCACCGCGAGCCCATCGACGTCGAGCGGCAGCTCGAGTTGAACGCGCGACAGTCGCCGCGCGAGCTCGGCGGCGCGATCGAGCGCGAACTTCTCGCGATCCGGACGCGACTGAAGCGCGGCCCACGCCGCCGCCGCGTTGTACTCGGACCACGCGGTCGCGCTTTTTCCGAGCGTCTCGTGGCAGTACGCCATGTTGAGGAGCGTCCCCAACGTCGGATCGAGGCGCTGGCTCTCTTCGAACGCGGCGCACGCTTCGGTGATCTTCTTCGCTTCGAAGAGCTGTTCGCCGTCGTGAAACCGTCGGTACGCGTGCGCGATGCGCGTCTCGTTCTCATCCGCGCGAGCGGACGGCGCGATCACGGTCGCGCTGCCGGCGCACGCGAGCGCGCAGGCGATGCGAACGACGCGGGCTGCGGTTCTCATCAATCGCGCGAACGGAGAATCGCCGGACGCCCCGTCGACGGCGATGGTTTCTGAGTGCCCGTGCCCGCGCCGCCCGGACGACCGGATGCGCGCGGCGGCGCGTGCGCAGACGCCGCCGATGACGACGCCGACGCCGTGGGTGTGGGTGCCGACGCCGACGCGGACGGCGCCGCGCTTGCGGTAGCGGTTGCGATGGCGCTGTCGCTCGGAGCGGGAGCGCTCGTGCTCGGCGTCTGCACCGAAGCGTTCGTGGTGGGCGCCGCGACCGCCGGCGGCGACGCGAACGGTGCGAGCACGCGCTCGCGCCCGAAGAACGCCGCGACCGCGAGCCCAATCACCGCCACCGCGCCGAGCACGCCACCTCGTCGCCGTCGCTGCGACGGCTGCGTCTTCTCGTGGGCGGCGCGCGTCGCTTCTTCGTCCGCGGGCGAAGCGGCGCGACCGCGCTCGGTGCGCGCGAGAGCGAGTCTCACCGAGCTGGGTCCGTCCGCATCCGGTCCGAGCGTCGTCGCCTCGGGCCCCGCGTACACCGCGCCCGCCGCGGTGATTCGGATCGCGTGCAGCGGCGTCGGCACCGCGATCGGCGGACGCGCGAGCGTCTGCGCCGTCCGCTCGACGAGCGCTTGATGCGCGCCCGTCCCGAACGGCGCGATCGCCACGGCGAGCTCCGCGGCGTTGCGAAATCGATCCTGGCGATCCTTCTTCAAGCAGCGTCCGACGATGTCGGAGAACGCCTTGGGCACCGTCGGATTGCGCTCGCTGACCGGGATGGGGTTCGCGTCGAGGATCGCGGCGAGGATCTCTCCGACGCCGTCGCCGTCGAACGGAATCGCGCCGGTGACCAGCTCGTACATGACGACGCCGAGCGACCAGATGTCGGCGCGCGCGTCGATCCCGCGCGCGTTTCGAATCTGCTCGGGCGACATGTACGCCGGCGATCCGAGAAGCTGCTTCCCGGTCAGTGACTTGTAGCGTCCGTTCGCGTCGGCGCTCGTCGACTTCGAGATCCCGAAGTCGAGGATCTTGATCACGTTCGTTCCGTCGGGACGCACCGCCAAGAAGACGTTCGACGGTTTGAGATCGCGATGGATGATCTCGGCCGCGTGCGCGTTTGCGATCCCCGCGAGCGCTTGAAGCATGTAGTCGACGAGCTCGTCGACCTTGAGCGGCCCGCCGAGCTTGAGCAGCTCGCCGAGATCCGCGCCGTCGAGGTACTCCATCACGAAGAACGGAAGCCCGTTCGCGAGGCGCCCGGCGTCGATGACCGACGCGACGTACTCGCTGTTCAAGTTCGCCGCCGCGTGCGCTTCGAAGAGGAATCGTGCGACGGCCGCTTCGTCCTTCGCGGCCTCCGCGAGCAACACCTTCATCGCGACGCGCTGCCCGAGCACCTCGTGCTGTGCCGCGAAAACCGCGCCCATCCCGCCTTCGCGCACCGCCCGCTCGATGCGGTACTTTCCGGCGATGATGTCCCCCGACGACGGGAGCGCTTGCCTCTGCGGCGCGTCGTCGGTCGCCTCGTCGGCCGCGTTTGTCGGTTCTCCGATCAAGCTGACAATATAAGGCATCGCGCAAGCGCCGGCCCTCGCCATTCGGCGCACGCACGGCCACCCACGCGCGCCTACGGAGGACGCGCCGTTGTCGAGTCCGCGCTCGTGGCACGTCGCGAGAAAACTCGCGAATCTCCCGCGCCGCTTGGGGAAACGGCGATCCATGCTGCGAGGACCGAGCTTGTTTTCTCACGCGGTCGTGGCGTTCCGCCACGCGGGGCTCGCGAGGTACGTGAGTTGCTCTGCGCTGCTGCCATGCGTCTCCTCTCCGTCCTCGCCGCGCTTGCTGTTCCGCTGATCGCGATCGCCACTCTCTCCATCGCTCCGGGTTGCAGCACCGACGCCGCATCGCCCGCCGCGCCGGATGCGGCCGATCCCGACGCCGGTGACGATGAGCCGACGAACGACGGACTCGGCGACGACGGCGGCGCGCCGCCGAACGACGACGGCGGGATCGAAGCGAGTGGCGACGCCTCGACGACGACGATCCCGACGAAGATTCGCTACGTGCTCGTCCTCGTCAAAGAGAACCACACCTTCGACAACTACTTCACCGGTTTCCCGGGCGCGACGAGCGCGGCCACCGCCAAGCTCTCGACCGGCGCGACGATCACGCGTCCCGCCGCGCCCAACGGTCCACTCGCGCAAGACATCTGCCACGCGAACAGCTGCGGCCAGACCGCGTATCGCAACGGCGCGATGACCGGCTTCGATCTCATCGGCGCGGGCCAGCTCCCGTTCGTGCACTACACCGAAGCGCAGATCCCCAACTACTGGCAGTACGCGCGCGAGTTCGTGCTCGCCGATCATCTCTTCTCGACGACGCTCGGTCCGAGCACGCCGGGGCACATGGTGTTTTGGAACGCGCAGTCGCTCGTGCTCACCAACGCGAAGTGCATGAAGACCGGCGGCGCGTGCAGCGGTTTCGGATGCACGGCGGGCGCCGACGTGAAGATCACGTCGTTCGATCCAAACACCTGCGCGACGTCGACGAAGTCTCCCTGCTTCGACGTGCCGACGCTGGTCGATCACTTGCCGAGCGGCTTCACGTGGGCCGACTACGGCGGACCGCTCGCGGCGATGACGAAGTCGGTCACCGCGACACCGGGCTACGCGTCGCACTTTCGCAAGCAAAACGATCTGGTCACCGATCTGACCGCGGGGAAGATCGCGAACCTCACCATCGCTCATCTGTGGAGCGGCGACGTCTCCGAGCATCCGACCGCGAACCCTTGCGCGGGCGAGAACTTCAGCGTCGACATCATCAACGCCGCGATGAAGCTCCCGCAGTGGAACGAGATGACGATCGTCGTGACGTGGGACGACTGGGGCGGCTTCTACGATCACGTCGCGCCGCCCGTGAAAAAATGCGCCAACGGCGAGATCTTCCAAAACGGATTTCGACTGCCGGCGATCATCGTCTCGCCGTATGCAAAAAAGGGATTCGTGCTCACGACGCCCGCCGAGCAAGCGTCGATTCCGCGGCTCGTCGAAGAGCTCTGGGGGATGCCGTTCATGAGCACGCGCGATCCGAACGCGCGCGACGGCAAGGCAGGGAGCTTGATGGGCGCGTTCGACTTTCAGCAAGCGCCGCGCGCGCCGCTCGTCCTTCAGAAGCGGACGTGCCCTTAGCGCGCGCCGGTCGCGAACTCGCGAAACGTCGCGACGTCCGCGCGCGATCCGATCACGAGCGGCGTGCGCGCGTGCAGTCCCTTTGGCGTGAGGTCGAGGATGCGATCGACGCCGTTCGTCGCCGCGCCGCCCGCTTGCTCGAAGAGGAACGCCATCGGGTTGGCCTCGTAGAGCAAGCGAAGCTTTCCCTCCGGGCTCTTCGTATCGGCCGGGTACGCGAAGATCCCGCCCTTCAACAGCGTGCGGTGCGCGTCGCCGACGAGCGAGCCGACGTAGCGATGCCCGTACGGATAGCCGTTCGCTTTGTCGTCGCTCTTCATGGTCGCCGCCCACTTCCTCACGCCGTCGGTCCAGCGCGAGTGGTTCCCCTCGTTGACCGAATAGAGGTTCCCCTTCTCTGGGCAACGGATGCTCGGACGCGAGAGGAAGAACTCGCCGCACGTCGGATCGAGCGTGAACTCGTGCACGCCCTGTCCCGTCGTGAGCACGATGCTGGTCGACGATCCGTAGACCGCGTATCCCGCCGCGACGAGGTGCCGCCCTTGCTGCAGCGCCGCCTCCATCATGTTCTCGCCCTTCTTCGGCGCGCGCATGATCGCGAAGATCGTCCCGATGGTGACGTTGACGTCGATGTTGCTCGAGCCGTCGAGCGGATCGAACATCACGACGTACTTGCCGTCGGGATCGACGACGAGCGCGTCGTCCATCTCTTCGCTCGCGATGAGCGCGCAGCCGCGCGATCGCTCGAGCACCGAGCAGAGGACTTCGTTCGCGTAGACGTCGAGCTTCATCACCTCTTCGCCCTGGACGTTCGTGTCGCCGGTGTAGCCGAGCATCCCGGCGAGGCCGGCCGAACGAACGCGCGCGTGGATGATGCGCACCGCGAGCGAGATGTTGTTGAGCAGCGACGTGAACTCGCCGGTGGCGCCGGGCGATCCACGCATGCCGCCCATGATGTGCGAGTCGAGCGTCGTGCCGACGACCGACGTCGCCGCCGCGGAATGAGGCGAGGTTTTGGGCTCGGTCATGGGCTTGCCACTCTAGCGAAGCGTGTATGCTCGCGCCATGGGGGCCCTGAGCGACAAGTTTCGCCGGCTGGCGATCCTGCTCGAGCCCGAGGTCGAGCGAATGGCGGCGAGACAGGCCGCGCACATCGGCCATTTCGACGACGCGCAGTTCGACGCGGCGCAAGAGATCGCGACCTTCTGGCGCGGCGAGGACGCATCGTGGCGATGCCACGCCGAGCCGATCGGTCGCCTCAATCCGGACTTCGGGCTCTTTCGTTGGTGGTGGCACGGGCGCAGCGCGGCCGCGCGAAAGTCGCGGCTCGATCCGGTCATCAAAGAGGGCGACGGTTACCAGATCGGCGAGCTCGTGACCGATCACGTCGAGGTCGCGAACGAAGACGAAGCGCATCTTCTCGCGAAGGTCGCGGCGCAGATCGCGCGCGCCGAGGGGGTGCTTCGGATCGAGGACGAGTACGGCATCTCGTTCATCGCGCTGTTCGAAGGGACGCCCGCACCGAAGACGTTGCGCAAGGTCGCACCCAAGCAGGAGCTCGCGCCGCAATCGGTCGGCGGCGAGGTGAGCATCGACGACGACGCCGAGCCGATCTCCATCGAGCCGGAGCCCGACTCGGTCAAGTCGATCAACGATCCGCGCTTCTCGGTCCCCATACCGAGCGCGGCGGCGCTCGCGAACGCTGTCGCGCACACCGCGCCCAGCCTCACGCACACGATCCCGCCGACGCCGCTCGCGTTTCAAATTCAAAGCCTTCGCGATCCAACGCCGCCGCCGGTGCGCATTCCGTCGCGCGACGTCGTCGCGCCGCTCGTGCAAGAGGCGCTGACGGTGACGACGCGCTCGACGAGCGGCGAGTTCACGCAGGCGCTCCTCACGGTGGTCGTCGAGGTCGATCAAGGCGCCGCGGTCAAAGGGCGCTTCTTCGTCGACGTCGTCGCGATCGATCCGAAAGGTGAGCTCGTGTCGGTGGACGCGACGCGCGAGCTCATCGACGCGGCCGCGCGGACGATCGCCGCCGACGCGCAGTCCGGAAACGGCCGCTGGCGAAAGCTGCTGGTGCGGCTCCGTCGCACGGTTCGCGGCGCGTCGGTCGAGGTCGACGTGCGCGCGTAACAGCCGCGGCGATTCGCGCTACACTGTCTGGTTGATGCGAAACAAGAAGAGCACGAGCCGCGGCGTGACCTTGATCGAGCTCATGATCACCGTCGCGATCATCGGAGTCCTCGCGACCGTCGCCGTCGTCGCCTACCGAAAGAAGGTGACGTCGGCGAAGGTCACCGAGGCGACGCAGATGATCCAAAACATCCGCGCCGCGCAAGACAACTACAAAGCCGAGACCGGCAACTACGCCGACATCTCGACGACCCACACGAGCTTCTACCCCGCGGCGAGCCCCGGGACGTTCACGACCGCGTGGGGCGCGCTCTGCGGCACCGCGTGCAAGACGGGGATGGACTGGTCGATCCTCAGCGTTCAGCCGACCGGACCGTTGCAGTTTGGCTATGCGACGGTCGCGGGAACGGCGGGGCAGACCGTGTCGTCGAAGGGGGTCTCGTTCTCGGTCAACGGCACGGCGGTGAACTTCGCGCCGCTCGAAGGCAAGGCTTGGTACGTCGTGACGGCGCAAGGCGACACGAACGGAAATGGCGTTCCGGTGTCCCTGATCTCGACGTCGGCGAGCAACGACGTCTGGATCGACAAAGAAGGGGAATGAGCTACCTTCGGCCTCCGGAAACCCACAAGGAGCCGAGGCTATGGCCGTCACCGATCGCGTAAAGCAAATCCTCTCTTGGTACGCAGCCGACAACGTCGGCACGAAGACGAACCTCGCGCGCCTGATGAACACCGGCACGCTCGCCGGCACGGGCAAGTTCGTCATTCTCCCGGTCGACCAGGGCTTCGAGCACGGTCCCGCGCGGTCCTTCGCACCGAACGCGCCCGCGTACGATCCGGACTACCACTTTCAGCTCGCGATCGACTCGGGGTGCAACGCGTACGCGGCGCCGCTCGGGTTCCTCGAGGCCGCGGCCGACAAGTTCACGGGGCAGATCCCGATGATCTTGAAGCTGAACAACTCCGACTCGCTCGCGAAGATCGATCAGCCGTGCAGCGCGATCACCGGCTCGGTGAAGGACGCGCTCCGCCTCGGGTGCACGGCGATCGGCTACACGATTTATCCGGGCTCGGGCGCGCGCAATCGTCAGTACGAAGATCTGCGCGAGCTCATCGCCGAGGCGAAGGCGAGCGGGCTTCCGACGGTGCTGTGGGCGTATCCGCGCGGCGCGGGGATCTCGAAGGAGGGCGAGACGTCGATCGACGTCTGCGCGTACGCCGCGCAAATCAGCGCGCAGATGGGCGCGCACGTCATCAAGATCAAGCCGCCGAAGGATTTCATCGAGCAGGCCGAGGCGAAGAAGGTCTTCGAGAAGATGGCGATCCCGACGAAGACGCTGAGCGATCGCGTGAAGCACTGCGTGCAGAGTGCATTCAACGGCAAGCGCATCGTCATCTTCAGCGGCGGCGAGGCCAAGGGGACCGACGACGTGTTGGCCGAGGTCAAAGAGATCGCGGCGGGCGGCGGCTTCGGATCGATCATGGGGCGCAACGCCTTCCAGCGGCCGCGCGACGAGGCGCTCAAGCTGTTGTCGAGCGTTCAGAAGATCTTCAAGGACGCGCACTGATCTTCTGCGCCGCGCGCGCTACGATGTGGCGGTGCGGCGGAACGAAACGAAAACGGTCGGCGTCGCTTCGACGTTCGCGTGCGCGCTTGCGCTCGCGTCGTGCGGCGGAGGTCCCGCCGTGCCCGCGACGCGCGCATCGGTCCCCGCGCCGTCGGCGAGCGACACGTTTCAGTCGCGGAGCTCGGCGTTCCCCGCGGCGTCGTCGGCGCCCGTCGTCGCGGTGAAGGCGCCGGGGCGCGCGCCGCGCATGGCGGTCCTCAAGTTCGAGCTGAAGGGGCGCTACTTTCCGCTGCCGCTCGTCTACGGGACGATCGGCGGCGAGCCCGCTTGGATGCTCGTCGACACCGGCGCCAACTCGCACGTCATCGCAAAGTGGCTCGCGAAAAAAGCCAAGCTCACCATGAAGCCGCTCGGCGACGTCGGAACGGATCACACCGGTCGCGCGGTCACGACGTACAGCGTCGAGCATCCGAACGCCGTCATCGAATCATGGGGTCCGCTCGACGACGGCCCGATGCTCGTGACCGACGTCCCCGATCCGATCGAGAAGCTCGGCATCGGCGCGTTCATCTCGCCGCAGTGGCTCGGCACCGAAGGCGAAGCCGTGGTCATGGATCTCGTCGCGAAGACGATGAGCACCGCGCCGTTCGACGACGCCATGCGCGCGATCGAAGGGCGCGGCAAACCGCTCGTCCCCACGGGCGGCCGCATCTGCGAGGACACCGGCAGCGCGATCAAAGGGCTGGCGTTCGTGATCCCGGCGACGATCGACGGAAACAAAGTCGAGCTCCTCCTCGACACCGGCGCGCACCGGACGGATCTCCTCACGACCGCGAAGGTCGGCCAGCGCCTCGCGCCGCGCAGCGTCCCCAGCCAAGAACAGATGTACGCCGCGTCCGGCCTCGTGCGAACGCGCCTCGTGCGCGGGACGTCGGTCAAGGTCGGCGAGTGGTCGATCACCGCGGACATCGATCTCATCCCTGGCGTCGCGGACCCGGTGTGTCCGCGCGACGGCGTCGTGTCGATGGACGTGCTGAAGAGCTGCGTGCTCGTGCTCGGCCGAAAACAAATGATGGGGCGGTGCAGCGAATAGCGACGCGCGGATCTACTCGCTCCGGCTCACAGCGGACACGGCACGTTCTCGACTTGCCAGTAGCCGTTCTTGCAGCCGAGCGCGATGCCGCCGCGGCACGCGCCGTAGTTGCACGACTCACCGCTCTGCGTGCACGCGCTCCCAACGCGCGGACGCGGCGACGGACAACCTTGCGGCGTCGGTGTGCAGAGCCACGCTGGCTCGAAGCGCGTCGGTCCCGGGCCGCTGCGCGTGCAGTCGCACGTCCCTTGCGCGTACTCGCATGCCTGGAATTCGGGCATGCACTTCATGCCGACGGGGACGCTCGCGTACGTCGCTGGGCACATGCCGCCCGGAGGCGCGCATCCGCCGCGCGGTGGGAAGCTCCACTGTCCGTTCGAGCAGATGACGATCGTGTTGCACGCCTCGTTGGGATCGCTCCCGTACTCGCAGACGGCGCCGTTGATCGGGCAGCTTCCGCCGGTCGGCGCGGTGGACGGACACGCGGGGCTCACGCCGCTGTCGACGCCGCTTCCACCGTCGCTGCCACCGCTTCCGTCACCGCCCCCGGCGCCGTCGTTCCCGCTGCCTCCGTCGCTTCCGCTGCCTCCGTCGTCGCCGCCGGTCCCGCCGTCACCGTCCACCGTGACGGTGCTCCCTCCGCAACCAACCGCGATCACGAGCGCGACGAATCCACCTTTGCCGAGCATCGAAGTCATGGCGAGCCTCCGCTCCTCCGCCAATCGCAAAGTCGATACCAACGCGCGAGTCGCCGTCTTTCCGCGGCTTCGCGCATCTCTCGCGCGCCGTCGCTGTGCCTCCCCCCGATCGCCACGTCATGGCTCGACGCGGGTCCAGGGGTGTACCCTGCCTCCGCGATGCGCGCTCACACCGAGTACCTGACCTTCCATACGAAGAAGAAGCGCGAGCTCGTCCACATGACGCCGACGCTCGAGAAGATGCTCGACAAGAGCGGCATCACCGACGGCTTCATGCTCGTCAGCGCGATGCACATCACCGCCGCGGTCTTCGTGAACGATGACGAGAGCGGCCTGCACGAAGACATCTGGGAGTGGCTCGAGAAGATCGCCCCGTTTCGTGCAGAGTACAAACATCACCGAACGGGCGAGGACAATGGCGACGCGCATCTCAAATCGATGCTCGTGCACCACGAGGTGATCGTCCCGATCACGAAGGGGCGCCTCGATCTCGGGCCCTGGCAGCAGGTCTTCTACGCCGAGTTCGACGGGCAGCGCGACAAGCGGCTCATCGTGAAGATCATCGGGATATGAGATCGATCT
>JBBQXV010000120.1:0-25213 GCA_038209335.1 Polyangiales bacterium | reverse complement strand
CGGCGTCGTTGCTGCCGCCCGCGTCCGCGCCCGGCGTGCTCGCCGTTTGGGTGCTTCCGCATGCCGTCGCCAGCACGACCGCAAGGGCCGCCGTCATCGAGAAAAATGCTCGCGTGCTCACACCCGTATTGCCCGCCCGAGCTCACGACGTTCGAAATACCTTCGCCGTGACGGTGACTTCGCCGGACGGAATTTTCCGGCCCGGGAGCGGAGGGGTTTTCCTTGAACGAACGGCGCCTCGGCGGAGAATGGACAGTAAGAGGTGCACCCATGCTGAGGCCGTCGTTGTTTGCCATTCTTTGCGCCAGCGTCCTGGCCGCGTGCGCCTCCAAGAAGACTCCCAGCGATACGACGGCGAGCGGTACGGTCGCGCTCAGCTCGTTCGCGTCGCCGCCGACGTCGGTCGTCGCGACCGGCGCCGCGGGGCGCGAGGTGCGCGGCACGATCGGCGTGAACGGCGCGTTCTCCGTCGTACTTCCGAAAGGAGATCACTACGCGCTCTCGCTCGAGACGAGCACGGGCCGCGTGCCGATCGCGATGCCGCGGCGATCGGGACGGCTCGACAAGACGTTCGCGGTGACCTCCGCGGGCGTCGTCATCACGCTCGGCTCGGTTCGCTACCGCGCCGCGGGCTCGACGACCGAGCTGCGCGTCGCAGCGCAAGGCGCCGCGTGCAATCCAAACGGCACAGGCGATTACGAATGCGTCCAAGACGACGAGCAGTCATCCTGCGAAGGCGGCGATGACGGGCAGCAAGACAACGGAGCGGACGGCGAGTGCGTGAATGGAATCGACTCGAAGACGCACGCCGCGTGCACCGATCCTCCCGACGACGCCGAGCAAGTCGACGCGAAGATCGAGATGGCCGTCCCTGAACGCAGCGCCCCCGTCGACGCCTCCGGTTGCGAGGGCGGCGACGAGAGCGACTAGGATCTTCGTGGTGGCCTGCATCGGGGTTGCTGCCGTTGCCGCGCAGGCGAGGGCGGATTCGGCGGGATGCGCGGCGGTGGTGGTCACGTCGTCCGACCCGTTGTCCGACGAGTGGGAGCGCGCGGTTGCCGACCTCCGCGCGCAGCTCGCGCGTTCGACGGGATGTGCCGCGGGGACGATCGCGATCGCGCGCGCATCGCGTGGCGTCGCGCTCGTGCTCACGACCGCCGACGGTCGTGCGACCCGACGCCTCGTCGCGTCGCCGGACGCTCTCGTCGCGATCGGGCTCGGCCTCGTCGCGGCCATTCCCGTGGAGTCGGCGGTCACGCCGTCGGCGAGCGCGTCCACCGCGAGCCCACCCGCGGCGACGGGGTCATCGTCGGCGGATCGGATCGAGCTTCCTCCGCCCGATGCTCCACCGCGCCGCCCACCTCTCGCTCCGTCCTCACCGCGCTTCGCGCTCGGTGTCGGGCTCGGCGCGCGACTCGGAGAGCCGACACGCGTGGCGATGGGCGAGCTCGAGGCGCGCGCGGACGTCATCATCGGCGATGGTTGGCTCGTTGCCGCGAGCGCGCGCGCGGCGATCGGGACGCGCGTGGCGGGCGCAGCCGTGGAGGGCTACGGGTACACCGAGTACGGTTTCGCGCTCGGCGCGGGTCGGAGGCTTCGCGTCGGTCGAGGCGCGATCGATCTCACGCTGTCGCCGACGCTCGTCCTCGTGGACGAAGAGGGCGGACGATCCGGCGTCCCCGGCGACACGGCGAGCGGAGGACTGACGTACGTGCGCGTCGAAGCGGCGGGTCGGTATCTGTTCGCGCGGAGCGAAGGATGGCGCTTCGGCGTCACCATCGGCGCCGACGCGGCGCCGACGATGCTCGGAGCCGCACCGCGACTCGACGTGCCGCTCCCCGCGCTCCCGACGTGGACGCTCTTCGCCCGCGCGACGGCGGTGGGAGAGCTGCCGTGATGCCCGCCAGACCGCCGCGCACGGCGCACGCTCGCACCGTCGACGACGACGCGGCGAGCGCGGCGATCGTCCACCGGATCGCGCACGGCGATCTCACCGCGCTCGGCGAGCTGTACACGCGCTACCACGCCGACGTTCGCCGCCACGCGAGTCGCGTCCTCGGCAACAGCGCCGACGCCGACGACGTGACGCACGCGACGTTCCTCGCGCTGCCGTCCATCGCGGTGAGCTTCGATGGCCGTCCCCCGCGGCCGTGGCTCTTGGGGATCGCGACGCGACTCGCGCTTCGGCATCGACGGGGGATCGGACGTTTCCTGGCGACGATGACGGCGATGGCGACGAGCCGACGCGACGAGACCGCGCGCGACGCCGAGAGCGAAGCGGTGGCGCGCGAAGAGGTGCGCCAGTTCGAGCGAGCGCTCGCGCGGATCGCCGCGAAAAAACGCGCGGTGTTCGTGCTCGTCGAGGTCGAAGGGATGACGACTGACGACGTCGCGCGCGAGCTCGGCGTCCCCGTTGCGACCGTGCGAACGCGGCTCCACTACGCGCGGCAAGAGCTCCGCGCCGCAATGAATCGAGGTGGCGCATGGTGACCTGCGATCGTCTGTGGGAGGTCGATGCCGTGCGCGAGGGCCGACTGTCCGCGCTCGACGCGGCGTCGGCCGAGCGGCATCGCGCGATCTGCGCGGAGTGCCAAACGCGCCTCGCCGAGCACGACGCACTTCAACGGCTCGCGCGCGCGATGCCGGTGCACGCGCTCGACGACGTGGAGGCGCGGCGCGCGCGGCTCGAGCTCTTGCGCGACGCCGGCGCGGCGAACGAGCGACGAAGCGGACGCCGCGCGCCGTGGGTCCTCGCGTTTGCGTTGACGGCCTCGCTCGTCGCCGTCGCGATCGGAGTCGCACGTCGACCGGTGCTCGCGACCGCGATCGCTTCGACGCCGCCCGCGTTCTCGGCCGACGTCGAAGCGTCCGACGCGGCGTCGTGGTCGCGCGCCCGTTTCGCGCAGCTCGAAGCGATGACGCTCGCGCGCGGATCGCTCCACGTCCGCGTTCGGCACCAAGCCGACGGCGAACGCTTCTTCGTCGCGCTCCCGGACGGCGAGCTCGAAGTGCGTGGCACCGAGTTCGACGTCGTCGCCGACGGCGCGAAGACGACGAGCGTGCGCGTGCAAGAGGGGCTCGTCGCGCTGCGCATCGCAGGGACGACGGAGGTGCTTCTCCGCGCGGGTGACGAGTGGCCGCGCGTCGTGGTCGCGCAGGCGCCGCCGCCTCCGCAGCCTGCGCCGCCTTCGCCACCTTCGCCACCTTCGCCACCGTCGACGCCTTCTTCGGCATCCCTCGCGCCGAGCGAGCGCGCGGACGCGTACGGCGCCGCGATGCAGCTCTATCGCGCGCGTCGCTTCGAAGAGGCCGCGAGCGCGTTTCATCTCTTCGCGGCCGCGCATCCGAGCGCGCCGGAGAGTGAGGACGCTGCGTTTCTCGAGGCCGCGTCGCTCGCGTACGCGGGACGCGCGGACGCCGCGGCGCTCGTCGCCGAGCGATTCCTCGCGCATCACCCGCGTTCCTTCCGCGCGCGAGACGCCGCCATTCTCGTCGCGCGTGCGGCGCGTGATCGCGGCGCGTGCGACAAGGCGCGACGCGTCCTCGGTCCGTGGCTCCGCGATCCCGCCGCGGACGTCAAAGCGGCTCTCGGCTCGTGCGCGTCGACCGAGCCCTGATCGTCGCGTCGCTACGCGATACCGCGAACCACGATTCGTTTTTTCAACGCGAGCAAGTAGGCCGCCGGATCGGCGAAGAACGGATCGGGGAGCAGATCGTAGCTCCGCATCGAACGCTCGACCTCGTCCCAGCCGCGATACTGCGCGATGTCAAACGAGCGAATCGCTTTGTCGATCCGCTCGTCCTTCGACGCGAAGTCGCGAAAGTAGAAGCGACGCCAGATCGGAAAATACGAAAACCTCACCATCGGCTTTTTGCAGAGCGCGGTCAGGATCGGGCAATCGAGCTTCACGAGCTCGCGCTGAATGCCGGGCGCGACCGTGACCTCTTGCTCGAACAGGAGCGCCTGCACGAAGACGTGCTTCGCGCGATCGGCGTCGAGCGCGCGCTCCGCCGCGGTCGCCGCGTGCATCTCGTTGAGCGCGTCGAGCAGCTCGGCGCGAAGGAATCGATCGGCGCCTTTGTCGCGGCCGTGCTCCTTGGTGAAGTGGTAGTTCGTGAACGTGTCGATGAAGACCTCGCGGTTGACCGCCTTGAACCCTTCGGCGAACGACATGAGCATCGCGAGCCGCTTCGCGCGCTCTTCGGCGTCGAGGAAATATCGATATTGAATGAGCTGCGCGAGCTTCCCCGTAAGCTCGAAGAAGCCATACGCCCAAAGCGCGCCGTGAAGGGCGACGAGCGGGAACGCGTGATTGCCGCGCGAGTCGAGCCAGATCGAATGATGCGCGACGACGCGCTGCACGATGTCGCCGGGCGCGCCGGCGAGCTTCGTCGCGATCGCGCGCTTCTCGGCGTACGCGGCGTCGAGGTCGGTCATCAGCGTGTGGCCTGCGAGACGATGAAGACGGTTTGATCGTCGGGATCGGGCTCGCGATCGCAATGCGGATATCCGGTCGCGCTCTTCGCGTGGAACGCGAAGATGTCGTCGCCGGCGTTGATCGTGTTGCCGGTGAGCTTGCCGGGATGCGCGCGGGCGTAGAAGTCGCGGACGCGATCGACGGGATCGCGCGTCGCGTACGTCATCCACATGATGTGCATCGAGTTGCCAGTGATGTGCTGGTAGCAGACCTCGTGCGCGCCTGGATACGCGGCGAAGGAGAGCCACGCGCCGGCATCGGGGGTCGAGGTCGAGGTCGAGGTCGAGGTCGAGGTCGAGGTCGAGGTCGAGGTCGAGGTCGAGGTCGAGGTCGCGATCGGGATCGCCGCGCGCGTTCCGCCGCCGGGCTCGGTGCACCCGATCATCGCCACGCTCGCGACTGCGCAGAAAATTCTCACGGCGCCTCCGCCGCTCCGGCCGTGCACCCGTTCGCCGGCCTCGTCTTCCCGCGCGCATCCGTCGGCGGGCACGCCATCCCCGCGCCGATCGCAGGGCTCCCCACCGCCGGTACCATCACCGGCACCGCGCCGCCGCTGTTCGCGAGGGCGCCGAGCTTCGGGTCCGCGAAGGCGATCCCCGTGACGCACGCCTGATCGTTCGTCCCGCCGCTGATCTTCGTGCGCGGCCACTGCACGTCACCCGCGCTCCCCGCCGTCGCCGTGAGCTTGCACTGCATCGGCTCGGTCGGGTTCGTGGCGGTGTTCGCGACGAAGATTGTATTTTGCACGGACAGCGCGGGACCGCCGAACACCGCCGCGCCGAACATGTTCGCCGCGTCGCAGACGTTGCCGGAGAACGTGCAGTTGGTGAGCTTGCCGTCGCCGCCGAAGAGCGAGATCGTCGCGCCGACGCTCTTCACCGAGTGGTTGTTCGCGAACGTGACGTTGGTGAAATCGATCGTCGTGCCGTCGGCCTGAATCGTCCCGTTCCCCTGACCGATGTTCGCGGAGAACGTGCTCGACGTGACGTTGAGCGTCGAGTTGTGAAAATACATCGCGCCGCCGCTGTCGCCGGTGTTCGCCTCGAAGAGGCAGCGATCGACGTTCGTCGTCATCTTGGCGCCGTCCGGCGTTCGGAAGATCGCACCGCCGAGCGCGCCGACGCCGCCCGCGTTCGTCTTGAAGACCGATCCGCAGAACGTGTGCGTGCCGTCGGAGCCGCCGTCGATGACGACTGCGCCGCCGTTCCCGCCCGAGCCTGTTTGGTGCTGCATCGTGACGGGATCGAGCACCGAGCATTTGTTCGCGTCGTCGCCGTTCGCGCCGTTGCCGAGCGCGGCGTTGCCTTGGAAGACGGAGTTGTAGACGTCGAGCTCGCTGTTGAGCGATCCGATCGCGCCGCCGTTGCTCGCGTGGTTGTTCTGGAACGTCGCGCCGACGACGACGGCGCCGCGCACACCCGAGAGGTAGATCGCGCCGCCGCCGACGTCGGGACCGATCGGCGCGGCTTCGTTTCCGACGAACGCGACGTCGACGACGTGGAGCACGCCGTCGCGCATGAACACCGCGCCGCCGGAGCCGTCGTAGAATCCCTGCGAGCAAGGCGACGGCGCCGACGGATATTGCTTCGTCCCGGTCGCTTTGCCGTGCGCAATCGTGAGGTGTTGCAACGTGAGGACGTGCGCGTTCACGCGGTAGTTGTTCGAGCTCCACGAGAGGACGCGGACGGCGCCGCCGCCGTCGAGCGTGATCTTTCCGCCGCCGTCGATGACCGTGTCCTTGTCCGTCGGCGTCGACAGCGTCGCGGTCACGGTGATCGTCGCCGGCGCTGCGCCGCAGTTGAACGTCACGATGCCGCCGGCGCTGATGGCCGTCGAGAGCGCGCTCGCGGTGCAGCTCGCCGCGGTGCCGGTGCCGACGACCGTCGTCGGCGTGCTCACGTCGGCTGCTTGGATCGGCGCGATGCACGTCGCGGTCGGCGGCGTGATCGGACCGGAGTCGCCGCCCGCGTCGTTCGTCGTCGCGCCGTCGCCGCTCGCGCCATCGCCCACGACGCCACCATCGCCGACCGCGCCGTCTCCACCACCATCGCCCTGGCCAGCGCCGTTCGCACCGTCATCGCTTCCACACGCCGCGATCACGAGCGCTGCTGCACACCAAACGATTGAGCGCATCTTCGAAGCGTACCTCCGGCATTCACGAGCTGGCGCGGCTTCTGCTCTACGCGAGAACATGAGCCGCTTTCGATGCTGTTTTCCGCTTCTGCTGTCGCTCCTCGCCCCGACGGCGGGCTGCACGCTGGGCGTTCCGCCCGCAACACTTCAAGCTGCAACCGGCGCGCGCAGCAGTGGCAGCGGGCCGATGTCCGACACGACGTCGCTCCGCGCCGGGATCGCTCCGCTTGGGTTGTTCCCGTCGCTCGAATATCGCCGCGTCGACGTCATCGCGGGCTACCAGCACGACTCGGGGCGCGCGATCGGCGCCGACAGACTCGCGGGCGCGACGAACGACGCGTACGTCGCCCTCGGCGCGTACCCGGTCGTCAACGAGCAACCAACAGGAGGATTTTCGCGCGTCGGACTCTTCACCCACGGACGGCTCATCTGGGACGACGCCACGCGGACGCAAGGGTGGGGGACGTCGTTCCAGCTCACGGGCGAGCTCGGCGGTTTCTTTCGCGATCGATCGCCAAAGCACCACGAATGGGAGGCCGCGGAAGCGGGCCCCCGGTGCGGACCGCGCACCGACACATGGGGCGTCGTCGGCGAGGCAGCGGTCGGACTCTTCCTGGAGGCGGGCTACGCGCGGCTCGGTCCGCTCGACATTTGGAGCTCCACGCTCGGACTGTCGATACGCCTGCCCGCGGCGGGTTACACGGCCGCTACGAGCAACCTCCGCTCGCGGAGGTGCTGCTGCGGCGCGCGTCTCTGAGCGCGGCGAGCTACGCTGTCGTGACCAATTCGTTTCCTAGAGGTCACGGCGATGTCACTCGGGTCCCCTCTTTCACGCGCCGCGCTCGCGCTCGTCGTGCTGCTCGCGATACCGATCGCGGCGTGCTCCAGCACCTCGACGACGACGTCGACACCCGACGCGGGTGACGCGGGCGACGACGCGAACCTGCCGGTTCCGCTTCCGTGGTCGCCGGGGACGAGGCACCTCCCCGAGGACGACGTGCTCCGCGTTCATCACGTGCAGTCGCTCGGAACGCACAACAGCTACCACGTCGAGTCGCCCGGAAATACGGTGCCCGATTTTCACTACTCGCTCGCGCCGCTCGACGTGCAGCTCGGTCAGCAAGGGCTCCGTCAGCTCGAGCTCGACGTGCACCTCATCGCGCTCGACGCTGACTTCCAAGTCTTTCATTTGGGGATCGACTCGGGGACGACGTGCAAGACGCTCCGCGAGTGCCTGACGGTGATCGGCACGTGGTCGGGCGCGCATCGCGATCACGAGCCGATCTACATTCAGATCGAGCCGAAGACGGGCTTTGCACCGGAGATCGCCGACGCGTACTTCGCGAAGATCGAAGCGGAGATCCTCTCGGTGCTCGTCCGCGAGCGCATCGTCACGCCCGACGAAGTGCGCGGAAGCGGCGCGACGCTCGGCGCGACGGTCGCGAAAGAAGGATGGCCGACGCTCGGGCGCACGCGTGGTCGGATCATCTTCACGTTCGACGAGAGCGGCCCGTTGCGCGATGCGTACTCCCGTGGACGCACGTCGCTCGCGGGGCGCCTGCTCTTCGTCGATTCGTCGCCGGGCGATCCGGTCGCGGCGGTCGCGATCCTGAACGATCCGGTCGCGAACGCGGCGGCGATCAAAGCGGCGCTCGCCGCGAACATGATCGTGCGCACGATGGCGGACGATCCGGCGACGGACGACGCGGCAGCGCAAGCCGGACTTCAGGCCTCGCTCGCGGTCGGCGCGACGTGGATCAGCACGAATTTCCCAGCGCTCGTCGCGGGTCGTACGACGTTCGCGTCGATCCCCGGCGGCACGCCGTCGCGATGCAATCCGGTCACGGCGCCCGCGTCGTGCGCCGCCGCCGACATCGAGAGCCTCGCGCCCTGATCGTCACTGCCAGGACGGGAACGGCTTCGCGTCGATCGTCGTGCACGAGACCTCGGTGTCCTCGACGGAGGGGAGCGCGTACGTCTCGGCCGTGACCGGCACGCCGACGTCGACGTATTTTGTCCCGCGCTGCAGACACCGCGTCGACATCTGCGGGCGGGTCACGCACGCCCCGACGGGCGCCTTCGAGATCACGCCCTGGTTCGACGTCATCGACGCGCCGGCGACGGCCAGGCCGCACGTCGCGGAGTCGGCGACGTTGACCAAGTACGCATCGACGATCGCGCCGTTGTGCGCGGAGACGCCTTGCGCGCCGCTGCCCGTCGTCCTCAGGACCACGACGCGATCGAGCCGAGCCTTTGCGCGCTCGGCGACGTCGATGCCTGCGGTCTCGGAGTCCACGACCGCGATGCTCGAGAGCCACGCCGAAGCGTCGCGCGTGACGAGCACCGCGCCGACGTCCATGTTCGGCGCGCTCGGCGACGACGCGATCCGCGCGCGCACGAGCGGGTTCACGCCGGTGTTCGTGACCGACGTGCCGGACATCCAGAGCCGCGTCCCGGCTCCCTCGGCGCGAATCGCGTTGTGCGCGTTGTGATGAAAGACGCTCATGCGGACGACCACCTCGGCGGCGCCCGAGACCCAGAGCCCGATGCCGGTGTCGATCTCATTCGCGACTGCGACGGTGTCGCTCACGCGCACCGAGAGCAGCGACGCTTGTCCGCCGATCTTGCGGATCGCGACGCGACTCGCGCCGACGATGTCGATCGACGTGAGCCCGAGGAACCCGCCGCCTGTGTGCGTGATCGATCCGCGGAGCAGGGGGCGACCACCCGTGTGGCTCTTGATGGACACGTTCCGGACTTGCGTCGTGATCGACTCGACGTACTCGCCTCGCTCGGCGGCGATGTTCACGCCGCACGCCTTCAGCTTCGCCGCGAGCGAGAGCGCCGCGCCGAACGATCCGAAGGGATGCGCCGCCGTCCCGTCGCCGTCCCTCGCGCCCGGCGCGACGACGTACGAGACGGTGTGTTGTGCGCAATCGACGAACGACGAACCGCTCGGCGACGGCAACGGTATCGGCTGAGCGCGCGTGGAGCTGCTCGCGCCGAGGCCGACGGCGATGGTCGCGACGAGCGCTGCTCGCTTCATGGCATGACGATAGCGCCTTTTCCCTAGCGGCCCATCGGACGCGAGGGGTCAGTCGCGTGGCGAGGGCATGCTCGGTGCCTGTCTCGGCAGATCGATCGTGAAGACGCACCCGACGCTCGGCACGTCGCGTATGCGAAGCTCGCCGGCCATCGCCTTTACCGCTTTGAAGCAGATCGCGAGCCCGAGCCCCAAGCCGGATCGATCGCCCCCCCGCTGCTCGAATGGCCGCAGCAGGTCCTCGATCTTGCCGGACGGAAGGCCGCCGCACTCGTCGACGACGTCGAGGAGCACGCGGTCGGCGGTGGTGCTCGCCGTGAGGCGGACCTTGCTCCCCGGTCGCGTGAACTTGAACGCGTTCTGAAGGAGGTTGACGATGGCGGCGCTCAAGATCTGCCGATCGGCTTCCACGATGACGCCGCGCTCGACGGTCGTCAGCGCGAAATCGACCCCGCGCGTCCGCGCGAGCATCGAGGCGCCGATCTCGACCTCTTCGAGGAGGCTGGAGATCGACACGCGGTCGAGGCTCGATATCCCCGCGTCGAGTCGGACGTCGGCGAGCGAGCGATCGATGAGCGTCTGCAGTCCGAGCAGACTGCGCTCGTGAATGGCGCCGGTGCTTCCTCCGGGCGCGACGAGCCCAGCTTTGATGCTCGCGAACGAGATGACCGCGGCGTTGAGGAGGTTTCGCATCTCGTGGGCGAGGACGCCGAGTCGCTCGGTCCCTTCGTGCGCGTTCAGGCGCTCGCGTTGGTGCGCGTACTCGGTGACGGCGCCTGCGATCGCGTCGTCGAGGCACAGGTTGAGTGTCTGAAACTCCGCCGTGTCGAACGCGGTCCCGCGCTCGCCGGCGAGGAGCGTGATCACTTGGCAGAGATCTCCGTAGTCGTGAACCACTTGCCCGACGGTGAGGCCCGCGTCGAAGAGGAAGTGGCCGTGGTCGCCGGCGCTCTTCGTGATCGCCGTGTGGTCGCTCGTCTCGCGCGCCGTGACCCGCTTCAGGGCCTCGCCGAGCTGATCGAGAAACGCGGGGAGCCCATCGTTCAGCTCGAATTCGGTCGCGGGCGGTGAGTTGCGCGCAGCGACGCGCCGTCGCGAGCGCGACAGAATCTCTGCACGATGCAAATGAAGGAAGTCTCGCAGCATTGCGGGCAAACCTAAGGGTTCGGAGCCCGAATACAAGGCACGCGAAGGTCATTCGAGCCCACGCAATGTCTGCCGATTCGCATTTTGCGAATCGAGCGGGGCGTTGCGCCGCCTATGCGACCGACAAACGGCGGAGATGCCGGAAGTGCGAGGCGAGCGCGCCCGACATCGTCAGGTGCCGCCGGTAGTAGATGCCGTGCTTTTGGGCGGTCTCCGCGACGATCCGCGCGAGCGCCGGATAGTGGAGGTGACAAACTTTGGGGAAGAGGTGGTGCTCGACTTGAAAGTTGAGCCCGCCGCAAAACCAAGTGGCGATCTTGCTGTTCGGCGCAAAGTCGACGGTCGTCTCGACCTGATGCTCGGCCCAGTCGGCGCTCATCTTCATGTCGCTCGCCGCGGGCGGCGGGAACTCGGCCTCGCTCACGCAATGCGCGAGCTGAAACACCGTGCCGAGCGTCGCGCCGAGCGTCCACGCCGCGATGAAGTGGAAAATGAGCACCTGCCAAAGCGGGTGATAGAGCGCCGGGATCGCGACCGCCCACCCGAGAAAAAAGACCTTCCACGCGAAGAACTCCGCGACGGTCGCGCGCCCCGGACGCGCGATGCCGTGCACGCCGATGAGCCGCGTGCGCATCACGATGAAGTCGTCGTAGAAGACCCACTTCGGGAGCAAGAAGCCGTAAAAAAACCAGAGGTAGAAGTGCTGAAACTTCTGCCACGGGCGCCGGCGCTGCTCGGGCGACAGTCGCGCGAGGATCCCGAAGTCCATGTCGAAGTCGACGCCTTGGATGTTCGTGTACGTGTGATGAAACGTGTTGTGCTTCAGCCGCCAGATGAACGAGCTCACGCCCATCACGTCGAGCGTCGCGCCGAGCGCGCGGTTGATCCACGCGTGACGCGAGTACGCGCCGTGGTTCGCGTCGTGCTGCACCGACATTCCGACGCCCGCGATCGACAAGCCGAGCGACACCGCGCAGAGCAGCGCTTGCCACCACGTCGCCGCCGCGAACACGAGGAGCGCCCACGACCCCACGAACCACGCGAGGATGATCGCCGTCTTGAGGTACATCGCAGGCAAGTCGCGGCGCCTCAGCCCCGAATCGTCGAAATAGGCGTCGGCGCTTGCTTTGAGGTCCACAGCGAAGGCGCCGCGATCGGCAAACCGAACGCGCTGTGGCGCGGTAGCAAGCATGAACGCACCATGCGGCGGTAACGCGCGCACCGATGTCACGTTTTGAACACTCCGGGACTCGTGCTTCGCAGTTTGCGAATGTATCGGCGCGAAAGCGGTGCCCGTCGTGTGATCGCGCGGAAGCGCGTGGTACCCGATGATGTCCATGCACGCCGAGCGCGAACCTCACGCCGTTGCCGTCGCTGCATGGCTCGACGGCGCCGCCGCGGGCCTCTCGCGCGACCGATTCGCGCCGCTCCTCGACGCGGCGATCGCGGCGTTGTGGCGGCGCGCGCAGCTCACGCTCGGCGACGTCACGCTCGCCGCGATCGTCGATCGCGTCGTCTCTACGTGCGCCGAGACGTATCCGGTCTTTTCGAAGGTGCAAGTAAGGCAGGACGGCGTGAGCTTTGCGTCGGTCGATCTCGCCGGCGCTGGGCTCGACGCTGCGCAAGCGCGCGAGGCCGTTGCGTCGCTCGTGGTCGAGATGCTCGCAGTGCTCGGTCACCTCACGGCCGACATTCTCACGCCCGCGCTGCACGAAGAGCTCGCGAAGGTGACGCTCGCCGAGTCGAGCCTGCCGGCCGTACGGAACGCGCACCACCGTATCAATGGCGAGGATCACGAACCATGAGCGCTCGAAAGAAAGACCCGGCGGCGCGTGTCGCGACCGGCGTGAAGAACCTCGACGCACTCCTCGGCGGCGGCTTGCCGCGCGGCTCGGTCACCGTGCTCGCCGGTGCGCCGGGCGCGGGCAAGACGATCCTCGCGCAGCAGATGTGCTTTCACAACGCGACCCCGAAGCACCGCGCGGTCTACTTCAACACGCTGTCCGAGCCGACCGCGAAGACGCTTCGCTACCTGAAGCCGTTCTCGTTCTTCGACGCGGTCAAGGTCGAGGCGGGCGTCCACTTCATCGATCTCGGGATCATCTTGCGCGCGAAAGGGCTCGAAGAGACGTCGAGCCTGATCTTGCACCACGTACGAAAGACCAACCCCGCGATCGTCGTCGTCGACAGCTTCAAGGTGTTCGACGATCTCGCGCGCTCGCCCGAGGAGCTGCGCAAGTTCGACTACGAGCTCGCGGTGAACCTCATGGCGTGGGAGACGACGGCGCTCCTCATCGGCGAATACGGAGCGAAGGACATCACGACGAACCCGCTCTTCTCGATCGTAGACGGCCTGATCATGGCCACGCAGCGCGAGCTGTCCGGAGAGCAGCAGCGCTTCGTTCAGATCATCAAGATGCGCGGCACCGATCACAGTCGCGCGGCGCACCCCTTCGCGATCACTGCGCACGGCGCCGAGGTGTTCGCGTCGCACGAAGTCGCTACCGCCGAGGATCGTGGCGCCGGCGGCAGCGGCAAGGAGGCGCGGTGCAAGACGGGCATCGCGCGGCTCGACGATCTCTTGGGCGAGGGCATTCCGCGCGGATCGAGCTTGCTCGTCAGCGGCGTCGCCGGCACCGGCAAGACCGTGCTCTCGATGGAGTTCATCTACCGCGGCGCGCTCGCGGGCGAGAAGGGGATCCTCTTCTCGTTCGAAGAGACCGAGGCGCGCTTGCTCGCGGCGGCGCGCGGTCTCGGCTGGGATCTCGAGCGCGAGATCGCGCGCGGCATGGTCGAAATCGTGGTCGTCGCGCCGCCCGACATCGACGTCGAAGCGCAGCTCGTGATGATGAAAGATCGCATCGCCGCACTCGGCGCCAAGCGCGTCGCCGTCGATTCGATTTCGGTCTTCCTGCACAAGGTCGAGGACAAGCAGATCGCGCGCGACAAGACGTTCCAGCTCACGACGATCTTGCAGAACGCCGGGGCGGTCGGCTTCCTCGCGACCGACATCCCGTACGGCTCGAAGCAGATCAGCCGCTTCGGCGTCGAGGAGACGATCGTCGATGGCGTGATCCTCCTCACGGCGAGCGAAGAAGGAATGGAGCGGCAGCGCTATCTCGAGGTCTACAAGCTCCGCAACACGGCGCACCTCGAAGGGCGACACAGCATGGCGATCGGCGAAGGGGGCGTGCGCGTGTTCCCGCGTTACCGCGAAGAGCCCGCGCCTCTCGGCGCGAAGACAATCGCGCGCGGGCCGCGTCTCCCGTTCGGCGTGCCGGGGCTCGACGCGCTCGTCGGCGGCGGTCTCTTTCCGTGCAGCGTGACGCTCGTGTCGGGCGCGGCCGGGATCGGAAAGACGACGCTCGCGCTCCAGTACATCGCCGACGGCGCAGCGCGCGGCGAGCCGGGGCTCTTCGTCGCGCTCGAAGAAGGGCCGAGGGAGATCATGGCGACCGCAGCCGCGCTCGGGCTCGGGTTCGAGAAGGCGGTGAAGAAGGGGACAGTCGAGATCGTCTACCTCTCGCGCGAGCACGTGAGGCCGAGCCAGATCCTCTCGATCCTCGGCGACAAGATCCGCCACAACGGCACGAAGCGACTGGCGCTCGACAGCGTGAGCCGTGTCCTCGCCGAAGGTTGGGCGCCGGAAGAGCTGCGGCAGATGCTCTACAACCTCATCACGCGCTTCAAGGCGCTCGGCGTGACGAGCCTGCTGACGCTCGAGTCGAGCTCGGGCAACGCGACCGACATGCTCTCGGATCGCGGGCTCGCTTCGATCGCCGACAACGTCGTGCTCCTCCGCTACGCCGAGCGCCTGGGCGCGATCTCGCCCACGTTGTCCGTCCTGAAGACGCGCGCCAGCGTGCACGATTGGGGCACGTACCACTTCGAGCTCGGCGACGCCGGCGCGCGCGTCGCGCAACGCGTGTCGCCGTGAACGCGGTCGCTGCGTCGTCGCGCGATCGACGCTTCGACAAGCTCTACGAGGTGAGCCAGATGCTGGCGCGCTTCGAGAGCGTCGAAGAGACGCTGCCGCCGATCTTCGCCGTGCTGCACGACGTGCTCGATCTCCGCACGGCGATCGTCATCGTAACGACGGCGACGCGTCCGTCGTCCTTGTCGTGGAAACCCGAGGGCGACGCGACCGAGCCTCGGGCGCTCGACGCACGCATTCGTCCCGCGCGAAAGCACGCGCGCGCGGCGCTCGCGTATTTCGGGGGGGGCGCGTTGCCGCCGGCAGATGCCGATCGACGTCTCTACGTGACGTTGCCGCTCACGGTCCATGCGCGTCGAGCCTTCGGTGTCGTGCAGCTCGAGTGGGACTTGCCTCCCGACGAGCGCGATCTCGGATTCGTGAGCGAGATCGTGCGGCAGGTCGCCGTCGCGCTCGATCGTGACGGCGCGCTCGGCGCGGCCTCCGAGCGGTTGGCCTCCTCGGAGCGCGCGCGCGCCGTCGCGGACGGGAAACGCGAGGACGCCGAGCGTCGCGTCGCCGTGTTCGACCACGACATCCAGAGCGAGCGCTTCATCGCCGACGTCGGCGTCAAGCTCGCGACGGCGATTGGCCGAAACGCGACGCTGGTGGCCGTGACGAAGCTCGTGGTTCCCTACTTCGCGGACGCTTGCGTGATCGACGAGCTGCGAGACGATGGCTCCCTCGTGCGCGTCGAGACGCCGAGATCCGAAGTGCCGCGGAGCGAATCGTCGCCGCTCGTTCATCGCGCGCTGAGCACCGCGAACGTCTTGCAAGCGCGCGTCGTGGCGACCGGCGAGCCGATCGCAATGCGCGACGCCGGAGCGAGTCTCCCGGTGTTGGCGAAGAACGAAGCCGACGCCGAGATGTTCCGCGCGAGCGGCATCGTGTCGATTCTCGTCGTCCCGCTCGAGGCGCGCGGCCGCTGCATGGGCGCGCTGACGCTCGCGACGGCGGAGTCGGGGCGGCGGTATTCGGAGTCGGACGTCGCGATCGCGCGCGCCATCGCGCTTCGCATCGCCCTCGCGTTCGACGATGCGCGCCTGCACGACGGCTTTGCGCGCGCCGTTCGCGATCGTCAAGACGCGCTCGCGATGGTGTCGCACGATCTCCGAGCCCCACTCTCCACCGTGCTCACGACGACGCAGCTCCTCGCGCGCAGGGCCGTGCACGAACGCCGAGGCACCGAGGACATCGTGGCGTTCGATCTCGTGAAGCGCGCCGTCTTTCGCATGGCGCGCATGCTCGACGATCTGCTCGACGCCTCGAGCATCGACGCCGGACGCTTGACCGTGAGGATGAGCCCTTGCTCGCTCCGCGACGTCTTCGAAGACGCCGTCACGACGTTGAAGCCGCTCGCCGGCGTGCGTTCGTTCATCGTCGACGCGACGGTTCCCGAGGGCGATACGCAGCTGCTCTGCGATCGCGATCGCATCCTTCAAGTGTTGGAGAACCTCGTCGGCAACGCGCTGAAGTTCAGCGCCGAGGGGACCAACGTCGCGATGCGCGTCGACGTCACGTCGACCGAAGTGCGCTTCGCGATCGCCGACGCCGGCGCCGGGATCGCTCCGAGCGATCTCTCGCGCCTCTTCGAGCGGTACTGGCGTGCCTCGAAGACCGACGCGCTCGGGCACGGACTCGGGCTCTACATCAGTCGGGCGCTCGTCGAAGCGCACGGCGGCCGGATTTGGGCCGAGAGCGACGTCGGTCACGGCAGTACGTTCTTTTTCACGCTTCCGTGCGCGACGCCCTCGCAGCGCATCCGAGCGCAGTCGTAGCGCGCGCGGCTAGCCCTTTTTGCCCTTCGGCTGTCCCCACCGATAGAGCGTCGAAAGATTGACGCCGAGGATCTTCGCCGCCTCCGACTTGTTTCCGCGCGTGTGCGTGAGCACCGTCGCCACGTGCTCGCGTATGACGTGATCGAGCGACTCGGGCGCGACCGCGGACGCGCCCGTCGACGTGCTCGACGCGGGCGCAACGTCGAGCGAGTCGCGATCGAGCGCGGCGAACACGTCGTCCCGACCGGCGACCTTCCCCTTCGCAACGACGACGAGGCGCTCGATGACGCTCTCGAGCTCGCGCACGTTGCCGGGCCACGGCGCGGCGCGGAGAATCGCCATCGCGTCGCGCCCGATCGAGGCCACGGGCGAGTCGGGGACGCGCTCGCGCGCCGCGGCCAAGAAGTGCGCGGCGAGCGGCTCGACGTCCTCGGGGCGATCGCGGAGGCTGGGCACGGTGACGGACATCACGTTGAGACGGAAGAAGAGATCGCGTCGAAAGAGGCCGCGCCGCACGAGATCGGGAAGATCGCGCTGCGTCGCTGCGATGAGGCGCACGTCGACCGCGCGCACCTCGTCGCTGCCCAGGGGTCGCACGACGCCCGACTGGAGCACGCGCAGGAGCTTCCCTTGCAGGTCGAGCGGCATGTCGCCGACCTCGTCGAGCATCAGCGTGCCGCCGTCGGCTTCGACGAACAAGCCGCGCCGCTCTTGCGTCGCCTCGGTAAACGCGCCGCGCGCGTGTCCGAGGAGATCGCTCTCGAGGAGCTGCTCGGGAACGCCCGACGCATTCACGATGACGAACGCGCGGCCGTGGCGCGGTCCCATCGCGTGAAGCGCGCGCGCGACGAGCTCCTTGCCGGTGCCCCCCTCACCGCGGAGGAGCACCGTGGACCTCGCGCGCGCCGTGCGACCGAGGGTCTCCAGGAGACGGCGCATCGCGGGACCGACGAACGCCGCTCCGCGGATCGGATCCGGCGCGCGCGCAGCGGCGACCGAAGGCCGAGATGTGCTGGCGATCTCGAGCTGGATGAAGTGGATGAGCTCTTCGTGGTCGTAGGGCTTGCGCAGGTAGCGCGCCGCGCCGTGCTCGAGCGCCGCTGCGGCGCCGTCGGATCCGCTCACGAGGACGACCGGGATCGGGCGCGGCGATTGCCGAATGCGATCGAGCAGCTCGAGGCCGCCCATGCGAGGCATCTGCATGTCGCTGATCACGACGTCGAAGCGCGTCTGCTCGAAGAGGGCGAGCGCAGCTTTGCCGTCGCACGCGACCTCGCACGCGCAGCCGGCGTCGGTCAGGCGGATCGCGAGCGCTTCGGCGAGGTCCGCATCGTCGTCGACGACCAGCACGCGAAGCATTGTCCCGCCGCGAGTTTGCAAAATGCACTCTCCCTGACTCCACCGTAACGCTCGAAAGCGGCGGCGTCCGCGCCCAAGTCGAGAATCGACGTGCAGAATGCACGATTTGCTCGGCGTCAGCGGAAGCCCGCGTCGTGGTCGGATCAGGACACGCGCAAATCGCGTCTCTACAGAAACCGATCACGCCGACGAGCTTTACGAAGCGGGTGCTCGACGCGCCGGCCGGCAAAGCGGCTTGAAACGCCACACTGCTAGGCAAGCCACGTAATAGAGCTTTCGCCTCGACGGCGAGTATGCTCATGTTGGGAGCGTTCGGGGCCGTCCCGACGTTCGTGCGCGGGGGGGGACTGATGACCGACGACGCGCTCCGCGTCCTGCTAGTCGCGGACTCTTCGACCGATGCCGTGCTCGTTCTCGCGGCGCTCCGGCGAGAGGGGCGCGCGGTCGAGCACGAGCGCGTCGAGGATGCCGCGGCGATGCGCGTCGCGCTCGACAAGGCGACGTGGCACGTGGTGATCAGCGAGTGGTCGATGCCCAGCTTCACGGCGGCCGCCGCGCTCGACGTCTTGAAGAAGTCGGGAAAGGATCTCCCGTTCCTCATCGTGTCGAGACTGGGCGGCGAAGCGTTCGCGGTCGAGGCGATGCGCGCGGGCGCGCGCGACTACCTTCTTAAACAGAACCTCGTGCGGCTCGGACCGGCGATCGAGCGCGAGATCAGCGGCCAGGCGGAGCGCGCGGTGCGGCGCGGCGCGGACGTGGCGCTTCGCGAGAGCGAGGCGCGCTACCGGCGCATCGTCGAGACGACGAGCGACGGCGTCGCGCAGATCGACGTCGAGGGGAAGCTGATGTACCTCAACGCGCGCCTCGCCGCAGTGCTCGGCTACGAGCCGGCGGAGCTCCTCGGTCGAAGCATCCTCGAGCTCGTCGACGTGGAGTCGCGCGCGGGCGCGGCGGCCAGGATCTCGGACCGAACGCCGGGGCCGCTCGAACCGGTCGAGCGCGCGTTCATTCGCAAGGACGGCACTCGCGTCTGGATGCAAGTCGAGTCGACGGCGATCGTCGACGACGCCGGTCGCCACCAAGGCCGACTCGTCATGATGAGGGACGTCACCGATCGGAAGCGCGCCGAGGAGGCCCTTCGTCACAGCGAGGAGCAGCTGCGGCAAGGTCAGAAGATGGAAGCGGTCGGGAGGCTCGCGGGCGGCGTCGCGCACGACTTCAACAACGTGCTCTCCGTCATCCTCAGCTACAGCGAGATGATGCTCGAGACGCTCCCGCCGAGCGATCCGATGCGCGACGACGTCGAGGAGATCCTCAAGGCGGGACGACGCGCCGCCGACCTCACTCGACAGCTCCTCCTCTTCAGTCGCCAGCAGATCATGGAGCCCAAGGTCGTCGACCTCAACGCGCTCCTCGCCGACATGGACAAGATGCTCCAGCGGGTCCTCGGCGAGGACGTCGCGCTCGTGTCGACGGCGCGGTCGATCGGTCGGGTGATGGTCGACCCGACGAGCATCGGCCAGGTCGTGATGAACCTCGCCGTCAACGCGCGCGACGCGATGCCGACGGGCGGCAAGCTCACGATCGAGACCGGTGACGTCGTCCTCGACGACGAGTTCGCGCGCGCGCACGTTGGCGTCGCGCCGGGCCGCTACGTCATGCTCGCGGTGAGCGACACCGGCACCGGGATGGACAAGGCGACGCTCGCGCAGATCTTCGAGCCGTTCTTCACGACGAAAGCGCGGGGGAAGGGGACCGGGCTCGGTCTGTCGACGGCGTTCGGGATCGTCCGGCAGAGCGGCGGCACGGTCTGGGTGTACAGCGAGCCGGATCACGGGACGACCTTCAAGGTGTATCTGCCGCGCGTCGACGCGCCGGCCGACGTCGTTCACGTGACGATTGCCCCGGCGACGCTTCGCGGCTCGGAGACGATCCTGCTCGTCGAGGACGAAGACCAAGTCCGCGCCGTCGCGCGCGGCATCCTCGTGCGAAGCGGGTACGACGTGATGGAGGCGCGCAGCGGCGGCGAGGCGCTCCTCATGTGCGAGAAGCATCCCGGCGTGATCCATCTTCTCTTGAGCGACGTCGTCATGCCGCAGATGAGCGGCGCGGAGCTCGCGAAGCGTCTCGCGTCCGAGCGTCCATCGATGAAGGTCCTCTGCATGTCGGGATACACCGACGACAGCATCGTTCGTCACGGCGTCTTGGACGCGAACTTCGCGTTTCTCCAGAAGCCGCTCACGCCGGAGACGCTGACGCGCAAGGTGCGCGAGGTGCTCGACGCGCCGGCGCGAGCGCGGGTCCCGTAAAAAAAAGCCCCCGGCGCGTGCGAACGTCGCACGCACCGAGGGCCTCACTCCCCGCGCCCGTCTCCGGCCGTCGCGGGGTCACTCACGTGGACCGGTTTCCCGATCAGGAGGGCGCGTGAGCTGCGCCGACTCCGTTTACCAGGGCTCCGTTGGCCTTCGGCTCCGGCGCCGCGACGATCGTCGCGGTCGCCGTGGTCGATGCCTGCGCAGGCGCGGGAACCGTCGACTCGCGCTTGGCCTTGAGCGCCGCTTTTTCGGCGGACGCTTTCTTGGACAAGGACGAGCGGTGACGGAACCACTCCTGCACGGGTTCGACCTCGCGCGCGATGTCGACGTCGGCGTTGGCGCCGGCGTTGAGCATCGCGTACGTCGCCGTCGCCGTCTGCCACGCGTCCGCTTGATGGATCAAATACTGATCCCGCAGCGTCTCGTAGAGAACGGTGACGGCGCCGAGCAGCGGTTCCAGCGCCTGGGCGCTCTCGATCGACGCAACCATCGCGTCCATCGAGTGCCCGGGCGCCACGAGGCCGTGCTTCGTCGCGAGCGCCGCGATCATCGGAATGATCGAGTGCGCTCCGCGACGGAACTTGACCTTGTGCTTGCGATCCGCGGCTGTGAGCCGCGTAGCGCCAGCGAACGGCTGCGAAGCCTTCTCCACGAGCGCGAGGCTCGCTTCGATCGACTTCGGGCTGAACGGTGCCGTGGTAATTCCATGTTTGGATTTCATGGCGATTACCTCGGAGCGCGGCGTGCAAACCGAGCGCGTCGTCGTGGCCCATTCCACGAATCGGGTGCTCGGCAGCTACGCGGCGGGATTGCCGGGTGGCTGCGCTCATAGATCAATGGGTATTGGCGAGGGCGGATCCGGGAAACGCGGGGACGAATTTCTTCGATTCGTGTCCGACCTACAGCGCGAACGCGTGGCCGACCGCGACGCCGACGTATGGGACCCCGTTCTGGCTGAAAAGGAAGCCGAGCGGCTCGCCACTGCCGTCGCAGTCGTAGCCGCGAAGGTTTGGGTGGCACTCCCCACTTCCTGGATTGAGCAGTGAGCCCACGCCCATGTAGATCCGCAGCTCCAACCCCGTTCGCCAGCGGTGCTCGACCGACGCTTCGATGTTCAGCCAGTACGCGTGCGCCCACTCCTTCGTCCACGACGCGTCGATCCACGACTCGACCGTCTTGTACCCTCCACGCGACACGCCGACGCCGAACGCCAGAGCAGCGTGGCCAAACGGATAGCGAACGCGCGTTGACATCGCGAGCTGCGGGCCGCCGAACGAGACGCCGAGTCCGCCGCCAAACGTCCACCACGGAATCGGCGTCAGCTCGAGTGAGACTCCGGTCAATCCGTACGGTGTTCCGAAGCCCATGTGACCGTCGATCGCGAGGCGGCGCTCGGTCCAAACCGAGAGATCGCCTTGGCCTTCGGTCGGTGCGTTTCGTCGCTCCTCGTCCCACTGATTGTCCGCGCGCGCGGTCGACGCATGTCCGGCGATGACCGTCACGGCGACCGCGGTGACGAGCGCTCGGAATGGCATCGGCAGGACTCAGAGCACGGAGCGAGCCACGCCTCGGTCGGTGTCGCGCGCGCGGACGGCGGCGTCGCGAACGCCGATTTCACTGTTTGGAACGCCGCCGCCGGTGTGAATCACGCCGATGTCGTTGCTCCGAGCAGCGCCGCCGGTGTGAATCACACCGATGTCGTCGCTCCGAGCAGCGCCGCCGGTGTGAATCACACCGATTTCGGCGTGAATCACACCGATTTCGGCGTTCCGAACGCCCCCCTTCCCATCCCGCACGTCGCCGTCTAACTTCCCGCGCGTGCCGGACGAAGATCTTCCGCCGTTGCCGCGCTCGGAGATCGACGCGCTCCTCCGTGCGGCGCCGTGGAGCGAGATCCATCCTGAGCTCGTGAGGTTCGCGCTCGCCCACACGAAGAATCCGGAGCGCGCGGAGGACGTCGCGCATCACGCGATCTCGCGCGTGCTCGACGCGAGCTACCGCGCGTGGGATCCGCGCGTGAAGACGCTCAAGTTGTTCTTGATGAGCCTCGTGCGCGACGAGCTCTCGAACAAGCGCAAGCGCGTGCACCGCGAGATCGCGATGGCGTCGGAGGAGAAGGCGACGTCGGCCGAGCGCGCGGCGGAGATCGCGGCGTCGAAGGTCGCGATCGACGCGCCGTCGCCCGAAGCGGAGCTGGTCGCGCACGACATGAAGGCGCGTCGCGTCGCGCTGCTGCGCAAGCGTCTCGAAGCGAACCAGGACGCGCAGGCGCTCCGCGTGCTCGAGATGTTCGAGCAGGGAGTCGATCGTCCTGCGGAGCTCGCTCTCGCACTCGGTGTGCCGCTCGCGATCGCGATCAAGGCGCGCGATCGCCTCTTCTATCAAGGCAAGCAGGTCGCGCGTGAGCTCGACGACGTACCCGCGGCGGAGCAAGACGACGCGGACGAGCGGTCCGACGCCGCCGCCGAGAACGCGCGACCGCACGCGCACTACGACGAATCGCCCGAGAGCACCGAGGACGTCGCATGACCACGCCGCCGAAGAAGAGGACGCCCGCGGAGACGTGGGACGCGATCATGAGGATGGCCGACGACGACGCGGCCGATCAGGAGGCCGAGCGGATCCTCGCGCTCTCGCCGGAGGAGCTCGATCGCGAGCTCGCGGCGGAAGGATTCGATCCGGCGAAGCTGCGCGCAGATGGCGCGGCGCACGTGGCGCGGCTCCTCGCGAAGCGCGAAGCGGATCTCGCGACCATCGAGAAGCTGGAGCGCGAGCAGGCGCGCCTCGTTGCGATCCGCGCGCGTCGCGGCAAGCTCGGGCGCGACGCGCTCTTGGCGCGGATCGCCCTCGCGAAGAACGATCCGCGCCTCCCCGCGCCTCTCGCCGTGCAGTACCGGAATCGCGACGCGAGCGCGGCGACCGACGAAGAGCTCGAAGACACGCTCGACGCGCTCGAAGCGCAGCTCGAACATCACGACGAAGACCGTGGCGCCGAGAAGCCCTGACCTTGCGCCGAGCGCGCGGCGGCGATCGTCGCGGCCGCCGCCGACGGAGTGGACCGAGGCGGAGCTCGCGGCGCGCGATCTGACCGAGCGTCGCGACGTGCGATCGCCGGACGAGATCTTCGTCGAGCGGATCGCGTGCGACTTGGGTGCGTACGTGGCGTGGGGCGAAACGGGCAACGCGGACGCGCGCATCGTGCGCGGCGCGAATCACGCGCGGATCACGGTCGCCTCGCGACTGCGCGGGACGCCGCGCGGGCGTTGGTCGATGGCGCACGAGCTCGCGCACTGGGTGCTCCATCGCCACATCGACGCCGACGCCCTCGACCGAATCCACGGCGGCGGAGCGATCGAAGGGCGTGACTACAAGTACGAGCGAGAAGCGGATCTTTTCACGAGCGAGTTTCTCATGCCGCGCGCGTCGTTCGCGCCGAGGTGCGACGCCGCGCGGCCCACGCTGGACGATCTCGACGCGCTCGGCGCGGAGTACGGCACGTCGCTCACCGCGACGGGGAAGCGGTATGCGCGTTTCGCGAAGGCGGCGTGCGCGCTCGTCGAGTGCTCGGACAATGTGGTGAAGCGCGCGGCGCGATCGAATGCGTGGCGCGGTGTTGCGTTGAGAGGACGCGCGCTCGAAGACGCGTCGCGCGCAAAGGCGCTCGCGCGAGGGGACTCGCTCGCGGCGGGACCGCATCGCGTGGAGAGCGCATGGGGACGCGACGAGCTCGGCGTCGAGATGACGGAGCACGCGATCGCCGTGCCGGAGTCGGGGGCGATCGTCGTGTGGTTGTGGCACGCGGCCGCACGACCTTGAGGAGAGGCCTATTGCGGCAACGAGCTCGCGCTCCAACACCGCGCGCAACGGCCGTCCGGACCCGCATCCTCGTTCATGTTCAGCTCCGCAGGTCCGATGCCGCGTGGTGCGCGATCAGACGGCGTTCCGCGCGATCACGGCGCGCAACATCGCGACGACGTCGCGCGGATCGCACGGCTTCTCGAGGATCTCGTCGTAACGTCCGCGATCTCCGGCGAGCGCGCGAAACGCGGTGACCAACACGATCGGAATTCGAGCGGTGCGCGGATCGCGCTTCAAGCAGAGCGCGGCCTGGAGCCCGTCCATCATGGGCATCGCATAGTCGAGCAAGATGGCGTCGGGATGCACGGCGTGCGCGATCTTCAGCGCGATGACTCCGTTCTCCGCTTCGGCCGTCCGGAATCCGGCCGCGTGCAGCTCATTGACGTAGGCCTCGCGCGTGTCCTTGTGGTCGTCGACGACCAAGACGAAGGGCGCATCGACCCCCGCGCGAGCGTCATTCTTGTCGTCGAGAGGCAAAGTTGTCTCCTCGGGATCGGGGACCGGTCGGCTCGCGGTGTGCGCGGGCCGAGCGACATTCCCTTGAAATCGTTCCAAAAACGCGCGAACGCGGCCGAAGGTCGCCTCCATGGTGAACCAAAGACGAGCGATTCTCGTGCCGCCATCGCGGCTCAGCGCCTCCGCGCCTCCAACCTCGGCGGTCGCGTCCCGCGCCTCACCGCGCCGCGCACCGCGACGTACGCGAGCTCCTCCCCCGCGTCGACGCACCGAAGCAACAACCGACCGCGGCTCATGTCGCCGCGTCCGGAACTCCTTCGGGAACATCGACGCGTGATGACGAGCGCGCCCGATCCCAACCACGCCGCGCCGTCGGGCGGCTTCGCGAAGCGCGTCCCGTACGCGAGCTTGCCGCGGAAGTAGAGGCCCGACACGAATCGGAACACGTCGCCGATCGGCGCGCCTTGGATCGTGCGCAGCGCGTTCGCGAGATCGAACCGCGCCTCGGGCCGAAGGAGCATCTTCGCGCGCGCGCCGTCGAGACGCGCGGGGGAGAGAAGGAACACGCGGGACATCGTGGTCCGCAGGTTACCGCCGAGCGGCCATCGCCGCGCCGCCTGCTAGCATCCGCGGATGCGTACGCACAAACTGCAGCTTGCGACCCTCGCGGTCCT
>JBBQXV010000119.1:0-25294 GCA_038209335.1 Polyangiales bacterium | reverse complement strand
GCGAGGATCGCGCCGAGGACGACGCCTTGCGCGAGGCGCGGGAAGATCAAGTGCGTTCCGATGAGGACCATCGGCGTCGCGAGGTATGCGAACCCGAGCACGACGAGCGGTCCCACCAGCGGCGGCGCCGATCCGTCGTGCACGAGCGACGGCGACGTTCCGCGACGGCGACGCCACGCGAGGAACGCGGTCGTCGCGAGGAGGAGCAGCGACGCCGAGATCATCACGTGATCGGTGCGATCGCCGAAGAGGTTGCTCGCGAACGCCGTGAAGAGGCCGACCTTCTGCCAGAGCGGCGGCGCCGTTCCCTCGACCGTCGGGTCGCGGTACATCTTCGGATCCCAAGCGTACTGCTCGGCGTAGACGGCGATGCAGAACGCGCAGCCGACGAGGAGCGGCGCGAGCGCGATCACGATCCGAAGCGCGGTGCGACGCGCGTGCTTCTTCCGCGACTCGTCTGCCGCCGCCGTGGCGCGCCACGCGAGCTCCGGCGCGAGCGAGATCGCCGTGATGCACAAGATGAGCATCCCGAGCACATGCGCGAACGCGCAGAGAAGCCCGACCGCGGCGACGCCGACGGTGCTCGCGATCGACGGCTTGACGAGGCTGCGCGCGACGAACGCGGCACCGACGACGGAGACCGCGGTCCCGAGCGTGTAGTTCGCGAAGCCCCAGCCCGCCGAGAACGAGAAGATGAGCGGCGTGAAGATCGCCGCGTAGCTCGGCGGTCGACGGAGCACGCGCAGCAGCGCGACGACGCCCGCGCCGAGCACGAGGAGCGACGCCGCGACGACGATGCGGCCCGCGAGCTCGATCGGCATGAACCGCGAGAGCTTCGCGATAAGCATGTGAAAGAGCCCGTTGTACGTGAAGTAGTTGAGCTGGTGCGTCGCCTGCTCGGGCGCGTTGGGATCCGCGAGACGGCGCGCCATGTCGCCGAGCGCCAGGTGCTGCGGATAGTCGACGCACGGCAAGAGCTTCGGAATGAAGAGCGCGCCCGCGAGGAGTGTCAGCCCGGCCCAGTAGACGAGCGTCGCGCGCGCGGTCTCGAGGCGGAGGTAATCGAGGAGGCCGCGCGGGAGAGGCCACGCGCCGGCTGCGCTCGAGGTCGTCGCCGACGCGATCCCCGCGTCCGAGTCCGAACGGACCTCGGGGCTCTGGACCGCGGATGCGACGTCGGGACTTTGCACGGGACCGTCGTCCCATCTACCGCAGCCCGGGCGCCCGCGCCATGTTCCATGCGACGCGCTGTCCCATCACCGGATCCTCGGGTATGACCTCGCCGCATGCGGGCGCGCGGAAACCTGAGCCGTCTCGCAGCGCCGCTCCTGCTCGTCGCGATCGTGATCCTGCTCGCCGTGTGGCGCGTCGTGCTCTTGCGTTCGGGACCGGATCCCGACAGCGACGCGTACGGACACCACGGGATCGCGCGGCAGATCCTGGTCGATCCGCGCGATCTCTCGGTGCACTGGGTGTGGCTGCCGCTCTTTCATTACGCGCAGTCGCTGATGGTCCTGCTCGGCGGGACGATGGAGACCGTGCGGTATGCGAACGTCGCGTTCTGGGCGACGGTGCCGATCGTTCTCTTCCGGTACATGGGTGCAGCGAAAGACGTCGCGGCGTTCGTGGCGGCGATCGCGTGCGCGCTTTCGCCGATCGGAATGCAGATGGGAACGACCGCGCAGCCAGAGGCGCTCTTCTGTCTGCTCGTGCTCGGCGCGGTCGTCGCGATGGATCGCGCGCGGTACGTCGCGTCGGCGGCGATGCTCACGTCGGCGGCGCTCCTTCGGTACGAGGCGTGGGCGGCGATCGCGGCGGTCGCGATCGTGCTCGCGAGCGATGCCGTGCTCGCGCGTCGTCGACGTACGCAGCGACGGTACGCGGCGCGCGCATGGATCGTCGTCGCGACCCCGATCGCCGCGATCTTCGTGTGGGCGATCGCGCGGCGGATCAACGACGGCGAGTGGTTCTCGTTTCTCCATCAGACGAAGGAGTTCGCGAACGACGCGATGAAGTCGAGCGGCTCGTTCGGCGCAGGGATCGCGCACGTCGTGAGCGACGCGATGTACTACGGCGTGCACGTCGCGCGTCGCGTGTTCGGTCCGGCGCTGTGGCTCGCGCCGATCGGGATCGTGCGCACGGTGCGAAAGCAGGGCGCGCTCTTCGTGCTCGTCTTCGCGGCGTGCCTAGGCTTCATCACGCTCACGTGGATCACGCGCTCGTCGCTGGGGCTCGATCGGCACTTCGTCGTCATGCTTCCGCTCTACGCCGCGCTCATCGCGAACGGCGCGGTGCAGGTTGGGGAGCTCGTCGCGCGCGTGTGGAAGGGATGGGGGCTCGCGATCGTGAACGCGGCGATGTCGGTCGCGGTCGTGTGGTCGACGTGGAGCGTGCTCGATCCGTGGATGCACGAGTGGCGTGGCGCGATCGAGCACGGGTGGCCGGATCGCGAAGCGGTGGGTGTTTATCTGCGTGCGCTTCCTCGTGATGCGACGATCTTCTGCGACGAGGCGACGGTCGAGATCATCAGCGGGCTCGATCGTCATCGGTTCGATCGTCATTGGGTGGACGAACCGGGCGGCGCGGATCGGATCGCGGAGGCGGGCGCGCGCGAGGGAACGGTGTACGTCGCGACGTGGCTGCGGAAGATGCGCGAGCTACGGGACCGCGGGGCGGGGGAGATCGTGTATCGCCCGCCGGGCGTGACGGAGGACGATACGGGGTTGGCGGTGATGCGGGTGTCGCGGCGGTAGAAGACGATCGATCTCGACCTCGAGGAGAGGTTGGACCCGCCCTAAGCCGACAGAGGACGCGCCGAAAGACGACGTGCCTCGCGCTCCGCGTCGAGCGACTCGAGCGCGCGGGTCGTCTCCCCGGCGAGCTGACCGAGCGCGTCCTCGGCGACCGATGCGTCGCCCGAAGCCACGAGCGCGTCGCGGATCGATGCGATCTCGCTCGCGGTCGCCGTGAGCGCGCGGGACGTCGTCGCTGTCGCGGCCAACCGCGCGAACGGGCGAACGAGGCGCGCGACTGTTGCGTCGAGCTTCCCGAGCTCCTCGCTCGTCAGGTGCCCCGCGTCCTTGCGCGCGAACGCTGCGACGTCGAGGAGCGCGGCGAAGCCGGCGCGAAAGGAGTCGCGGGTGTCCTGCCCCGTCGCGCGCGCCGCGATGCGTGCCTCGTCGAGCGCGCTGCTCGGCACCACGTCCAGCAGCTCGGCTGCACGCGCGCGCGCGATGACGATCTCGCACGCGACCTTGCTCGTTGCGCGCGCGGCGAACAGGGCGAGCATCGCGACGGCGACGATCGGGACGATCGGCACGGTCCAGACGACGGCCGCCGCGCCGATCGCCACGACGGTTCCTACCTTCGCGGTCGCGCGTCGGTCGACGCTCCATCGACGGCTCGTCGGCGCCTCGTTACCGCTCTCGACGAAGTAACGCGCGCCGCACACGTTCAAGATCGCGCGGAGCCGTGTCTCTTCGCGCGTGCGAAATTCACCGGTGACGTCGAACGTGCTCTGGCGCAGCACCCAATCGACGTCGCTCACGGACATCGAGGGCGCGAGGCGCGCGAACGCCGTCGCGAGCTTCGCGGAATCCTGCACGGGGCCGATGACGCGGTAGCGGCGCGGCGCGCCGGGCGGGAGCGACGCGCCCTTCGCGATGTCGCACGCGAGACACACCGCGAGATGCGGAAGGAGCGGCGCCTGGCACTGCGCGCAAGCGTCCGTCATGGCTGTGGGACGCTCGCGACGGGCGCGCGCGTCGCCCCGGCGGCGCTCAGCCCCTCTTCGAAAAGCGCTCGCGCCTGCGCGATCACCGTCGCGATGGTGCCGGACAGCTCGCCAAGGCGGGAGCCCTTGCGCCGGTCGTTCTCGCTCTGCGTCGTCGTCCACCGATCGAGCGCGCGTTGGTACTCGGCCATGCGCTGCTCGTAGGATCGCTGCGCGTACGCGCTGCGATCGACCGACGGCGGCGGCGGCTCCGGCTTGCCGTAGACCATCGATGACGACGTCCCGTCGAGCTCCATCTTTCTCGTGCGCGCGGTCATCATCGCGCGCTGCGCGGCGTCGATCGAGAGCCCGAGCTTCTGCCGCGCCGTGTCGCTCGTGAGCCGCTGCACGCGGTCGCGAAGATCGCGCGCGATGAGCTGCGACCCTTCGAGCTGGCCTGCTTCCGACGCGGCGAAGAGCTTCTCGAAGTCATCGCGGAGACGCCGGAGCGACGCGGACATCTGCGCCTCGCCTTCCGCCGCGCGTCGGTCGAGGCGATCGCGGCGCGGGCGTAGGAGTGCCTCGTCGACGATCGTCGCGGCCTCCGTCCATCGCGAGCGCGCGAGGTCCGCCTGCGAGCGCGCGGCGGCGATGTCGCCATCGACGAGGAGCAGATCGCCGCGGACGCCGGCGTCGAGGGATCCGATCCCGTCGGCGTCGATGTGCAGCGGCGCGGTGCCGACTTTGTGAACGATGGGCGCGTGTCCCTTCGGCGGATCCGCGAACGTCTCGACGAGCGAGTGCTCGGCGGCGTCGGCGTCGCCGAGGAGAACGCGGAGCTGCGCCTGACCGATGCGCGTGCGCAGGTTGTCGCCGTCGATCGCGCGAGCCTCTTCGAGCGCGCGTCCCGCACATGCAGTGTCGGCGTCGGCAGCGCACGTCGCGAGGCTTGTGATCGCGCGCCGGTAGCGCGTTCGTTGAACGACGGTGTACGCGGCGACGACCAGCGCAACGGCCAAGAACGCCAGGAAGATCCAATCGCGTTTGTCGCGTTGCCTATTCATGACCATCGACCGAAAGCCCATTGCGAGGCGAGCGTAGCGCGGTGTTTCGCGCGCGCTACTCGCGCCGCATTGCGATGATGCGCTCGATCCGTGCGCGCGAATGTTGCGTCACCCGAATGGGCGACACCTACCGCTTGCGCACCGACTTGGGTGCCTTCGCCGTCTTCCTTTTCAACGTATTCCGCCCCACCCCCAACGCCTCCGCCGCTCGCGTCCGATTCCCGCCCATCGCTTCGAGCGTCGCCGCGACATACCGCCGCTCCACTTCCTCGAGCGCCAATCCGAGCGGCAGCTTCACGCCGTCCGCCGCGTCGTTCTTCGCGCGCTCGCTTCCGCGCGTCGACGACAACCCGAGGTGCTCCGGCTCGATCGCCTCCCCGTTCGCCAGAACCACCGCCCGCTCGATCGCGTGCTCGAGCTCCCGCACGTTCCCCGGCCACGAGTGCGCCACCAACGCCGCCTTCGCCGCGCTCGTCAGCTTCAACGCGCCCCGTCCATGCCGCCGCGTGTACATCTCGAGGAAGTGGCGCGCGAGCTGCACGATCTCCTCTGCCCCGCGCTCGCGCAACGACGGCAACGCTATTTCGACGACGCGAATCCGATAAAACAAATCGTGACGAAAGTCGCCGCGCTCGACGAGCTGCTCGAGATCGCGGTGCGTCGCCGCGACGATCCGCACGTCCGCATGCAAGGTCTCGCGCCCACCGACGCGCTCGAACGCGCGCTCCTGCAGAAACCGAAGCAGCTTCGCTTGCGCGGTCAGCGGGAGGTCTCCCACTTCATCCAAGAACACAGTCCCACCCGCCGCCATCTCCACCTTGCCGAGCACGCGCCGATCCGCGCCGGTGTACGCGCCGCGCTCGTGACCGAAGAGCTCGCTCTCCGCGAGCGCCGACGGCAACGTCGTGCAATCGAGCGTCACCATCGGCGCCGCCGCGCGCGCGCAGTTCGCGTGAATCGCGCGCGCGAAGAGCCCCTTGCCGACGCCCGTCTCCCCTCGCAAGAGGACGGTCGCTTCCGTCCCCGCGGCGCGCAGGATCTGCTCGTACACGCGACGCATCGGCGGGCTCGCGCCGACGATGTGATTCAGCGGACCGCGCAAGCTCACGCCGCGTTCGGCATCCGGCGCCGGTCGCAGCGTCGTGCTCTCGAAGGCCTGTGCGACCTGCGACGCGAGCGTCTGCACGAACGCTTCGTCCTCGGCGGTGAACTCGCCCTCCAACTTGTTGAGCACCTGCACGACGCCGCGGATCGCGTGCTCCTTGTCGACGATCGGCGCCGCGAGCATCGTTCGCGTCGTGTACCCGGTCGCGCGATCGACGCCGGCGAAGTGACGCGGATCCTGCGCCGCGTCCTTCACGTTCACGATCTCGCCTTTGTCCGCGACGTAGCCCGCGACACCGCGCCCGAGCGGCAACCGAATCTCTTCGAGCTCCGGCAAGTCCGCGACGCGCGATCTCAGCTCGCCTGTCGCCGCGTCGACGACGTACACCGTCGCGCGCTCCGCCCGCATCGCCTGCGCGATCCGCGATCCCAACGCGCCGAGCAGCGCGTCGAGCTCGACTTCGCGCGCGAGCATCGCGCCGACGTCGAGCAAGAGCGACAGCTTGTGATCGCGCTCGTACACGCGGTCATACGCTACCACGCGCGCCCCCTTGGACCGCTCACGCCGCGAGCGTCGATCCGACTCCACCGAGCGTGATGGTCATTCCTTCTCGCGCCGCGCACGATTCTTCGAAGAGCGATCGCGTGCGTGCTTCGATCTCGCGGACGCCGTCGTCGGTGCGGCTCGGATCGTGGTGGAACAAGACGAGCTGTCCGACGCCCGCCGCGCGCGCGAGCTCGACGCCCGCTTCGTACGTCGAGTGTCCCCAGCCGACGCGGCTCATTCCGCCTTCGCCGGTGTACTCGTTCGGCAAGTACTGCGCGTCGTAGATGAGGACGTCGGCGTTGCGCGCGAGCGAGACGAGCCGCTGATCGACGCACGCGTAGTGCTCGGTGTCGGTCGCGTAGACGACGCTGCGTCCCCCGTGCTCGATGCGGTACGCGAAGACGGCGTCGGGATGATTCGCGCGCGCGACGGTGACGCGCGCGTCGCCGACTTCGATGACGTCGCGATCGCGAACCGTCTCCGTCGTGAGCGTCGACGGAAGCGCGTCGAGATCGACGGGGAACGTGGGCGCGCTCATCTGGCGACGCAGCGTCTCGCGGAGCGGCGTGCCGGTGAGACCGCCGACGAGACGCAGCTTGGTCGTCGGCGCGTAGATTGGCGCGAAGAACGGCAGTCCCTGGATGTGATCCCAGTGCACGTGCGAGAGCAGGATCGTCGCGTCGACCGCGTCGCGCGCCATCATCTCGTTTCCGAGACGCCGCAATCCGGTGCCCGCGTCGAGCACGATCCGCGTGTCGCCCGCGACGACCTCCACGCACGATGTATTGCCCCCCACGCCGGCCGTCTCCGGCCCCGGCGTCGGACAGCTACCACGCACACCCCAAAATCGAACCGACAACGCCATGTGCTTTCGCGCACCTCCGCAGCACGTAAGAGCACCGTCCGTTCCATCGCGAACGATCTGCAAATCGCGCGAAGAACGACGTCACCGATCTGCCGTGGACCGTCCGAAACGGATCACCGGTCGAAAACGGATCGTTCGCTGCGTCGACGTCAGTCGGACCAGACTTGGAGCGCGAACTTTCCGGTGCCGGCCTCGACGCGGACCTTCAACGTGGCGGCGTCGGCGACCTTGAAGCAGATCTTTCCGTCTTCGGAGAGGATCGGTCGCGCGGTGTCAGACGTGTCGAGCGCGACGAGCCCGCCGCTCGAATCGACGAGGGTGAGATCGACGTCTTGCGCCGTGCTCTGCGCGACGGCGTAGACGCGGTAGCACTTGCCCGCCGCCGCGGGGAACGGGAACGTGACCCAGCCGCTCTTGTCGCTCGCGCTTCCGGAGTGCGTCGTGCCCATTTGCTTCATCTTGGTCGCGTCGGCGCATCCTTTCGCCAGCGCGTCGACGTCCGCGGCGACGTCGGCATCGCCCGACGCCGGTTTGAAGGTCGCGTGGCACGCGGCGAGCGCGGGATCGCTCTTCGTCTCGGCCTTCGTCGACGGAGTGCTCGGCGTCGCGGTGTCGGTCGGACCGACGCTCGTCTTCGGCGGTGGCGCCGCCTTGCCGCACGCGACGAGCACGAAGGACAGAGACGCGGCGGCGACGAGAGCGGAGGTCTTCATTGGGGGCCAGGGTAAGAGCGAACGGAGGCGGACGGGAAGGGGGACGAACGCGACGGCGTTATGCTTCCAGAATGCCGGTCGCCGCCCGCCCTCCAGCCGCATCGTCGCACCGCGCTCCCTCCGCACGAAGAGTCGCGCTCTTTCTCGTCGTCGCCGTCGTCGTGCTGCTCGTGCGCCCCGTCGGCGCGCACCTTCGCGCGGCTTCGCTCCTCGTTCGATTCTCCGATCCCGCAGCGAGCGGCGCGATCGCGGATCTCGCGCGCTATTCCGTGGGCGAGTCCGATCTCACCGTGCCCGCGCACGGCGCGCCGACGCGCGCGCGTCTGTACACGCCCGCCGGCGTCGATCATCCACCCGGCATCGTTCTCCTCCATGGCGTTCACTACAAAGGCATCGACGAGCCGCGCCTCGTTCGATTCGCGCAGACGATCGCCGCCACCGGAATCGCCGTGCTCACGCCCGAGGTGCGGGAGATCGCCGACTACCGGATCGATCCCGCGTCGCTCGAGACGATCGCCGGCGCATCGCACGCGCTTCGCGATCGCCTCGACGCGAAGAACGGCGTCGGCGTGATGGGCCTCAGCTTCTCCGGCGGGCTCGCGCTCGTCGCCGCCGCGGATCCGCGCTTCAACGCCGACATCGCCTACGTCGTCGCGGTCGGCGCGCACGACGATCTCCCGCGCGTGCTCCGCTTCTTCGCGACCGACGACATCGCCAAGCCCGACGGCACGCACGAGACGATGCACGCGCACGACTACGGTCCGCTCGTCCTCGTCTACTCGAGCATCGAAGATTTCTTCCCGGCCGACGACGTCCCTGTGGCGCGTGACGCGCTTCGCCTCTGGCTCCGCGAGCAGTTCGACGCCGCGCGCGAGAAGGCGAAGGGGCTCTCGGAAGCGTCCGCCGCGCGCATGCAGACGCTCTTCGATCACAGAGTCGCGTCGCTCGCGCCGGAGCTCCTCGCGGAGATCGAGAAGCGCCGCGACGCGATGCGCGCCGTGTCGCCGCACGAGCACATGAAGCACGTGAAGGTCCCCGTGTATCTCCTGCACGGCGCGGGCGACTCGGTGATCCCCGCGAGCGAGACCTTGTGGCTCGCGGCCGACGCGCCGCCGGGGATCGTCCACGCCGCGCTCGTGAGCCACGCGATCGAGCACGTCGAGCTCCACGGCGAACCGTCGGCGAGCGAAAAGTGGGCGCTCGTGCATTTCATGTCGGGTGTGCTCTCGGAGGCGGACCTTCGCCGCTGACGTCGCGAGGTGGGAAGCCCGGCGGATTTGCGCTAAGCAGCGATCCCCTCATGCAAGAACGCTCTCGTTGGTTGCTCCTCGCGGGCTTGCTCCTCGTCGTCGGCGTCATCGGGTGGCGTCTGACTGCCGGGAGCTACAAGACCGACATCCAGAAGATCTGCTTCGCCGAGAAAGGCTCGACCTTCGACTCGAAGACCGACATCCGGAAGATCGAGTCGTGGGCCAAGGAGCAGCTCGACACGCCCGAGGCCAGCACCTGGCTCACCGAGCTCGTGAAGAAGGGGATGGCGGATCGCGCGAAGGGTTTGCGCGAAGAGAGCAAGCGGCTCGGCATCCCCGAGTGCCCGCTCGCCGCGGCGTACGAAGCGCTCAACCTCGACGGCGAGTACCGGCAAGACATCGCCAGCTTCTGCTCGCTCAACGATCTCCCCACGATCGAAGCGTCCGACGACGCCGAGCGACTCCACCGCATGCTCGATTGGATCCAAACGCGTGCGAAGAGCCCGCGCACCAAGGCGCTCGGCGAGAAGATCGCGCAGGCGGATGCGAAAGACCGCGCCGACGTGCTCCGCGAGGCGGCGAACGCGACGTCGGTATTTCAGTGCGAGCTCGTCAACACGCTCCTCAAGCCGCAGACGCTCCCGCGCAAGGACGAGCCGATGATCGAGCTCGGTACGCCGCAGATCAACGGCGATCTCACCGTCGACAAGATCGTCGCGGCGTTCCTCGTCAAGAAGGACGCGATGCGAAAGTGCTACGACGAAGGGCTCGCGAAGAACGCCGAGCTCTCCGGTCGCGTGATGCTCAAGATGTCCATCACGCCGAGCGGGAAGGTGGGGCGCGCGAGCACCGAGGCGGGGACGACGCTGCCCGACCCGGCCGTCGTCAAGTGCGTCATCGGCGTCGTACGCGACCTCGTCTTCGCCGAGACGAAGTCGATCATGGTGTCGCTCCTCTTGCCGCTCGAGTTCGTCCCGAGGATGCGTCCGGTCCAGATGCCGATGGATCCGCACGGGCACTAATCACTCTGGCGTCCGTCATCCCCACCAGTACGACAGCTTGACGATCACGACGTCGGCGGCGGGCGCGCGGCTCACCGAGCCCAGGTTCAAGCTCGCCGACTCGCCGGGGAGCAGGTTCACCGTCGGCGTCTGCGATCGCGTATAGACGACATAGAGGAGCGATCCCAAGCGGTACTCCCAGCGCATCACGACGTTGACGTTGAGGACCCCCTCTTGAAAATCGGGGTTGGTCGTGGGGCCTGCCGCCGCCGTGAGATCGCGCGTGCGAATCGTCGGGCGCGCGCCGGTCGGGCTCGACTGAAACTGCGAGAACTCGGAGTAGTGCCCCGATGCGACGAACGCCTGCGCGTACGCTTGAAGAGTGAGACGCGGCGTGAACGTGTACGTCGAGCGCAGCGTGAGTCCGAAGCTCTTCGCTTCGAGCCGTCCGAAGAGGTACTGCCCCGGCGCCGCGCCGTTCGCGACGAAGCGCGGCTCGCCGAACGTATAGACCCACGTCGGGAGCAGCTCGACGTCGAGCTGCGGCAGAACGCGCAGCGTGACGCGCGCGTTGCCGTCGTAGTTCGCGCCGTCGAAGATCGCTTGCGAGCGCGCGAAGATTCCGAACGCGACGCGCTTGGTCGGATCTGTGCTGATCGCGGTCTCGTTGCCGACGAGCCCTTCGCGCTCGAGCGCCGCGCCGTCGCCGACCTCGCGATCGTCGAAGCGCGTCGTGTTGAAGTGAGCCTGCGTGTAGAAGCCCCAGAAGTTCGCGAACTTTCCCCACGTGCCGACGTTCACGCCGCGACCGAGCGACAGTCCGTCGACGTTGTCGTTCGCCCACGCGCCCGGGCCGACATGGAATTCGAGGAACGGTCCCCACTTGTCGAGCTCGCGGTACTCGGTCCAGATGCCGCTGAGCAGGATGTTCGCGCGGCGGTTGAAGCCCATGTCGTTGTAGTCGAACTTGCGCCCGCCATACGCGAGCTCGGCGCCGCCGACGAAGTGACCACCGCCCTCTTTGCCGAAGTACGTGTACGCGCCGTAGCCGCTGTCGCCCGGGTTGATGACCGTGCCGTCGGGCACCGCGCGCGGTGGTCCGTGATCGATGCGCGATACACCGACTTGCCCAGCGGTGACGTAGTCGCCCTTCGGCGAGCGCCATCGCCAGTCGGCGGCGGCGACGTACGCATCGTTGAAGCAGCGTGACCCGGCCGCGCCGATCGTCCCGCTCGGGCACGCGAGCGGAGCCTGCGGCTGCGTCGCGTCGAGGGGGTAGCTTCCGGTCGCCTCCGCGCGCGTCACCGCCGTCGCGAGGATCCCAACGTGACCGTTCGGCCCGAGATCGCGCTTCACGCGAAACGCGTTGAACGAGCTTAAGGGATCGACGAGCCGCTTCATGCGAAGTCCGCTCGGGAGCTGCACGCCAACGTCGTTGCGTGCCGTCACCGCTTGAAGCGTGCCGACCGTCCACCCGTCGGCCAAACGCCCGACGAGCTTGCTCGCTCCGTAGATGGTCGCCGGCTCGGACACGTCGACGAGCTGCTCTCCTGCGAGCAACGTCGGTGACGGCGCCGCGCGCCCGATGCGCCGCGTGTAGATGAGCTGCATCGGCGTCGCGAACGTGTCCATCCCTTCGCGAAAGAACGGACGCTTCTCGGGGTAGTACGTCTCGAACGTCGTCAGGTTGAGCACGACTTGATCCGCCTCGACCTGCGCGAAGTCCGGATTGATCGTCGCGTCGAGCGTGAGGTCCTGCGTCGGGTGCCACTTGACGTCGAGGCCGAGCGATCCGCTGAAGTCGGTGCCGCGTTCGAGCTGTCCGCCGACGGCGTCGCGCCTTCGCATTCGTCCGAGCGCGAACGGCCGGAGCTCGAGCGGCGTGCCCGGTTTCAACCCGACGAGATCGTCGAGCTTGCCATAGTGCGAGACCTCGCCCGCATCCGCGCGCGGGATGTACGCCCACTCGTCCGTCTCTTGCCGCTCGGAGACGTAGCGACGCGCCTGCATCCCCCACGACTGCGCGGGCGATGGTCCGAAGCGGAGAATGCGGAGCGGGATGCGAATCTCGGCGGACCATCCCGTCTTCGTGCGAACGGTCTGCGCTTCCCAGTTCTCGTCCCAATCGGACTGCGCGCTCGTGTCGTCGAAGCGCGCGGCGTCGAAGAGGACGCCCGCGGCGTTGACGACGAACTGGAACGCGCTCTTCCCGTCGCGCCGCGTGTCGAGATCGATCTCGACCCAGTCGGCCTCGACGAGTCGATCGCGGCGCGTGAGGCGATCGATGACCGGCGCCGTCGTCTGAACGCAGTCGAACGCGACGTAGACGGCGTCGTCGTCGTAGAGAATGCGGAGCGTGGTCGGCTCGACCGGCGCTTTGCCTTCGCTAGGGAACTTCTGCGTGAACGCGCTCGTGCCGGCGGTCGCGCGCCACGCCTCGTCGTCGAGCCGTCCGTCGATGACCGGCGCGTGCGTCGTCCGCGCCGCGCGATGATGCGGCGGAGTCGTCGCGGTCAGCGCGGCGAGGAGCGTGGCGGCGATCATCCGTGTCGATGTTCGTCCGGAGTGCCCGAGAAATTTCGATCAGTCGGAGACGGCGTCGTTCACGGCGTCGCTCTGTGCGTCGCCGGATTCGGCCGCAGCGTCGTTTGCCGCGTCATTCGCGTCGAGCGTCCCGGAATCGAACGTCGCCGCGCCGTCGAACTTTCCACCGTCGCCCGTGCCCGGATCGTTGTGGTGGCCCGGATCGCCTTCGTCGTCGAAGTTCTTGTCGCTCGTCGGCGTCTGGACCTTTTCGTCGGAGCAGGCCGTCGCCATGCCGAAAAAGACCGCCAAAGATGCGAAAACGAGCCATTTGCGCATCATCGTGCCAAATTTAGCAAAACTTCCGCCCGCGCGCTCATTACACGCGCAGGCATTCGTCGTGGGGCCTTCCGCATGTGCCGTCTCTTGGGAATCGTGTCGAGCGAGCCGACCGAGTTTCGCATCGTCCTTCACGACGCGCCGCGGAGCATGGCGCAGCTCTCGAAAGAGCATCGCGACGGCTGGGGGCTCGCTGTGTTCGGCGCCGCGGACAAGAGCGGATGGAGCCTCCACAAAGGCGTCGCGTGCGCGAGCGAAGACCAACGCTTTCGCGAGCTCGCCGTCGGAAGCCGCGGCGAGGTCCTCGTCGCGCACATCCGCCAACGCACCGTCGGCGAGACGTCGCTCGACAACACGCACCCGTTCTATGCCGGCCGCTGGGTCTTCGCGCACAACGGCACGATCAAGGACACGGCGTTCCTTCGCTCGTCGATCTCCGACGGGCGCAGCGCGCAGATTCGAGGACAGACCGACAGCGAGCTCTTCTTCGCCTACTTGCTCACGCGCCTCGACGAGGCGCTCATCACCGACGCGCCCGCCTCCGCGCAGACCGACGCCGTCGTCGCCAACGCGGCGCGCACCGCTCGCGAGCGCCCCGACTTCGGCGCCTTCAACTTCATCCTCTCCGACGGCGCGACCCTGTACGCGCATCGCTTCGGCCGCACGATGTGCCTACTCGAACGAGGCCCCGACGACGAAGTGCGACCGAGCCGCCGCTCGAAGGACGGCACCGTCGTCGAGACGCCGTGGTCGCAGCGACGTCACGCGATCCTCCTCGCGTCGGAGAACATGACGAACGAGCCGTGGCAGACGATCGAAGAAGGAATGCTCCTGCGGATCGATCGTCTGCCGGTGCCGCACTGGAGACTGCTCGTCGGCAGTCGCGCGCCCTAGAGGCAAGTCCGCGTTTGCAAGACGAGCGGCCCGAGCGGCGTCTGGTTGAAGTCGAGCGCGTTCATCAAGTCGTTCGCTTGTCCGTCTTGCGCCGCTGGATCGATGTCGCTGAGGTATCTCGGCGCGCCGAAGTTCTTCAAGATGAACTTTGGAATCGACGCCTGCTCCGCGTTCTCTTTGAAGACGAACCCGGGCTTCGCGTACGGCGAGATCACGAGGAGCGGCAAACGAAACCCGAGACCATACGGATGCTGCGCGTCGCATCCGTACTGACGCGGCGGCGGGACGTGGTCGTACCAACCGCCGAAGTCATCCATCGTGAAGAAGATGACCGTGTCCTTCCAGTAGCCGCTCTGCATGATCTTGTTGATGCGCTGGACGGTCCAGTTTTCCCCCGCGCACACGCCGCCGACGGCCGGATGCTCGTCGGCGAGATCCTGATTCACGAGCCAGCTGACTGCGGGGAGCCTCTTCGCATCGACGTCGCTGTCGAACTGCGACGCGTTGACGACGTGGCTCCAGCCCGCGCCGTTCCGAATCTGGTCGATGCCGTTGAACATCGACCAGATCTCGCCGAACACGTAGAAGTCGCTCCCGTAGAATTTCCAATCGACGTTGCTCGGCAACAGATCCGGCACCGATGGGATCGAGAAGCACGGGAAGACGTCCTGGGTCGTGCACGAGCCGTGGTCGAGCGTCGAGACGCGCGTCGACGCCGTCTGATCGCATCCCCAATATGGATGCGTGATCTGCGTGTTCGGGTTGCCGAGCGCCCAGCCGGCCTGCGCGGCGAGCACGAACATGTGACCGGGGAAGCTCGGGCCGAGCTCGTTCGCAAAGAAGTGATCGCCGAGCGTGTACTTCCGCGCGTACGCCCAGTAATTCGGGATGTCGGCTTCGTGGTATTGCGCGTACGCGAGATCGTCGCCGTTCTGCGTCGATCCGGAGACGCCGTCCCATCCGTCCATCGCGCCGCCGTTCCAATCGGTGAGCGCGCACGGGTGCTCGTGGCAGAGATCGCGCGGCGTGCGATCGGGCGCGCGCGGCGAGTCGATCATTCCGCGCGCGGTCTTCGCCTTCGTCGTCCCTTCGGCGCCGGGGAAGGTGCCGAAGTAGTTGTCGAAGGTGTGGTTCTCTTTGACGATGACGATCACGTGCTTGATCGGCGACAGCTTCGCGATCGGCGGCGCGTCCGCTTCGACGCTCGCGTCGTCCATCGGCGTCGCGTCCGGGCTCGCCTCGGTCGTCGCGTCGAGCGCGCCACCGTCGGTCGACGTCGCGCCGGCATCGCCCGTCGTCGCCGACGTGATCTCGAGCCCGCCGCCGCACGCGAGCGGAGCGAACGAGACGGCGGTCACGACCGCGAGCAGCACGACTGGGCGACGCACGCGCGAATGGTGCATCATTGGGGCATGCCGCTCAAGACGGTCCGCGTTCCGGAGGCCATCGAGCCGCAGTTCGCGGAGGTCGAGAAGCTCGTATCCCGCTATTTCCTCGATCGAAAAGACGATCCGGCGCACGGCACGATCGAGATCTTCGGCGAGCGGTACGTGCTGGTTCGCGCGGCGTCGCTGTCGGTCGAGTTCTTTTCGCTCGTCGGCGATCTGTATGGAGCGGGGCGCGAGGTCGAAGCGGACGAGTTCGCGCGCAACATTCTCTTCGATCTTGCGCACGCGATCGGAAAGAGCGACGCGCACAACTTCCACGCGAAGATGGATCTCACCGATCCGATCGCGCGCATGTCCGCCGGGCCGATTCACTTCGCGCACGCGGGCTGGGCGTTCGTCGACATCTCGCCCGAGTCGCGGCCGTCGCCCGACGAAGACTATTTCCTCGTCTACGATCATCCGTACTCGTTCGAGTCGGACGCTTGGCTGCGCGCGAAGCAGCGTCGCGATTTTCCCGTTTGCATCATGAACGCCGGGTACTCGTCGGGATGGTGCGAGGAGAGCTTCGGCGTGACGCTCGTCGCGACCGAAGTCCTTTGTCGCGCGCGCGGCGACGTTGCGTGTCGCTTCGTCATGGCGCATCCGACGCGCATCGAGGCGTCGGTCGAGCGTTACCTCGCAGGCGCGTCGCGCGGCGCGGTGCGGCCGTCGTACCAAATCCCGGATTTCTTCGCGCGCAAGCGCACGGAAGAAGAACTGAGGCGCGCGCGTGACGAGCTCGAACAGCGCGTCGTCGAGCGCACCGCGGCGCTCACCGCGGAGATCGCCGAGCGCACGCAGATGGAGCGACAGCTCCTCCAAGCGCAGAAGCTCGAAGCGGTCGGTCGGCTCGCCGGCGGCATCGCGCACGACTTCAACAACCTGATGGCGGTCATCATCGGCAACGCCGGGCTCCTCGGCAGCCGCTTGCCGGACGACTCGCCGCTCCGCGCGTTCGCCGACGAAATAACTTCGGCGGGCAAGCGCGCCGCGTCGCTCACACAGCAACTCCTGACGTTCAGCCGCACCAACGTCCTCGCACGCGAGGTGGTCGACATCAACCAGATCGTCGGCGATCTCGGCCGCATGCTCCGTCGGGTGATCGGCGAAGACGTCGAGCTGTCGGTCACGCTCGGCGCCGACGTCGGCTGCGTGATGGCCGATCGCGGGCAAATCGAACAAGTCGTGATGAACCTCGTCGTGAACGCGCGCGACGCGGTCGCTTCGGGCGGGCGCGTCGTGGTCGAGACGTCGCGCGTCGATCTCGCGGCGCCGATTCCGACGGATCTCGGGACGCTCGCGCCCGGGCGGTACGTGGTCCTCTCGGTGCGCGACACCGGCGTCGGCATGGACGAAGGGACGAAGGCACAGATCTTCGATCCGTTCTTCACGACGAAGACCGCCGGCAAGGGGACGGGGCTCGGTTTGTCGACGGTGTACGGGATCGTCAAGCAAGCGGGCGGCGGCGTCATCGTCGAGACCGCGCCGGGGAAGGGGGCGCGGTTCGCGCTGTACCTTCCTTACGTCGACGCCTCCGCGGCGAGGCGCATCTCCGAACGACGTATGCACGCGGTAGTCCTCGGGACCGAGACGATCCTCGTCGTCGAAGATCAGGAGCAACTTCGCGCGGTGATCGTTCGCGCGCTCCGCGACAGCGGGTACACCGTGCTCGACGCCGGCGATCCCGCGACCGCGATCGAGATCGCGACGAGCTACGAAGCGCCAATTCATTTGCTTCTCACGGACGTCATCATGCCGCGCATGCGCGGACCCGAGCTCGCCAAGCGCCTCGTCGCCGCGCGCCCCGACATGCGCGTCGTCTTCATGTCGGGCTTCACCGACGGCGCGAGCCTCGAGGACGGCGCCGTGCTCCTCGCGAAGCCGTTCGCGCCCGACGTGCTGAGCCGCAAGGTGCGCGAGGTGCTCGACGCCCGCGCGCCCGCGAAGTAGCTTCACGCCATGAGGGTGGGGGCAGGTGTCGTCGTCGTGTTGCTCGTCGCGTCGGCGGCGTGCGGCGGCGTCGCGCTGGCCGGCTGCACAGCGGGTGGAAGCGGCGGCGGCGCAGGCGACGACGCGGGCGACGGCTCCGCGCACGACGGCACCGCGACCGACGGCGCGACCGCGCATGACGGCTCCACCAACGACGGATCCGCTGACGGCGGCGCGACCGACGCGATGCCCGACTCCGACGACAGCGGCCCCGCGTGCGTGCTCGTCGGCGGCGGCATCGGCAACGCGACGTGCGACACGTGCCTTGCGCAAAAGTGCTGCGACAAATGGAACACCTGCTTCAACGACATCGACTGCCTCGACCTCTTCGACTGCACGGGCAACTGCACCGGCGACGCGGGCGACGCGGGCGGATGCATCTACGACTGTCAGCAACTCCACATGGGCGCTGTTGGATCGTTCAACGCGCTCATCAGCTGCTTCGGCGGCACGTGCAAGACGCCGTGCGGACTCTGATCGGAAGACGATGCGCGCGATGATCTTCTCGAAGCGACGGTCGGCGTTGGGGCTCGTGGCGATGGCGTCGTTTGCGTTCGCGAGCGCGGCGTGCGCTGCTCCGGCGACGACCGGGCCGGTTCCGCCGCCAGCTGCGGGGGCGCCGTGCGGCGTCTCGCCGGAAGAGATGGCGGCGCCGATCGCGTCGGGCGCCAACTACGTCCCGCCCGCCCCGAGCGCGTCGGCGTCAGCTCCGGGTTCCCCCTAGGCGCCGCGCTTGCGCGACGGCCTCCGCGGGCGGCAGCGCTCTCGGGAACTCGTGGAACGCGTGGCCGGTGATGAGCCGCGCGCCGCGCCGGTAGGTCGCGTACGACCAGAACCACGTGAGCATCACGACGATGCGGTTGCGAAATCCGATCAGGTACCAGATGTGGACGACGAGCCAACCCATCCATGCGACGAAGCCGGTCAGGTGCATCCGTCCGATCTGCGTGACCGCGCGCGAGCGTCCGATCGTCGCCATCGATCCCTTGTCCCAATAGCGAAACGTCGGGCGCTCTTTCTTTTTCTTCTTCGGATGCGCGGCTTCGTCGATCTCCGCGACGATGATCTTCGCGGCGAAGCGCGCCTGCTGCATCGCCGTCTGGCTCACGCCCGGGAGCGGCTTTCCGTCTTCGCCGAGCTGGAGCATCGTGTCGCCGACGGCGAACGCGTCGCGATGACCGGGGATCGAACAGTCGGCCTCGACCTTCACGCGCCCCGACTTGTCGAGCTCGACGCCGAGCGTCCGCGTGAGCGGCGTGGCGCGAACACCTGCGCCCCACAGGACGACCGAGCACGCGATCTTTTCGCCCCCTTCGATTGAGACGCCGGTGTCGTCGATCTTCGTGACCTTGGTGTCGAGGTGGACCTCGACGCCGAGAGCGGTCAGCTGTTCGACGGCGTTGGCGCCGAGATCGGGCGCGAACGCGCCGAGGATGCGCGGGCCGGCTTCGATCAAATGGACCTTCGCCGACTTCGGATCGATCGTCCGAAAGTCGCGCGCGAGCACGTGCCGTCGCAGCTCCGCGAGCGCACCCGCGAGCTCGACGCCCGTCGCGCCGCCGCCGATGATCACGAACGTGAGCAGCTGCTCGCGCCGCGCGGGATCGCTCTCGCGCTCCGCGGTCTCGAACGCCAACAGCACGCGCTGCCGCATCTCGAGCGCGTCGTCGAGCGTCTTGAGCCCCGGCGCGTACGTCTCCCAATCGTCGTGCCCGAAGTACGAAGTCTCGGCGCCGCACGCGAGGATGAGCCAGTCGTAGTCGACCTCGCCGTCCTTGAGCACGACGCGCTTGCCCGCGAGATCGATCGACGTCGCCTCGGCGAGGAGCACCTCGACGTTGTCTTGGTACGCGAGGATCGATCGGATCGGCTGCGCGATCTCCGCCGGTGAAAGTCCGGCCGACGCGACTTGGTAGAGGAGCGGTTGGAAGACGTGATGGTTCGTGCGATCGAGCACCGTGACGCGCACCGGCTTGCCGTCGAGCTCCTTCGCGGCGTTGAGCCCGCCGAATCCGCCGCCCACGATCACGACGTGAGGTCGCTCGTCGCCCGCCTTTTTTTGGCTCGTTGCGTTTCCCATCTGACGATACGCTAGGGTCTGGCGCGAGCGTCCTCAAGCGTCCCGGAGGAATGATGGCTGACAAGCTGATGAGTTGCCCCGAGTGCAATCGTCACGTGTTCGAGCGCGACGCCGAGTGTCCGTTCTGCAAAGCCGCGATTCGCCGGTCGACAGGTCGCACCGTCGCGACGATCGCCGCGGTCGCGATGTCGGTCGCAGCTGCCGCCGCGTGCGGCGACAAGCCGACGCCTAGCGTCCCCGGCGTTCCGACCGTCGACGGCGGCGACGCACCGACCGCGCCGACCACGTCGGTTCCGGGTGGCCGCGGAGACAAGACGCCCGCGCCGGTCTACGGCGGCCCGCCGCCGTGATGCGCATTGTAAGCCGCTGACGGACGGAGCTTTCGCGGCGTCAGCGCAAGCTCGGGCCCCGCCGGTGCAAGCTCGGGCGCCCACGGCGCAAGCTCCGACACTGTCGCCGCAAGCGATCGCGGAGCCCGCGAAAGCGCTGACACCGTCGGCGCGATCGATCGCGGAGCCCATGCAAGCTCTGACACCGTCGCCGCAAGCGATCGCGGAGCCTGTGCAAGCTCTGACACCGTCACCGCAAGCGATCGCGGAGCCTGCGCAAGCTCTGGCACGTCCGCGGGTGCTGTAATCAATCCAAGCAGGCTGGAATTCCCATGACCATCTCACGACTCTTCCTCGATCGCGTCTCCTCCACCCCCGATCGCCGCGCGTTCTCGTCGCATCGCGACGGCGCGTGGAAAGACTTCACCTGGCGCGACTTCGAGTCGCAGGCTCGCGCGTTCGGGCTCGGGCTCGTCGCGCTCGGCGTGAAGCGCGGCGACGCCGTCGCGATCCTCGGGCAGACGCGGCACGAGTGGGTCGTCTGCGACGTCGGTGCGATCGGCGTCGGCGCGATCACCGTCGGCCTTTATCCGACGCTCGCGTCCGAAGGGGTCGGGTCGATGCAGTACGTGATCGATCACTCGGAGGCAAAGGTCCTCGTCGTCGAGAACGCCGCCACGTTGAAAGAGAAGATCGCGCCGATCCTCGCGAAGCTCTCGCGCGTCGAGCACATCGTCGTGTGGGACGACGCCGAGGCCGCGCGCGCGATCGACACGCGCGTCGTCTCGTTCGCCGACGTGATGGCGCGAGGTGAAGCCGCGCACGCCCAGGACGCGACCGCATGGAAGAGCGCGTGCGAAGCGGCCAAGCCCGACGATCTCGCGCTCCTCATCTACACGTCGGGCACGACCGGGCAGCCCAAAGGGGCGATGATCACGCACGCGAACGTCGTCGCGATGGTGTCGGGCCTCGAGCAGCTTCACCCACAGGACGAGAACGGCGGCACGACGGTGAGCTTCCTCCCGCTCGCGCACGCGGCCGAGCGATGCGTCGGATTCTACGGACGCATCAAGATGGGGACGGCGACGCATTTCGCGCGCGGCTTCGAGACGCTCCTCGACGACATCGGCGAAGCGAAGCCGACGCGCTTCGGATCGGTGCCGCGCATCTTCGAGAAGGCGTACGCGCGTGTGCTCGGGCAGATCGCGCAGCTCGATCCTGCGATGCAAGAGATGGCAAAGCAGGCGATCGCCGCCGGCGTGCGCGCGGCGAAGGCGAAGCGACGCGGCGAAGAGCCGGACGACGCGACGAAGATGCTCGCGATGGCGTTCGACGCGCGCATGGGCTCGCTCGTCCGCGCGCGCTTCGGCGGTCAGTGCGAGTGGTTCGTGACGGGCGCCGCGCCGACCGCGGTCGAAATCCTCGAGTTCTTCGACGCCTGCGGAATGCCCACGTACGAGGTCTACGGCCTCACGGAGACGACCGGCGTGCTCACGAGCAACCGACCGACCGCGATGCGTTACGGCACGGTCGGTCAGGCGATCCCCGGCGTCGAGATCAAGATCGCAAGCGACGGCGAGATCCTCGCGCGCGGCGCGAACATCTTTCGCGGCTATTTCAAAGAGCCCGCGGCGACCGCCGAGTGCCTCGTCGACGGCTGGTTCCACACGGGCGACATCGGTCGCCTCGATGACGACGGCTTCTTGATGATCACCGATCGCAAGAAGAACATCCTCATCACGGCAGGCGGAAAGAACATCACGCCGTCGAACATCGAGAACGAGCTGAAGAACGATCCGCTCGTCTCGTACTGCCATCTCCACGCCGATCGCCGCGCGTATCCGGTGGCGCTCGTGTGCCTCGACCCCGAGCGGCTCGCTGCGCTCGCGAAGGAGCGCGGTCTCGCGGGAACGACGGCGGCTGAGCTCAAGGACGATCCCGTCGTCATCGCGGAGGTTCAAGCCGCGGTCGATCGCGTCAACGCGAAGTTCGCGCGCTACGAGCAGATTCGTAAATTCGCGATCCTCCCGTGCGAGCTCTCGGTCGACGGGGGCGAGCTGACGCCGACGCTGAAAGTGAAACGCAAGGAGGTCGACAAGAAGTACGCGGACGTCCTCGAGCGCATCTACGCGACAGAGGGGTAGACACGCAGGGAAGGCGCTACGCTCTCGTCATGACGCGCAAGCGCAGCTCGTTCGCTTTCCTTTGCATGATGGTCCTCGCGCTCGCGGTCGCGGGCGTCGGCTGCCCGTGCTTTCGCGGGGCGGTGAACGCCAACGAGGGATTGCGGTGGTGGCTCTTCTCGAACTTCGGCGCGTCGAAGGTCTGCCCGGAGATGCAGAAGCGCGGCATGCCGCTCAAGGTGGCGGCGCTCGGCGCGAACAGCATCGGACGTTTCTTTCCCGTGACGTGCCAAGTGCAAGTGAACGACGCGTCGCGAACGATGGCGGTCACGGTCACCGGAAGCGGGTACGCGCTCTTGCCGGTCACGCGTCGCGTCGGTTTCTATGCGGCGGTCTCCGTCGAGTACCGTCCGGACTTCCGTCTCGAAGAAGACGCGACGTACGTGTGGGGGAGATTCAACCGAGTCCTCACGACGCCGACGCTTCGCATTCTCGGCGTCGAGAATCAGTTGGTGAATCTCGCGACGCAGACGCCGCTCGGCGACGTCGGCACCGTCATCGGTCAGGGAGTCCTGACGAGCGAGATCGCGCGCGGGTTCACCGTCGTTCATCAAGACAACGGCGACGACTTCGCGCTCGGCGAGCTGCACCCTCCGCAGAAGCCGCCGCGTCCGTTCACGGCGGGCAAGGATCACGTGATGCTCGCGACCGACGTGACCGAGATTCACGCGGCGTCGCGCGACTACCTCGGACCGTTCAGCGTCGAGAGCGGCGGCGCGGCGCTCTTCGTTCGGCTTCGCATCGCGGGCGCGCCACTCGATTACGTCGTCGTCGACAAAGGGACGGGGGATCTGTGGCGGCAGTCGTACGAGGCGGGGCAGCCGATTGGTCCGGCACCGATGGCGCCGATCTCGTATGGGGCGGCGCCGATCGGCGATTCGCAGCGCGCGATACCGGTGAACCCGGGGCTCTACTACATCGTCGTCGAGAACAAGGCGCCCGCGGCCGCGCTCGGGTTGCCGATGCCGTTCGAGTCGATCGGGTACGCGACGTATGCGGTCGAGGTCGGCGATCGGCCGTGACGGCGTGGTAGCTTGATCGCGGAGGTCGCGATGGGCTTTGCGCGTGCGCGTGGGCGGTACCTGGCGGCGATGGGTCTCGTGCCGATCGCGGCGATCGCGTGCAAGGACGCGACGCAGCCGGTCGGCGTGCCGCTCGACGATGCGGGGGCGACGACGTCGACGGCGACCGCGACGTCGACCGCGATCGAGCCCCCGACCGCAACCGCGACCGCAACCGCAACCGCGACCGCGACGTCGATTGCGACGGCACCACCGACGTTCAACATGCCGACCTGTCCCAACGGGAAGTTCTGCACCGCCGAGCCTGCGAAGATCGCGAGCAAGGACGCGGGAGCGCCCGCGCCGTATGCGAAGTGCGCGGCGACGACCACGTTCCCCGGCGAGCCGCCGGACAGCGGGTCTCGCATGTACCGCATGATCTCGTTCGACAAGGACGGGACCGACGCGGCGCGCGCGACGGATCCGAAGGCGTGTTGCTACAACTGGTACACGCCGTGTCCGGGCGGGCGCGCGTTGCGAACGGCAGCGCGTGACGAAGTGATCACGGCGCCGACGGCGACGCGTGCCGACTGGTGTGCGGCGATCGATGCGCTCGACGTCGCGGGGCTTTCGTCCGAGACGCGCGCGGCGATCGCGGCGCATTGGGCGCGTGAGGCGGCGTTCGAGCACGCATCGGTCGCGTCGTTCGCGCGCGCGACGCTCGACCTGATGGCGGTCGGCGCGCCGCCCGAGCTGCTCGCGGAGGTGCAAGCGGCGGCACTCGACGAGATCGAGCACGCGCGGATCACGTTCGCGCTCGCGCGCGCGTACGGCGGTCGCGACGTCGGTCCGGGGAAGTTGCCCGCGGCGGCGCTCGCGTCGACGAGCGCGCGGACGCTTGCGGAGGTCGCGCGAGACACGTTCGTCGATGCGTGCGCCGGCGAGTCGATCGCGGCGCTCGCGGTGCACGAGGCGTCGCGACGCGCCGAGGACCCGACGGTGCGCGCGCTCCTCGCGCGCATCGCCGACGACGAGGATCGCCACGCAGCGCTTGCGTGGAAGACGATCGCGTGGGCACTTCGCACGGGCGGCGACGACGTCCGCGACGCGCTCACGGCCGCCGCGCGCGATATCGAACGCGACGCGTGCAGCGAGCCTCCGCCGCGCCAGCCCGACAACGATCTCGCTCGCCACGGCATCCTATCGGCGAAGGAGCAGCGCACTCTGCGCGCTCGGGCCCTCTCCGACGTCGTCCTCCCCTGCGTCGAAGCGCTGCTCGGCGTTCAGACCGAACCATGTCGCCCACGAGCGAGCCGAAAAAACCGAAGCAGAGCCTAGGCGCGGCCCTACGCGAGAGCGCGGCGCACACGCGACGCACGCTCGCGCTCGTCTGGGCGTCGTCGCGGCCGATGACGATCGCGCTCGGCGCGCTCACCGCGGTCGGCGCGCTCGTGCCGCTCGGCGTCGCGTACTCCGGCAAGCAAATCGTCGACGCCGTGGTCGCGCGATCGCGCGACGACGCGCTGAGGTGGGTCGTCGTCGAGCTCGTCCTCGTCGCGGTGATGGCGTTCGTCCAGCGCGGGCTTGGCCTCGTGCGATCGCTGCTCGGCGCGCGTCTCGGGATCGACATCAACGTCACGATCCTCGAGAAGGCGCTCGGGCTCGATCTCCGCTTCTTCGAGGACTCCGAGTTTTACGACAAGCTCACGCGCGCGCGACGCGAGGCGTCGTCGCGCCCGGTCGCGCTCGTGACCGAGAGCTTTCAGCTGTTGCAGAGCCTCGTCACGCTCGTCGGCTACGCAGCGCTGCTGATCCAGTTCAGCGCGTGGGCGGTCGTCGGGCTCCTCGCGGCGACGGTGCCGGCGACGATCGCCGAGATGCGCTACTCGAAGCAGGCGTTTCGCGTTCGCAATTGGCGCTCGCCCGAATCGCGACGCCTCCTCTATCTCGAGTACGTTCTCGCGAACGACGAGCACGCCAAGGAGGTGAAGCTCTTCGGCCTCGGCCCGCTCCTCCTCGATCGCTACCGCACGCTCGCCGAGCAGTTCTACGAAGAGGATCGCAAGCTCGCGGTGAAGCGCGCGGCGGTGACGCACGCGCTGACGCTCCTCGCGACCGGCGCGTTCTACGGAGCGTATGTCGCGATGGCGCTCCTCGCGGCCGCGCAGAAGATCACGCTCGGCGAGATGACGCTCTACATCCTCGCGTTTCGTCAGGGGCAGCAGTCGTTCCAGTCGATGCTCGGATCGATCGGCGGCATGTACGAGCACAAC
>JBBQXV010000118.1:0-25300 GCA_038209335.1 Polyangiales bacterium | reverse complement strand
CGCCGACCGCGCCTCCGCGCGCGATCGCGCCTACGCCCGCTCCGCCCGCCGATGCGACGACGTCTCCTCGCACATGGAGCGGCGTCGCCGTCGGAGGTGCGGGCGTCGTCGCGATCGGAATCGGCGGGATCCTCGCGCTCGTCGCGAAGTCGAACTACGACGCGGTCGCATCGTCGTGCCCCGCACGCGGCTGCTCGCGCGACGCGTTCGACGCACGCGAGAGCGCACGCTCGCATGCGGACGTCGCGACCGTCGTCATGATCGTCGGCGCGACCGCGGCGGCGAGCGGCGCCCTCCTCTTCTTCTGGCCCACGCGCGGCGAGTCGCGCGCGAACGTCGCGGTGAGTGCGAACGGCGCGAGGCTCACCGTTCCGTTTTGAATCGTCGGATGCGACATGGCGACTGCAGCCTGACGAGCTCACGAAGGCGGATCGCGCCATCGCGTCCCACCCGATCGCCCAGTCGCGCGTACCCGCGCTCACTTTCGGCGCACGCGCCGTCAGCGTCGGGAAGATTGAGGTGGAGCAGCACCGTGGAACCGCGCGAGGAACGTCTCGATACCCTCGGGCTCGCCGTCCGTCGCGAACCCGCGGCGTACGAGCGACTCGACGCACTCGGAGATCGACGCGAAAGCCGCGCGGCGAGCCGCGCCGGGTATGTCATGCTCGAACCAGACGAGCGGTCGCTCACCGACGCCGGCCGCGGCGCGGAGCGCGTATCCGTCGCCGCCGCCGTCGTTGACGAAGACTTGCACGACGCCGTGCTGCAGGTGCCTGCTCAGCCGCGCGGGTGACACGATCCGGAACAGCCCGCGCGGCGGGTCGCCGTAACCGCCCTCGTTCTCCTCGTCTTCTTCGTCGCCCGAGCCATGGGCGTAGCCGAGCTCGCGAAACGCGCCGTCGCGAAGGCCCCATTGAAAATCCAATGTCGCCCCGACCTCGAGGTAGTGCTCGCGCAACATGCGAGGCAGCTCGAAGCCGAGCTCGCGCTCGACGGCGTCGAGCTCCGCGGTGGAGACCGGCGGATCGCATGCGACGGGGACGATCTCGAACAGATCGGGCCTCGTACCGAGCGCGACGATCACCCGATTGACGGCATGCAGCAGCTCGGTGTCGCTCACGTCACTCCGCGAAGACATCGTTGACGGTCGCATGCGAATGACATCACTTCGATTGGGGCAGCGTACTCTTTGGCGTGCGACTCATCCTGGTCTTCACGTCCGCATGCCTCACGATTGCGTTCGCCGCATGCAAGAGGCCTCCCGAAATGCAACGCGACCCGGCGGCGCTTCGCGTAACGCCCGTCGTAGGGGCCAAGACTGGAAGCGTCGGAGGTGTCGCGACGCCGGTCGACGCGGGCCAGGCGGCAGCGACGCCAGGCACGGTCGCGACGCCGGCCTTCGTTCCGGCCACCGTCGCGTGCGGCGGTAAGCTCTGCGACGCCAAGAAGGAGATGTGTTGCGGGACGGAGAGCGCGGGAGCGTGCGCGCCGCGCCGCAACCCGAAGAAGGGAGTGGCGTTGGCCCCGCAAGACGCGGCGGCGCAGTTCGCGGCCTGCGAGGCAGCCGATGCCGGCGGTGCGGACCTCGTCCATTGCGACGACTCGGGCGACTGCGCCGACAACGAGGTGTGCTGCGACAGCTGGTTCTCGAGCGATCGCGGGCATCGAGCGTGCATCACGGCTTCGCAGGCCGGCGCCAACGTCTGCGACTTCTCCGAGGTCTGCGTCGTGGGCCAACCATGCAAGACGAGCGGGACCGTCTGCGCCGGCGGCACCTGTCAGTTGCCCAACCGCGTCGTCGATTGCGGCGGCGTCACGTGCCCGACCGATCGACCCGTTTGCTGCGCGGCGAGCGGAAAGCCGATCTGCGCCGCGGCGGACGCTTGTGGCGAGCTCGGTAGTCGCCCCGAGTACCGCTGCTCGAGCCCGAAACACTGCCCCGCGAAGAGCACGTGCCAGACCAGACCGCTCGGAGGCTCGGCGTGTCACGGGTTGCTCGACATCGGCAATACGTCGGTCGCGTGCGACGTCGACGCCGACTGCCGACGTGACTACCGGGCCGCTTGCGGGAACAAGGCCCCCAAGTGCGCGCGCGATCCGCGGCCCCAGATGCGTGTGTGCTCGTGCCCGTGAGTGACGCCTTTAGCGCGTGACGCGCAAGCCTAGACTACGCGACTACTCGAAGGTGCGGCTCCACGAGGGCGCGTCAATCTGAAAGCCCGCCTCCCTTGACTCACGGGGGCACCTCGCCAAAAGTCTTCGCCATGAAAACGAAGACGCTGTTGATGGTGACGGTCCTTGCGGCGGCCTTGGTTGCTTGCGGCGCCAAGAAGAAGCCCGGGAGCGAAGCTCAGTTCAGCGCGACGTTCGCGAGCATCATGAAAAACATGAACGGCAACTCGCACTCTCTGGACGAGCGAAAAAAATTCACGACCAACGAGCTGGGCGAGCCGCACCGGAGCGAAGCCGACGGAACGCTCTACTGGTACACGTCGACCGAGCCTTGTTACTACTACAAGATGAACGCGACGGAGGGCTACGGCTCCACCGGTACAGGCAAGAAGGAAGACTGCGACAAGTGGGGAGTTAAGTAGCGAGAGCTCGCGCAAGAGAGCTTGCCAAAGAGTGCGCGACTCCGCCCACTAGGAGCGGTGCTCTACCGGGTTGTGCGCCCAGTTAGCAACTGAGGCGCGCGGCGGCGACGACGACGCTAGTGCCGACGACCGTGCCGTTCCGCATGATCGAGAGCGACAGGTCCGAACTGTTGCGCGAACGCTTCGCCCGCGGCAAGCACGCCGAGCGCTCCGGTTCGCAAGCGCCGAGCGCGACGCCGAGGACGACAATCAGGCCGGCGCGAGGAGCCATGAGCGGTAGAGAGTGCAGCCCTCAAGAAGAACCGACGGCGCTATACCTAGAAGATGGCGCGTCGGCGGCGAGCAGTGGCGATGGCGGCGCTGGGCTCCGGTCTCTCGATCGTCGCGGCGTGCGCGACGTCGGGCGGCGACACGGCGTCCGGTGGTTCGGACGCGGGCTCGGTGGATGGGGCCGCGGATTCGACCGCGAGCGACGCGCCGCCGGTGGACGGTCCGGCGCACCTCGACGGAAGCGGCGACGTTGCGGACGCGGGGCCGTTGCCGTACCCGACGCGAACCGCGTACCGGCTCAAGTCGCTCCAGCCCGACTTCTGGGCGAACAAGGACGAGATCAGCGGCAACAACGCAGGCGGCGTCGCGATGAACCTCGTCTGGTCATCATGGGAAGCGAACAAACACACGCCGCCGTGCGCGCCGACGACCGAAGAGGAATACGACGGACACTGCTTCGTGATTGCCGCCAACGTCGACGCGGCCATCGCCGATTGGACCGCGCGCGGCCTCGTCGTCACTGGCGTTGCGTACGGCGTGCCGGCGTGGGCGCGCACCACGCGACCGTGTGTGCCGGTCGCGGCCGGCTACGAAATCTTCTGCGCGCCTGACACCGGCGCCGACTACGGACGCTTCGTCGGCATGCTCGCGCGCCGCTACGACGGCCGTCACGGCCACGGGCGTATCGCCGACTTCGTCATCCACAACGAGGTCAACGCGAATGACTGGTTCAACGTCGGATGCGGCGGCGGCACGGCGTGCGACACGGCGACATGGCTCGATGTTTACGCCCAGAGCTACAACGCCGCCTACGATCGCGTCGCGATCGAGCAGCCGAGCGCCAAGGTGCTGGTGTCGCTCGAGCATCACTTCGCGAGCCCCGACTTCGATCAACCATCGGCCGCGCACCCGCTGCTCTCGGCGATGACAGTCATCAGCGGGCTCGCGGCGCGAGCGGCGCCTCGCGCCTGGCGTGTCGCGTACCACCCGTACGCGCCCAACTTGCTTGCCGCCGCATTTTCCGTCGACGACTATCCGCTCGTCACGTACGGCAACATCGGCACGCTCGCCGGTTGGCTCCGCAAGACGTTCCCGAATGTGCCGTCGTCGTTCGAGATCCAGCTCACCGAGAGCGGGATCAACTCGCTCTCGCCGTCGTCGCCCGCCGCGCAATCAGACGGCCTGTGCCGATCGTTTCGCAACATCGTCGGCACGCCGGGAATCGAGAACTACGTCTACCATCGCATGGTCGACAACCCCGTCGAGACGGCGTCGGGGCTCGGCCTCGGTCTCCGCGATACGATGAACATGGCGAAGCCGGCGTGGGCGACGTGGGCGCTCGCCAATCGCAACGATCTGATGCCGCAGCAGCTCTCGTGCGGCTTCGAGGATCTGCCGTACGTGCGGCTCACTCGGAGCGTCCTCGCGTCGCGCGGGCATTGGGCGTCGACGCGCCTGCCGCCGAGCGGATTCGCGACGGAGAATTCGTGGAAGCTCTCGCGCGATGCGCAAGCCGGCGCCGTGCTTCTCTATGAGTGCCGCGCGGCGCAGCACAACGTGATCACGCCCGACGTCGGCTGCGAAGGCTTGCAACCGCTCGGGCCGATCGGCTGGGCGTACTCGACGATGCAAGCGGGGACGGTCGCGCTCTACCGGTGCCGCGTCGGCGCGGGGACCGATCACTTCGTCAGCGCGGACGCGGCGTGCGAAGGACAGACGATGGAGCGGCTTCTCGGGTACGTCACGCCGTAGTCTGCGCGACGTGCGTCGTCGGTCAACGCTTCCGCTTTCGCGCGCGTGCTGCGCCCGGCAACGTCCACAGCTCCGCCAGCGGAATGGCGAGTCCCGCGAACGTCTTCGGCGCGAACGTCGCCGCGCCTTCCGCAGAGCCATCGACGACGTAGCGCCCACGCGAGACGAGCAGGCGTTCGATCGTCTGCGCCTCGGCGTCGACGATCCAATACTCGGGCACGCCGATACGCGCGTACCATTCGAGCTTCTTCACGCGGTCGTAGCGGCGGCTCGACGGCGAGATGATCTCGACCGCGAGATCCGGTCGGCCGTGCTCGAGCGCCACGTCTTGGCCAACGGCATCGGGGTTGCCCGCGCGGAAAAACTGCACGTCGGGCATGACGCCGCGGTGCGCGTCGATGCGGACCTTGTATCCGGAGCCGAGCGGCAAGCCGCCATGCTTACGCGCCCAGGTCCACATGTACCCGATGAGCACGGCCACGATGTACTCGTGAATCTTGTTTGGCACCTCGACCTCGACGAGCTCGCCGTCGATGAGCTCGCGGCGGTCGTCGTCATCGAGGGCGACGAAGTCGTCCCACGAGTAGCGCGTCGACGAGGTGCGGGCCGCGTCGGTCATGGCGAGAGTATGACCCACGAGCGCGCGGAAGTGCACTGGGCACGCCAAAGTCGAGGTCGCGAGATCGTCGAGAGAATCGGTCGAATGGGGGTGTCCCGGACACATTTCGAGGTGTCCCGGGACGATCATGAGCCCCCACGACGCCGCGGCCGGTCACGGCATGCAGCCGAAGTACGGCGACGCCGCGCCCGCGTTGGTCAGCGGCACTACGCACTTCCACGATGCGGGGCATTGATCCGCCGCGCCGTCTGGCTCGCAGACGAGATCCGCGTTCGCACACGAAGCGGTGCCGACGCACTTGATTTGCGTCGCCGAGTGGCAGCACACGTTGTTGCCTGTGCAGTCGTCGTAGCTCGCGCACGCAATCGGATAGCCCGCGCACGCCGCGGTGCTCGCGACGCACGCGAAGGTCGTCACGCCAGCGTCCGTCGACTCGCAACAGACCGGCGTCGGTCCGTTGCATCCGGTCACGCCGAAGCTTCCGCCGCCGCAACGCACGCCGACGATCGGACCGTGATCCGGCGCGACGTCTGCGCCCGCGTCACGCGCGCCATCGGCCGCGCCGTCGAAGCAGCCACCGTCGACGCACGGATCGAGCTCCGGCGGATCGAGACCGAGGACGGCCTTGCACGCGACGAACGAAAACGCACTCAGTGCGATGACGATCGCGCGATGCGCGCGGTCGCGCAGGAGCTGGGCTTCGCGTTGGCGACTCAACGCTCTTCTCGTACAACCCCGGGCGCGTCGTCGCAAATCACGCGGAGCGGTACACGTCGGGATCGATGCCGAACCGGCGCATCCACCGATGAATTTGCGCGGGCGCCTTGCCGACGACGCGCGCGACGGCGGTGACGTTTCCGCGATGTTCGACGAGAAGCGCGACGAGGCTCGCGCGCAGCGCCGCGTCGGAGTCGCTCGCGGTCGACTCGACGGGCTCGCTCGGCGGCGGCGCGAGTAGCTCGGCGGGCAGATGACGCGCTTCGATTTCGTCGCCGGTCGCCAGCGCCACCGCGCTCGCCATCGCGAGATGCACCTCGCGGATGTTGTGCGGCCAGTCGTACGTGAGGAGCGCGCGTGCGGCCTGCGGATCGATCGTGAGACGCTGCGCACGCTCGCCCGCGACGTCGACGAGAACGTCCGCGAGGAGCACGCCGAAGTCGGCCATGCGATCGCGGAGCGCCGGGAGGCGGTGCGCGTAGCCCTTCAATCGCGCGAGCAAATCGCTTCGAAAGCCGCCCGTCGCGATGAGCGTGTCGAGCGGTCGATGCGTCGCCGCGATCACGCGTACGTCGACCTTCGTCGCGCGCGTCGCGCCGACGGGGATCACTTCGCGCTCTTGGAGCACGCGCAAGAGCGCCGCCTGCGACGTCGCCGGAAGATCGCCGATCTCGTCCAGGAAGAGCGTGCCTCCGTCGGCCGAGCGCACGAATCCGACTTCGTCGCGCGTCGCGCCCGAGAACGCGCCTTTCACGTGACCGAAGAGCAGCGCCTCGACGAGCGTCGACGGCAACGCGCCGCAGTTGACCGCTACGAACGGGCCGCTGCGCCCGGACTGCGTGTGTACTTCGCGCGCGAGGACTTCTTTGCCCGCGCCGGTCTCGCCGAGGAAGAGGACCGGCACGTGACTTCCACGCGCGATTCGCGCGAGCGCGGCGAGGCCGTCGGCGATCTCCGGGAGCAACGTGCGAAGACCGAACGGCTGCGTCGTGCGCGCGGCGTCCTCGTCGCGGAGGACGGGGCCGTCGTTCGCGGGCGCGCCGCGTATCGAAAACCAAACGCGGCCCGCCTCGAGATAGTCGCGCTCACCGAGGACGCGCGTCGTGATTCGTTCGCCACCGACGAACGTTCCGTTGCGCGAGCCAGCGTCCTCCGCAACCCACTCGCCGCCGATCGCGCGCACGACGGCGTGGCTCGACGAGAGCCAACGACCGGGCAAGCCGAGAGAGAGCGTGCGACCGTCCGCGCTCCGCGTCGGCATGCGCTCGGGTCCGCGCCCGATCGTGATGCGATCGACACCGACGAGCGAGTAGCGCGCGCCGCGCGACGACGGGCGATCGCCTTCGAGGACGACGAAGAGGATGGGGCCGCGCGTGGACGCACCGCCCGCACCGTGCGCGACGTCTTCGAGCGTTTCGTCGACGGGGGTCACGAGAGTGAGCCTATCAGCCACGCCGATGCGTGTACCCTCGCCGCATGCTGGCGCTCGTTCTCGCCGACTCGCCGACCATGGTCGCCGATCATCCCGAGCCGACGCGCGCACGCGGCGAAGCGATCGTTCGCGTTCGCACGACCGGTGTCTGCGATACCGATCTCCAGCTCGCGCGCGGGTACATGGGATTTCGCGGCGTGCCCGGTCACGAGGTCGTCGGAGAGGTCATCGCGAGCGACGACGCGCGATGGATCGGCAAGCGCGTCGTCGCCGACATCAACGCCGGGTGCGGGGCGTGCGCCGACTGCACCGAGCGCGACGGACATCACTGCGCGACACGCACGGTGCTCGGCATCCTCGGTCGTTCGGGCGCGTTCGCGGAGCGCTTCGCGATCCCCGAGCGTTGCCTCGTCGCAGTCCCCGATTCGCTCTCCGACGATCGCGCGGTCTTCGCGGAGCCGCTCGCCGCTGCGCTTCACGTCCTCGATGAAGCTTCGGCGATCTCCGCACGCCGCGCGATCGTCCTCGGCGACGGCAAGCTCGCGCAGCTCATCGCACGCGCGCTCGCGTCCGCGGGACTCGCGACCGCGATGGTCGGACATCACGACGCCAAGCTCGCGCTCGCGCGCTCCGTCGGCGTCGATGGCTACCTCGAGGACGCGATTCCCGCTGCGCTCGGCGGTGCGGATCTCGTCGTCGAGGCGACGGGGAGCGAACGCGGGCTCGCACGCGCGCTGGCGTTGGTGAGACCGCGCGGGACGGTGGTCATGAAGACGACCGTCGCGTCGCCGCTGACGGTGGACCTCGCACCGGTCGTGATCCATGAAGTGAAGATCGTCGGATCGCGATGCGGCGACATGCGACGCGCGATCGCGGCGCTCGCCGAGGGGACGATCGATCCGCTCCCGCTGATCGAAGCGCGGTATCCGCTCGCGCGCGCCGACGAAGCATTGACGCACGCGGGGCGGCGTGGCGCGTTGAAGATCTTGGTCGACGCCGGCCCGTAGCCGCGACGGCGACTTCGCGGCGACGCGATATGTTCGCCGATCGTCCGACGTTTCCGCGCGTGCTTCCCCGATCGATCGCGTTCCTCTTCGCTGCTCCGTGCGCCCTCCTCTCTGCTCCGTGCGCCCTCGTCGCTTGCGCGTCGGACCACGCCGTCAAAGCGCCGTCACCGCTCGCCGTCGTCTCCGCGCGTGCGCCCGACGTCGCGCCCGCTCCCGACGCCGGTCCGCGCGCGACGTTCGCGTACCCGCCCACGCGTCGCGTCGACGTCGCCGACACACTGCACGGCGTCCGCGTCCCCGATCCTTACCGCTGGCTCGAAGACGGAAAATCCGACGAGGTCACGAAGTGGATGCACGCGCAGGACGCGTTCGCCCGCACCGCGCTCGCGAAGCTCCCGCTGCGCGAAGCGTTCGCGACGCGCATGAAGGAGCTCGCGTTCCAAGAGCATCAGTGGGCGCCGGAGATCTTCGGCGGCCGCGTCTTCCACGACCGCCGCAGCGCCGATCGCGAGCGCGGCGTCATCTACTGGCGCGACGGCGCGAAGGACATCGTGCTCCTCGATCCCGAGACGTGGCCCGACAAGAGCCAGATCCTCGGCAACTGGTGGCCGTCGTGGAACGGAAAGAAGATCGTCTACCAAGTGCGCCAAAAGAACGCCGACGCCGCGACGCTGCGCGTGATCGACGTCGACACGCGCAAGGTCTCGGACGTCGACGTCCTCGAAGGGGGCGAATGGGCCGTCATTCATTGGACTCCGAAATCCGACGCCTTCTATTACCAATGGATCTCCCCCGACCCCGCGGTCCGCGCCGATCGCTACGCGCGCGCCGAGGGGCGCTTTCACAAGCTCGGCGATTCGCAAGAGAAGGACGTCGTCGTTCGCGCGCCCGTCGCCGGTCAGCTCGGGTGTCCGCTGACGCTCGACTCGCGCGGTCGATGGCTCACGTCGAGCGTCAACCGCGGCTGGGGAAAGAACGACGTCTACTTCGAGGATCTGCGCGACGCGCATCCGAAGTGGCGCACGCTCGTCGAAGGGCGCGACGCGTGGTTCGACGTCGAGGCGTACAAGGACACGCTCTACGTGCGCACGACGGACGGCGCGCCGCGCGGAGAGATCTTCGCCGTCGATCCGCGCAAACCCGAGCGCGCGGCGTGGAAGCGAGTCGTCCCGCAACGCGACGCGACGCTCACCGGATTTCAGATCATCGGCGGACGCCTCGTCGTGCGCTACCTCGAGAACGTCGTCACGCGCGTCGAGGTCCGCGAGCTCGACGGGACGCTCGTGCGCGCGATGCCGTCGCGCATCGGCGAGCACACGTGGATCTCCGGCACGCCCGACGCCGACGTCGCCTACTACGCCGTGCACTCGTACGATCGACCGCGCGAGATCTTCGAGACGTCGATCAAGAGCGGCGTCGAGACGGTTTGGTATCGGCACAAGACGCCCGTCGACTTCGCGGCGCTCGTGGTCGAGCAGGTCTTCTTCGCGTCGAACGACGGGACGAAGATTCCGATGTTCGTCTTCCGTCGAAAGGATCTCGTGCGCGACGGACGCGCGCCGCTTCTCCTCAGCGGCTACGGCGCGGCGAACGCGCTCTCGCAGCCGAACTACAGCGCGTTCCTCGTTCCGTGGGTCGAGCGCGGCGGCGTGTACGCGTGGCCATCGCTTCGCGGCGGCGGAGAGTACGGCGAGGAGTGGCACCGCGCCGGAAGCCTCCGGAACAAGCAGCACACGTTCGACGATTTCATCGCGGCGGCCGAATACCTCGTGCGCGAGCGCTACACGAGCAACGAGCGCCTCGCGATCCGCGGCGCGTCGTGGGGCGGCCTCCTCGTGACTGCGGCGCTCACGCAGCGTCCGGATCTGTTTCGCGCCGTGATCGCGCTCGTTCCGCAGACCGACATGATTCGCTTTCCGCTGACCGGTCTCGGAAAGACGCCGCTCGCGGAGTTCGGCAACCCGGACGATCCGGACGATTTTCGCGCGCTCTTCGCGTACTCGCCGTACCACCACGTGACGCCGGGGACGCGGTATCCCGCCGTGCTCGTCGGCGCGGCGGAGAGCGACGAGCGCGTCGATGCGCTGCATGCGCGAAAGTTCGCGGCGGCGCTTCAAGCGGCGAGCACCGGCGACGAAGTCGTCTTGCGCGTCGACTGGGGCGCGGGGCACATGGGGAGCGGCTTAGTGACGCCGGAGGCGGAGAAGCGTGCCGAGGAGTACGCGTTCGCGCTCGCGGCGATGGGGATCGCGCGCTGATCGGGCGGGCCCGTTTCGCCCCCAACGGCTGGTCTGCGTTCAGTCGAATTTCGTCTCTAGTCAGTCGAAATTCGTCTCTAAGCAGTCGACGTTCGTCTCCGTTCGGTCGAATTTCGCCTGAATTCGCACGGTCGCTCGAGTCCACCCAGTCGGCGGGCGACCACGAGCAGACCGCGCGCGACTCCGTTCAGTCGAAGGCCGATCGACGACAGACCGCGCCCGTCCGAGGGGGCTCGGCAATGCCACTGACGGGAGATCGCGCCACTCCGACGCTATCGAGGTCGCGTCCCGGTCGAGTACCCTCCCCGTTCCCCGCCGTGACCACCCGCCAACGCAACCTCTCCTTCCTCCTCGCGGTCGCCGTCCTCGCGTCCATCGGTCTCTACCTCGCGCAGCCTCAAGGCGGCCTCGCGCGCGGCGGCATCCTCGGCGCGATTCCGCGCGACGCGTTCCTCGTCGTCACGATCGATGTCGAAGCCCTCCGCGTCTCGCCGCTCGCCGTCCCGCTGCTCGGCGGTGACTCGACGAAGCTCCTCGGCGTGGGCGCGCTCGCCGAGACGTGCGGCTTCGATCCGCTCACGCGCGTGAAGGAGCTCGCGCTCGCCGTGCCCGAGGGCGGCGACCACGGCGACTTCGGTCTCCTCGCGATGGGCGATCTCCGACAGGCCGAGCTCCTCGACTGCGCGCAGAAGGTCATCGTCGCGCGCGGCGGTCATCCCAAGATGGGCAAGCGCGGCACGTTCACGACCGTCGAAGACGACGACGATCCGGGCGGCGCAAAGCCGCGCATCGCGCTCCGCGAAGGCGGGCCGTTGCTCGTGGGACGCGGCGCGTGGCTGCAGTCGATGATCGACGCGGCCGAGGGGAAGATCCCGTCGGTGCGCGCCGGCTCTCCGCACCTCGCGCTGCGTGAAGCGCTCACCGCGCATCGCGACGGGAAGCCTGCGCGATCGATCATCGCCACCGCTGTGCTGCCGAAGTCGCTTCGCGAACGCCTCAAGCGCGAGATGGGGGCGGAGATCGGCGCGGCCGAGCCGGGCTCGAACGTCGCGATGGGCGGCGTCCTCTCCGTCGAGACCGCGGGCGTCGCGATCACCGCGGGCGCGGCCGGCCAGGAGAGCGAAGCCGCGGCCGAGCTCCGCTGCGAGAGCACCGAAGCGTGCGACGAAGTGAAGAAGCTCATCCTGAAGAAGCGCCTCGGCTTCTCGCAAGACTTCGGCGCGCGCCTCATCGGGCTGGGGCCGCTCATCGACTCGCTCGTCGTCGAGACGAACGCGACCGCGCTCACCGCGAGCGCGCACGCGCCGACCGAAGACGTCGCGAAGGCGCTCGACCGCGTGCTCAAGCTCCGAAACGAACGACCTCGCCCCGCGCCGCCTGCGCCGAGCGGCGCGCCACCGCCCCAGCTCGCGCCGTCCGCGCCGTCCCCGTCCGGCTCAGGCGAGCGTATCGCCGCGCCGAAACCTTCCGCACCCGCCGCGACGGCCCCAAAACCGCCGGGAAGCAAGTGAACGGCCCGCGCAGCATCCGCAAAGCGACCCGCATCGACTTTCGCGCATCCGAGCTATAAGTAGTCTCTACACTCCAGGAGAAGCACGCTATGGCCGGCAAGAACGTCCTCGAAATCAACGATCTCAACTTCGACGCCGAAGTCCTCCAGTCCAAGGAGACGTTCCTCCTCGACTTCAGCGCGGTGTGGTGCGGCCCGTGCAAAATGCTCGCTCCGATCGTCGAGAAGATCGCCGACGAGAACATGGGCAAGGTCAAAGTCGGCAAGCTCGACATCGACGATTCGCCCGGCGTCGCGGCCAAGTTCGGCATTCGCGGCGTGCCCACCGTCGTCGTCTTCAAGGGCGGCAAGGAGTCGGGGCGGCACGTCGGCGTGACGAACAAGGAGACCCTCCTGAAGCTCATCGGCGCGTAGACCGTACGCGCCCCTTCTACTCTCGCTCTCGCCTCCGCGACCGCCACGTCGACGCCGACCAACGCCCCGATGCAGCCGACCGACCCGCGCCTCTTCGCCCTTCGCGATGCGCTCGCGGGTCAGGCTCTGCGCGGTTCGGGCGGCGTCGTTTATCACCTGCGTGAACGCATCGGCGAGGGCGGACAGGGTTGGGTCTTTCGCGCGAGCTGGGACGATCCGGACGGGTTCACCGTCATCGTCAAGGTGCTCCGTCCGGACGCGGTCACTCCCGAGGCGCTCGCGCGTTTTCAACGCGAGGCCGAGGTGCTTCGCATGCTCGGCCAGCAGGCGCGACCCAACCCGCACATCGTTCGCTTCTACGATCACGCGACCGCGAGCATCGTCCCCGCGGGCTCGCGCGATCCGATCAAGCTCCCGTTCACCGTGCTCGAGTACGTGCATGGACCGACGCTCGAGCAAGTCCTCGAGCAGAACGGACAAGGCCTCCCGCTCGATCGCGCACGGCGCATCCTGCGCCAGGTCGTGCTCGCGCTCGAGCACGTGCACGCGCAAAAGGTCGTGCATCGCGATCTCAAGCCGTCGAACATTTTGCTCGCGGCCGAAGCAGGCGGCGAGGTCGCGAAGGTGACCGACTTCGGGCTCGTCAAGCTCGTCGACGTTTCGCTTCAGCGCACGACCGCGCTCGCGGGTGCGTCGCTCGGGTACGCGCCGCCAGAGCAATACGAGCAAGGCAACCAGCGCGTCAGCCCGCGCACCGACGTCTTCTCGCTCGCGGCGATCGTCTACGAGATCCTCACCGGTCGCTCCGCGTTTCCGTACAAGCAGGGCGAGAACCCGCTGCTCGCGGTGACGCGCATCTTGAATGGACCGCGACCGCAGCTCTCGCGCGACGCGCTCCCGCCCGAGCTGCAGCAGCGGCCGGATCTCGTCGACAAGCTCGACGCGCAAATCGTCCGCGGCACCGCGCCGGATCCGATGGATCGTCACGAGTCGGTGACCGAGCTGTGGGCCGCGATCGAGCCGGTGTTTCGCGCGCTCGGCGAGTCGCGTCGCTCGTACACTCCGTCGCCGGTCGGCGCCGCGTCGCGCGCGCCGTCGAACGCCGCGCCGCTCCCACGCGACACGCAGCCGACGCTCGATCGTCCGTACGGATCGACGCCGATGCCCGGCTCGAGCGATCCGCCGCAAGTCGTGGTGTCGTCGGGGCGCGTGTCGGGCGCCGTGCCGTTCAATCCGCACGACACCGTGTCCTCGCAAGGTCCGTCCGAAGCGATGAGCGCGAACCCCGCGGCGTGGCGCTGGAAGCTCGCCGCGCGATCGCTGCGCGCGGGCTCGGTGCGCGCGGCATCGTTCACGACGGGAGGCGAGATCGCGATCGCGATCGGACCGAACGGGCTCGCGCGCCTCGAAGGTCAGACGTGGTCGTCCGTCGCGCTGCCGTCGTCGGTCGACGCGCGATTGCTCCGCGGGATCGTGTCGACGAAGGGGGGCGACATCGTCCTGTTCGGCGACCGCGCGACGGCGGTGCGCCTCTCGACGAAAGGGACGCTCGAATCGTGGGGCGTTCCGGATCGCGAGATCACGTTTCACGGGGCGTTTCACGAAGAAGGCGGCGCGACGACGCTCGTCGGCGAGCGGCCCGTGCGTCAAACGATCACGACCTCGCCGTGGGGGACGATGGGCACCGTCGCGCAGATCGTCGACGGTCGCCTCACGCTGCTCAGCGATTCGCCGAAGTGTGCGCGGCTTCGTGCGGCGACGCGTCTTCGCGGCGGGACGCTCCTCGCGTGCGGCGACTGGGGCGCGCTCGTGCGGCTCGAGCTCGGCGTCGTCGAGCACGTCGGCAACGTGTGCGCCGGACACCTGACGTCGATCGCGCCGCTCGCGGACGGCGGCGCAGTGACCGTGGGCGCGGGGGGTCACGCGCTGTCGGTGTCGTCGCGCTTCGACGCGCAGCTCGAGGCGGTGCAGACGACGCGCGACATCCTCTCGCTGACGATCGGCGAGGACGGCGCAGCGTGGGCCGGCGCCGCGCAGTCGCGCTTGCTTCGCCGCTCGAACGGAAGCTGGCTTCGCATGAGCGGCGACGTCGGGGTCACCGCAGGCGTCGTCGCGGTCTGGGCCACCGCGCGCGTCGTCCGCGCGATCTGCGACGACGGCGCGGTCATCGAGGGGATGTTGGCTTGACGCAGGCGGATTCGGCTCCGCCCACCGGCGCCGCGCGCGTGATCGGAAAGCGCCCGCGCATGAGCAAGTTCCTCCGCTTTCTCATTTTCGTGACGCTCGTGATTCACGTTCCGGTGATCGCCGCGATCGCGCGCGGCGCCGAGCGCCTCGCGATCCCCGCGCCGTGGCTCGTCGGCGTCGCGTGGGGCGCGTTCGGCATCGCGATGTTCCTCGGTCGCGCGCGCGCCGCGATGCCTGATCGCCGTCGCCACGGAGCGCTCGTCTGGCTCGTCGACATTCCCTATTTCATCCACTGGTGCGCGTGCCTGTTCACGATCGTCCCCGCGACGCTCGCGAGCGTGATCACGCCGATCCTCCAGCTCGTGCGCGGTGACGCGTTCGCGATGCCGCTCGATTTCTACCTCGCCACGTACGCGCTCGGCATCCTCGTCTGCGGCTACGGCATCCTCGTGCGCCGCCGATGGTTCTACGTTCGCGAGGTCGAGATCGCGATCGCGGGTCTCGATCCGTCGTTCGACGGTTACCGCATCGCGCACCTGTCCGATCTGCACATCGGCTCGACGACGCCGCGCGCGTGGGGCGAGCGATGGTCACGCGCAGCGAACGCGGCCTCACCCGATCTCGCCGTCGTGACCGGCGACATGGTCACGAGCGGGACGGATTTTCATCACGACATCGCGGCGGTCGTCGGCACGCTGCGCGCGAAGGATGGCGTCTTCGTCTCGATGGGCAACCATGACTACTTCGGCGAGGGCGAGCTCATCGCGCTGCTCGAAGCGGCCGGCGCCCGCGTCCTCCGCAACGAAGGCGTCGTGCTCGATCGCAACGGCGGCAAGATGTACCTCGCCGCGATCGACGACACGTGGACGAAGCGCGACGACATGGAGCGCGCGCTCGCCGAGCGCCCCGCGGCGATGCCGACGATCCTGCTCGCGCACGATCCGGCGCGCTTCCGCGAAGCGAAGAAACGCGGCGTCGCGCTGACGTTGAGCGGCCACACGCACGGCGGACAGATCGCCGTCCCGTTTCTCTACCGGTGGCTGTCGCTGTCTCACCTGACGCACCCGTTCCACGTCGGCCTCTACGAAGAGGACGCGGCGCAGCTCTACGTGCACCCGGGTCTCGGCACGACGGGACCGCCGATGCGCCTCGGGAGCGCGCCGGCGGTGGTGATGATCACGCTTCGCGCTGCGTAACGGCTCCCCGGTCCGACGCTTCAGGGTCCTTCGGTCTCCCCTTCGTCCGGCACCCACTCCATCCGCGCGAGCACGACGTTCTTCTCGTAGACGACGAGCGGCGCCAACGCGCGAGCGATCGCGCGCACTTGGAGCGGCAGCGCGTTGATCATCTGCGCCTGCGCCGAGGCGCCGCCCGCGAGCTTGAACGCGCGATCGAGGAGCGTCGGCTCGATCTTCGGGAGCTCGAGGATCGGCGCGTCGGCCGGGAGCTTCGCCGCATCGCGCGCCGCTTCGAGCGCGTGGCGCATGCCGCCCATCCGATCGACGAGCTTCCGTTGAAGCGCCTGCTGTCCGAGCCACACGTGCCCTTGTCCGACGGCGTCGACTTCGTCCTTCGTGAGGTGCCGCCCCGCCGCGACGCGATCGAGGAACGTGTCGTAGAACTGCCCGACCTTGCGCTGCAGCTCGATCTTCTCTTCCGGCGTGAACGGTCGATAGATCGACTCGCCGTCGGCGCGCGGCGCCGTGCGGAACGTCTCGGTGTTGACGCCGATCTTCTTCAAGAGCTCGGCGACGTCGGCCTTGCCGTAGAAGACGCCGATCGATCCGGTGACGGTGAGCGGCAACGCGAAGATGATCTTCCCCGCGCTCGCGATGTAGTACCCGCCGCTCGCCGCGACCGATCCCATCGACACGATGAGCGGCTTTTTCTCGGCGAGAAGCGTCAGCTCGCGCCACATCACGTCCGACGCCATCGACGATCCGCCGGGGCTCTCGATGCGAAGCACGACCGAGCGCACCGTCGCGTCGTCGCGCAGCGCCTTGATCGAATCGACGATCGAGTACGAGCCGACGAGCTTCATGTCGACGAGCGGGATGTGTGTCGATCGTCCATCGACGATGTCGCCGTCGACGTACAACACGCCGACCTTCGCCGCCGGACCGAACGTGTTCGGCGCGAGGTTGTCGTCTTCGTATTTTTCGTAGCGGATGTTCGCGCCGACGAGGTCCTGCGTCACGCGCTCGAGCTCGTCGTCGAACGCGAAGCCGTCGACGAACCCTGCGTCGCGCGCCTCGCTCGCGACGAACGGACCGGTGCGTGTCGACGCGCGGATCTTGTCCTCGGGAAGATGCCGCCCTTGCGACAAGTTCTTCACGAAGACCGCCTCGACGTTGCGCAGCACGTCTTCGTGATCCGCGCGCGCCGCGTCGCTCCCCTGCTCGTTCATCAGCTGCTCGGGCGCGCTTTTGTGGGCGCCGATGCGGACGAAGTCGGCCTTGATGCCGAGCTTGTTGAGGAGGCCCGCGAAGTAGAGGAACGTCGTCGCGTGGCCCGAGTAGCGGAGACCGCCCGCGGGGTTCACGACGATCTTGTCGGCGTTCGCGCAGACGTAGAGCGACTTTGCGCCGTTGTCCTCGAAGCTGCAGAGCGTGCGCTTGCCACGCGCGCGCAGAACGCGGAGCGCATCGGCGAGCTCTTCGGCGTGCGCGTACGAGCTGGCCGGCTCGGCGCGCAAGACGAGCGTGACGGCCGCGATCTCGCGATCCTCGGCGATGCGCCACAGCTTGCGAAGGAGCGCGACGTGCCCGCGGTTACCCGGTGTCGACTCGAGCCGCATGAAGACCGCGCGTTGCGCGCGAGGCACTCCGGGCGCGCGCGCTCCGCCGAACGCGAGCGTCGCGTACTGCGCGAGGCTGGTCGAGGTGCCGAGCCCGTTGCCGAAGATCGCTCCGCCGCCCGCGCTCACGCGATCGAACGCGATCTCGAGACCGGCCGAGCCCATGACACCACGACGATCGTCGTTCGGAATGTGCGCCGCTTCGACGTCGCCGCGCAAACGACCGACGCCCGGCACGTCGAGGCCGATCGTCGCGCGCGGCATCCACTGATCGCTCCCGCTCAAGTATTTCATCTCGGCGCCGAGCTCGAACGCGCGCGTACCGCCCGGCCTGAGCGCCATCGCGAAGACGAAGCTGCGATCGAGCACCGGAAGACCGGTCTGCGGGATGACCGCGACGCTCGGTCCGTTGAAATCGTGCGCGACCGCCGCGAAACCGACGACGCCGCTCGGTCGCCACGTGAGCCCCGCGGTCACGCCGACGAGATCGTTCAAGTACGCGTTGTTCGAGTACGAGCGCTGAAGGCTCATCCCGAACGACACCGCCTCGCCCATGCGCAGCGCGAGCCCCCACGTCAACCATCCGTAGTCGAACCCGCGGTACGGAAATCCCGCGCCGACGCCCGGCTCTGCGCCCCACTGCGGCTGCACGAGATCGAAGCGCAGCGCCGTCGAAAAATCCCAGAAGAGCGGCGTCGCGAGCGCGAACGACCAACCGCATCCGTTCGCCTTCACGTCGTCCGAGCAGCGCACGAACGTGCCGCGCGCTTCCCACGACGGGAGCGTCCCGAGGTTCGCCGGGTTCGTCACGACCGCGTCGCTGCTGTCGTCGCTCGCCGCGTTTCGCCCGGGCGTGAACACGCGCTGCGCCCGCGTCGGAAACGGCTCGCCCGCGAATGCCGTGGAGGACGCGCCCGCAACGCCCGTCAGCCCGAGAGCCAATGTCGCGAGTGCGGTCCGTCGAATCGAGAGTCGCATCGTCTTCTCCAACTCCTCTTCAGATGAGCGTCGCCATGTCGCGCAGCGTGGCCGCCTCGGCCTCGAACGTCTTCTTCACTTCGCCGACGATCATCCGCTCGGCCACTTGGCGAACGACCGGCGGCACGCGGAGCTCGAGCGTCCCTTCGACGATCCGTCGCGCGCGTCCGTCGCCGAGCGATGCGATGCGGTAGGTCCCCGACGCCGTGAAATACTTTCGCCACTCGGGCTTCACGTTCGGGATGATCCGCCAGCTCGAGGTGTGGCGCTTCAAGTCGTACGTCGACTCTTCGTCCCATGCGCACATCTCGCGCGTGACGTAGCCGCGCGCGAACGTCGGCACGTTGACGTTGGCCTGGTAGTGCCAGACGCGCTCGAGGATGCCGTTTTTGAGATCGTGCGATTTTTGCGAGATGTCCTCGATGTTCGACTTCTTCAGCTTGGGCGCGAGCTTGTCGACGAGCGTCGGCGAGATGACCGCGAGCTCGAGCGCGTCGAGAGGAATGTCGAATTCGTGAGCGATCTCGAAATGCACGGCGTCGGGCGAGGATAGTCGGTTTTGACGGCGTACGACGACTACTTCAGAAGGCCACGCGCGCGCACGACCGCTTCGATGTCCGCGCGCCGACGCGCGAGCTCGTCGAAATCTTTCACCGGCAAGAATCGCGACAGGATTCCGTCGCGCGGCACCGTCACGTACGCCGCGTCCATCGCCGCCGTGAGCTCTTGCAACAGGCGCTCGAACTGAACCGCCGGTTTGCCGTCGACCTTCTTTTCGACCTCGAACCAGCTCCACTTCACCGGCTTCTCGTCGAGCGCGTCGGCCTTCACGAGGAACGTGTTCGTGTTGAAGACGCGCACGGTCGCGGCGTCGAACGCCTTCGGGAGGCGGAACTCTTCGAGCACTTGGAGTCGCTCGGGCGCGTCGGGTGCGGTCTTCGCCCAAACCGGAATGCCTCCGCGATCGCCTTCCACCTTCGGACAGACCTCGACCATGACGTCCTTCGCGGTCTCGGCGAAGTGGCCGAGGATCGCGGGATCGATGGTCGCGCCGAGGTTGTCGAGGTTCGCGATCCAGACGTATTTTCCGCCGGTCGCGCGAAACGCGCGCAGAAGTCCGGAGCGACGAAGCGCGTCGGGGAGATCGCCGTGACCGGTGGCGTAGTCGCTCGGCGAGCCGTCACCCTCGCGAAAGAGCTGACCGTCCGGCGTGAGGCGGAGCCCGAGGTTCTGCTTGAACCGCGCGACGTGCTTCGGAGCCTGGTGCGCCGCGAGCGCTTCGGCGATCGGCGCGTCGGTCGCTTCGCTCGTCATGAGCCAGAGCGGCACCGGTCGTCCGGAGAGCCAGCTCCACTTCTTGTTCTCGGTGAGGCGCATCGAGAGAAATGTCGAGCCGGGGATCGCTTCGACGAGCGCCTTCACGACGCCGCCCATGCGCGTCGCCATTCCGCCCGCCATCACGCACAGCGCGAGCTCGCCGCGCGCGATCATCTCGTCGCCGCGCTCCCACAGCCGATCGCCTTCGGGGTTGCCGCGCTCGGGTGCGGGCGGCAGCTCGGTGGGCGTCGGTCCGCGCACGGAACCCGTGACGCGGTTGCGCGCATCGCGACGCGCGGCCGCCTCGTCGGTTGATCCCTGAGGCGACGCCGTCAGCGAGGCGGCGAGGTCGAGAAGCCAGGCGTCGTCGAAGCCGGCCGCATCGAGTCGTGCGCGAAGCTCCGCGGGCAAGGCAGCGAGATCGTGGGCGAGCGCGGCGCGTGGATCCATCTCGGTCAGGCGCCAACGGTGCGTGGCCACCGCGCATAGGTCAAGCGGGAAGCGTCGGGCGCGCGCGTGCGTATCCCGTGGTAGACTTCTCGATCGGGGGTTCCTCGATGCCGAGCCGGGCTCATGGCCTCGCCAAACTTGCTGTCCACACCTGCGCGATCGTCGCACTCACCGCGCTCGTCGCCACGGCCGCGCTGACGTCCGCGTGCGTGGTCAACGAGACCGCGCCGCCGGCGCGCGGCGTCGTCGTCAACGGCCCTCCGCCCGAGCCCGTACGCGAAGCACAGCCGGCCACGCAGCGCGGAGGATCGGTGTGGCTTCCCGGGTATTGGCACTGGAGTGGGATGCAATATACATGGATCCCCGGGCACTGGGAGCGCGCGCCCGTGGGGCGATCGTGGCACGCGCCGACGTACTCGTTGCAAGGCGGCGCGTACGTCTACGAGGCAGGCGGCTGGCGGTAGCGGTAGCATCGTCGACCCTCCATGGCCGACGCGCAGACGACGAACGGAATGCCGCAACCGGGCGACACGGTGGCGGGCGTCAAGCTCGTGAAGTTGCTGCACGGCGATTCGCTCATGCAGGCGTGGCGCGGCGAGAACCCCGAAGGCGCGAAAGTCGGCGTCTACGTGCTCGATCCGTCGGTGTCGGGCGAAGCGGCGTACGGCTTCCACGCCGGCGCGCTCAAGCTCATGAAGCTCGCGTCGAAGACCCCCGTCGCGGGCGTGCTCCGCATTCACTCCGTTCAGCCGGACGGGCGCGCGTTCGTCGCGGATCTCTGGACCGTCGGGAACGCGTCGGACCTGCCGGCGTTGAAGTGGGAGATGGAGAAGCGCCTCGAGCTCTTGCAGAAGATCTGCGAAGCGCTCCAAGGGCTGCACGATGCGGGGATCGTGCACGGATGCCTCGCGCCGCCGAGCGTGCTCCTCGACGACGAGCTGCATCCGGTGATCGCGGACACGATGCTCTACGATCCCGCGTCGATCCTCGGGAACCGCGCGCGCGCGCCGTACGTCGCGCCGGAGATCGAAGCGGGGAAATCGCCGTCGATCGCTTCGGACGTCTTCGCGGCGGGGCAGCTGCTTCATTTTCTGTTGCTCGATCGCGATCCGCCGCCGGCCGATCCCGATCTGTCTCGGCTCGAAGAGCTCGCCGCCGTTGCGCCTGGAGGGCTCGTGCGCATTCTCCGCCGCGCTATCGCCGCGGTGCCCGGCCGTCGCTACAAGAGCGTCGCAGAGCTGATGGCGGATCTCGCGCGGTATACCGAATCGGACGCGGTCGGGCTCGCGCATCCGGAAGTTCGCGAGGCGAACCCGAAGGGCGTCTTCACTCCGGGACAGCGCGCGAACGCCGCCGCGAACGCGGAGTCGAAGCGCGGGCAGGCGCGGCCCGAGGCGAGCGCGCCCGCGACCGCGAGGAAGCCCGCGATCGCGAGACCCACCGCGCCGAAGCCGACCGCGAAGCGGGAGCCGCAACCCACATGGACACGCAACGTTGCGCTCGCGAGCGCGCTGGTCCTCGGGTTGTCGCTCTTGCTCGGCTACACGACGGGCTCTCTGACGATTCTCTGGCGGATCCTCTCGGCCCTGGGCGTCGCCGGCATGACGCTCGCGATCCCGCTTCCCACGAAGGTCGTGCGCATGACCGTCGCGGGCGTCGGCTTCCTGATCGGAATGTTGGTGAACCTCGGCGGCCAGGCCACGCTGGCAGGCGCGTCGAACCTCCTTCAGTCGCACGATCCGAACACCGTGGTCGCCGCGATGCGAGCGCTTCGCAGCGGGGGCGCGACCAAGTTCTCGAACGCGATCGTGCAAGGCGGCGATCTCAGCGGGATCAACCTCGACAACACCGACTGCGACTGGGTCGACTTCAGCTCGGCCAACCTGACCGACGCGTCGTTCGTCCACGCGACGCTTATCGCGGCGACGCTGAAGGACGCGAACATCCAAGGCGCGAACTTCACCGAGGCGAACATGACGATGGTCGCGGATCTCGAGCTCGCTCGATGCGACGAGCGCACGAAGCTGCCCGCCGGTTGGAAGTGCGAAGAGGGTCACCCGAAGCGGTGAGCCCGACGTGGTGACGCGCTCAGCGAACGCGCGACGTCTCGCCCGACTCGACCCAGTCCGCGAGCTCGCACGACGACAGCGACGACTGCTTCTGCGCGTCGCGGAGCAGCTTGGCGCGCGCGTACATCGCGGCGTGCAGCACGTCCTGCGTGAGCGCTTTCCCTTCGGGTGTCGACGCCTGCGACTCGGCCCAGAGGATCATCTCTCTCATCTGCGACTCGCGATCGATCGCGTTCTTCGTCTCGTACTTCGAGCGGCTCGGCGCGAGGCAAATGCGCTCGACGTCGCGCGCGTAGCTCGTGCATCCGAAGAGCAAGAGCGCGGCGACGGCGACGAGGAGGACGCGGATCATTTTTTTAAAGCGCGATCGGCGTGGGCATGAAGAGGAGGAAGAAGAGGACGAGCGTGATGATCGCGACGATCGTCCGACCGATGCCGAGCGGCGCGGCGCTCGTCGGCGGGTGATCGAGCAGGTTGTTCTTGCGGAGCGCGCCCCAGCGCACCTCCATCGCGAGGAGAAGTCCGAGCGACGCGAACCAGCCAATCCACAAGAGCGGCGCGTGCGAGCCGCGGCCGAAGCTCGCGACGACGGCGAGCCCGAGCGTCGCGACGATCCGCGTTTGAATCGGGATGCTCTTCTCTTCGCGAGCCTGCGGAGGGCGGCCGCGCGCGGAGAGCGACCCGAGGATCGCGCCCATCTCGAACCAGATGAGCCAGAAGAGCGAGTTGCCGACGTGGCGATCGATGTGGACGAGCCCGATGCCGGCGCGGAGATCGCGGAGCGCGTAGCTGACGAGGCTGACGAAGAAGAACGCGAGCATCGAGCGGTGAACCCACTGCGCGATGCGATCTTGGCGCGGACCGAAGAGCGCGTAGGCGACGTGGCCGGCGTCGAGCTGGCCGATCGGGATGAGGTTGATCATCGTGACGAACATGCCGGCCCAGGCCGCGAAGGCGATGGGCGAGTCGAGGCCCATGCCCTCCGGCGCGAGGGGCGCGAAGTGATCGAGCGCACGCGTCAGGATCGATTCTCCGAGCGTCGCCTCGCCGGCCGACTCGAGCGGGATGAGGGTTCCGTGATTCGCGCCCCAGATGTACATCGGGATCGCGACGACCATCCCTGCGAGCGGCCCCGACGCACCGATGTCGAGCAGCGCCGCGCGCGTCGCGATGACGCCGCGCATGCGAATGACGGCGCCCATCGTGCCGAACGGCGACAAGTACGGCATAGGGATGAAGAACGGCAACGTCGCGTCGACCTTGTGGATGCGCGCCGCGATGAAGTGACCGAACTCGTGCGCCAGGAGAATCGCGAGGAGCGCGCCGGTGAACTGGGCCCCGTGAATCATCGCTTCACGCGAGAACATCGGCGCGCGATCGTTGATCGCCCCCGTGACGAACATGCTCGCCACCGTGGCCAAGAACAGCCAAAGGTTCGTCCTCCACTCGAGCGGCGGCAGGTCGGGACCGGGCGCGACGCTATCGGAGGGCGTCGCGGAGGGCGGCTGCGAGTCGCTCGAGTCGTGGGTGGAGTTTGGCATCCAGCGTTCCGAGATCTGTGTGAAGGCGAAGGTCGCCGCGTGCAAGCGAAGAGTCGGCGCGGAGCTCGACCGCGTCGGGGGCGAGCGGGAGCGTGGCGAGGTGCTCGCCGAGCGCGGCGACGTCGAGCGGGTGCGCCTCGATGACCGCGCGTCGCGCGCCGCGCGCTTCGGCGAGCGCTTGACGCGCGATCGACGCGACGAGCTTCGGATCGAGCTCGATGGCCGCGCCGACGAGCCGTTCGGCGAGCGCGATGGCGAGCGTGACCGTGCGATCGAGATCGCGTTCGCTGGAAGACTCTTCGCGTCGACGAAGCGCGAGCCACGCAGCGGCGAGCGTGGCCTCGGCCTCACGCTTCGCTTCGCGCGCCGCGTCGCCCGCCGTGGAGGCTGCGCTCTCTCGCGCTCGCGCGATGATCGCGTCGGCTTCGATTCGCGCCGCATCGAGCGCCTTCGTCGCGCGGAGGTACGCCTCGACCGCCTCGGCCGGAACGCGGCGGCGTTGCACGCGACTCGGACCGGGCGCGAGCAGCGGCTCGTCGACGTGCGTCGCGTCGCCGTCGGGGGTCGCCTTCACGACGCGACCGCGGGTCAGGGCCATGTGAGCCTCGCCGCGTCGAGATCGCTCACGACCTCCGCGAGCACCGACGCGATCGCCTGCGCGCGCGCCTCGCGTTTTTTGGAGCGGAGTCCGCGCACCATCGCCGCCGCGTGGAGCGCCCCCGCGTCGCCGACCGCCGCGAGCGCATCGTCGTACGGCTCGCCGAGCGTCGCGCTGACGGCGAGAAAAGCGGCCTCCCAGCTCGTGCTCATGTCACCGAAGCATACCTTTGTCCGCGCAAAGCGACGCGACCGTCGACGACGAGCTTCGCGAGGTGCGCCTGCAGGCTGAGGAGGGCGAACGGCCAGATGTGCGGCGCGACGTCGTCGTACGCGATCGGAACGAGCTCGGTATCGGTCGCTCCGTTCGCCCCCGTCGCCGCCACGGCCGCCGCGATCTTCGCTTCACGCGCGAGGCGATGGGCGATGTAGTGCCGAAAGAGCTTGGTCGGCGCGTCGATCGGATCGCCGTGCGCAGGGAGCGCGACCGACGCATCGAGCGACGCGAGCCGATCGAGCTGCTCGAGATAGACGCGCATGTCGCCGTCGCCCGGCGCGATGAGGATCGTGCCGACGCTCGCGACCATGTCGCCGACGACGACCGCGCGGCTGTCGGCGTTCCAGAGACAGACGTGTCCCCACGCGTGACCCGGCGTGTGAAGAACGGTCCATCGCTCCGCGACAGGTCCTGCGAGATCGATGACGTCGCCGTCCGCGAGCGTGCGCGCGACCTCCACGTCCGGAAGCTGCGACGCGGTGTCGGCGTGCGCCCAAATCGGAAGCGCGAGCTC
>JBBQXV010000117.1:0-25463 GCA_038209335.1 Polyangiales bacterium | reverse complement strand
AGGCGGAAGCGGCAGCCTCTGCTCGAAGACCACGCCGTGCGGAAGCATCACGACGGCGATCGGCGCGCTCTCGGGTCGATCGATCGTCTACGTCGCGCAAGGCACGTACGTCGAGCAGGTGACGCTCGTGTCGAACGTGCTCGTTCAGGGTGGCTGGGTTCCGGGCGCGTGGACGCGCAACTGCGGGCCGACGAACGCGACCGCGACGATCATCCAAGCGCCCGCGAACGCGAACAAGACGATCATCGCGAGCAGCGTGACGAACACGACGCTCGACACGCTCACCATCAAGAGCAAAGACCAAGGGAACGTCGGCGTCGGCGAGTCGCTCTACGGAATCTTCGCGACCGGCGGGAGTCTCGCTCTCCTCAATGTCAACGTGACGGTGGTCAGCGCCGGCGCCGGACAAGACGGCGTCCCCGCGAGCACCGTCCCTGCGCAAGCGCCGAACAACTGCGCGTTCGCGACGGGATCCACCGGCGTGGGCGCGGTCGGGGGCGCGAACGGCGCGGGCGCTCCCGCCGGCTCGTTCTCGTCGGGCGGCTACACCCCGAGCGACGGAACGAACGGCTCGCAAGGCGCGAGCGGACAGAACGGAACCCAGGGAACCGACGCCAACAACCTCTCCCAAGACGGCGTGTTCTGCACGCTGGTTCTGCAAGACGGCATCTGCGAACCCACGAGCACGCGCACGAGCACCGGCACGAACGGAACGCTAGGCTGCGGCGGATCCCCAGGCGCGATCGGCACGGCGGGTCACGGCGGAGGAAGCAGCGTCGGCGTCTACGCCGCGGGCGCGACGATCACGATCAACGGTGGCGCCGTCGCTGCGGGCAACGGCGGCAAGGGCGGAAACGGAGGCGCAGGTGGCGCTGGCGGGGCCGGTGGCAATGCGGGCAACCCAGGTGCGGGCGGCCCTTCGGTCCCGACCAATTGCCGCGCTTCGCAGCCTTGCTCGACCTCGGGAATCGCGCCATTCGTCGCGGGCGCAGCCGGTGGCGCGGGAGGACCGGGCGGCGCGGGCGCGACGGGTGGAAGCGGCGGCGGCGGCGCGGGTGGCTCGTCCTACTCGTACTTTTTCGTGAGCGGCGGCGTCGTGTCACCAAACGGTACCACGCTGACGTTCGGCAGCGCGGGCGCCGGCGGCACGGGCGCAAACGCGGGCGCAACGGGCTCGGCCGCGCAGCACAACTGAGCGCTTCCGCCTTCCGCAGAAGACGCGATACGCTCCGAGCATGGCTCGATACGCGCTCTCGGTTCTCGTCGCCGCGTTGATGGTGCTCCTCGGCGGACGCGCGGGCGCCGAGCAGAACAATCCAAAGGCGACACCGGTCTACGTCCTCGACATCGACACCGAAGATTCCGACGACCAGGCCGAAGCGCTCACGCAGGCGCTTCGCGCGCGGGTCCGCAGCGCGCAGGGTTGGTCGCTCACCGACACCACGCAGTCGCTCGGCAAGCTCATCGTCGTGTTGAAGTGCCCGCTCAAGCCGGACGCCGCGTGCCTCCAGCGCATCGGCGATCAGCTCAAGGCCGATCGTTTCATCTGGGGGCAGATGACGAAGAAGGCGCCGCAGGTCACCGTCGAGGTTCACCTCTGGTCGCGCGGCAAGCCCGACGTGAAAGCCTCCGAGACGTACAGCGAGAACCTGAAGGATCCGAACGACGAGTCGCTGAAGAAGATCGCAGCGAAGCTCTTCGCGGGCGTGACGGGCTCGGTGACGTCGGGGACCGTGACGGTGCGCGCGACGGGCGCGGCGAGCGGCATGGTGCTCGTCGACGGCGCGGAGCGCGCGCGACTCGACGCGGGCGTCGCGAAGGTCGACGTGCCGGCCGGAAAGCACAACGTCGAAGTGCGCGCGCCCGGCTTCGAGCCGTGGTCGCAGCAAGTCGACGTCGCCGCCGGCGGCGAGCAAGAGATCACCGCGACGCTCGCGCCGTCGAAGGGCGAGCCTCCGCCCGTCATCGTGAAGTCGAACATCCCGGTGAAGAAGTACGCGGCGTACGGGCTCATCGGGCTCGGCGCGGTGTCGCTCGCGGTCGGCGTGTTCGAGGGGATCAAATTCCTCGGCGCGAAGAGCGACCTCAACGACGATCGCGGCAAGGTGTCGGGCGCGGTAACCGACGTCTGTGCCGATCTCTCGACGAACGCGGCGATCGACGCCTGCCAGAACTACAAGAAGGCGAAGGACGCGCGGATGCTCGGCCTCATCTTCGGCGGCATCGGCGCGGCGCTCATTGCGGGCGGCGTCGTCCTCCTCGTAACCGACAAGCCGACCGAAGGCGCGCCGCAGAAGGATCAAGCGGTCCGCGTCATCCCGACGTTGTCGCCGACAGCCGCGGGCCTCGACGTCACCGTTCGATTTTGATTCGCCTGATTCAGCCGAGGACGTCGATCATCCGGTAGCGACCGGCGGGCTTGCCGGCGATCCACGCCGCCACGCGCAACGCGCCGCGCGCGAAGACGTCGCGGTTCGTCGCGCGATGCGTGAGCTCGATCCGCTCGCCGTCGCCGAGGAGGTGCACGGAGTGATCGCCGACGACGTCGCCGCCGCGCACCGCGTGCATTCCGATTTCCGTCGCGTCGCGCGCGCCGGGACGCCCTTCACGACCGTGCACGAGCTTGGTCGCGGCGCGGGCTTCGCGCGCGGCGTCGGCGAGGAGAAGCGCGGTCCCGCTCGGCGCGTCGACCTTGAGTCTGTGGTGCGCCTCGACGATCTCGATGTCGAATCCGGGCCCGGCCGCGGCGACCGCGCGGCGCACGAGATCCGCGAGCAGGTGAACGCCGGCGCTCATGTTCGCTTCCCACAGAACGGGGACGCGCGATGAGGCGCGATCGAGCGCGGCGCGCGATGCGTCGTCGAGCCCGGTGGTGCCGCTGACGATCGCGAAGCCCGCGTTCTCCGCGAGTCCGGCGAGCGCGACGGTCGCCGCCGGTCCGGAGAAATCGATCGCGACGTTGGCGCGCGCGGCCGCAATGCCCGCGAGATCCTGCGCGACGACGACGCCCGTGCGACCGATCCCCGCGAGCTCTCCGACGTCCGCGCCGACCTCTGTCGCGGCGATCGCGCACACGATCTCCACGCCCGACGTCTCGCGCGCGAGTCGCACGATCGCGCGCCCCATGCGGCCGCTCGCTCCGACGACGGCGACGCGCACGTCGCTCACGTTCGACTCGCGTAGCGATCGAGCACCGCGGCGAGCGCCGTCCGCGTGGCGTCGCTCACCGGCGCGAGTGGCCCGCGCATCACGTCGCGCATCTTGCCGCGCGCGGCGAGCGCCGCCTTCACCGGCCCCGGGTTCGCTTCGAGAAACATCGCCTCGTGCACCGGAACGAGCGCGAGGTGCGCGCGCCGAGCCTCGTCGTATTTTCCGTCGAGCGCGAGCTGCGTCGCGCGCGTCACTTCGGCCGGGAGCAAGTTCGACGTCACGCTGATGACGCCGCGCGCGCCGCACGCGATCATCGGCAACGTCAACGTGTCGTCGCCCGAGAGCACGGTGAGGCGATCGCCGAGATCGCACGCGAGCCGCTGCGCGCGGAGCACGTTGCCCGTCGCCTCTTTCGTCGCGACGACGTTGGGCGCCGCGGCGCAAATGCGCGCGAGCGTCTCGGGCGCGAGGTCGATCCCCGTGCGCGCAGGGATGTTGTAGACGATGACCGGCACCTTCACCGATGCCGCGGCCGCGACGAAATGGCGGTAGAGCCCGTCCTGCGTCGGCTTGTTGTAGTACGGCACGACGATCATCACGGCGTCGACGCCGAGCCGCTCCGCCTCCCGTGACATCTCGATCGTCGCGCGCGTCGAGCTCGATCCGGTGCCCGCGATGACCTGCGTGCGTCCGCGCGCGCGCGCGACGGAGCGCTCGATGAGCTTCTTCTGCTCATCGTGCGTGAGCGCGGGGCTCTCGCCGGTCGTGCCGCACGGGACGATCCCTTGCACGCCACCTTCGACTTGTGCGTCGACGAGCGCGTCGAACGCGTCCCAATCGATCGCATCGGCGTCGTCGCCCGAGAACGGCGTGACGAGCGCGGTGTAGGTCCCGACGATTCGCAGCTGACCCATGTCGGCGCTTTTACCCCAAAGCGCGGAGTGCTGCATAATCGGCCGTTCGAATGAAGAGCCCCGTCGCCCGGATCGCGCCGCTCGTGTTCACGTCCGGGCTCTGCGCGCTCATCTACCAAATCGCCTGGACCCGCGATTTCCGCCTCATCTTCGGCGCGTCGACCGGCGCGTCGGCGGCCGTGCTCGCGATCTTCATGGGCGGTCTCGGCGCCGGCGGAATCATGCTGGGAAAACGCGCGGAGCGACGCGCGCGACCGCTCGATTTGTACGCGCGGCTCGAGCTCCTCGTCGCGGTCTCCGCCGGGGCGACGCCCGGTCTCTTGTGGGTCGCGCGACGCGCCTACTTCGCGGCCGGCGGGACAGTCGTGCTCGGAACCGCCGGCGCGACCGCGCTCCGCCTCGTGCTCGCCGCGATCGTCCTAGGCATACCGACGCTGCTCATGGGCGGCACGCTCCCCGCGGCGGCGCGCGCGGTCGCCTCGGACGACGACGGCGCACGCCGCGGCGTCGCGCTCCTCTACGGAGTGAACACACTCGGCGCCGTCGTCGGCTGCATCGCCGCGAACTTCTTCTTGCTCGAGACGCTCGGAACGCACGTCACGCTCTGGGCCGCGTGCCTCGTCAACGCGCTCGTCGGCATCGTCGCGCGAAGCCTCGCGCGTTCGCTCCCCGTCGTCCCCCTCGACGCGCCGTCGACCGCCGCACCCGTCGCCCCTGTCGCGCCGCGCGCGCTCGTGCTGGCGGCCGCCGCCGTCGTCGGCTTCGCGTTCTTCCTGATGGAGATCGTCTGGTACCGAATGCTCGGACCGCTCCTCGGCGGAACGATCTTCACCTTCGGCCTCATCCTCGCGGTCGCGCTCCTCGGTATCGGCGTCGGCGGCGCCGCGTACGGCATGCTCTTCGCGAACCGACCGGCGCGCCTCGCCGCGTTCGCGTTTACGTGCCTCCTCGAAGCCGCGTGCATCGCCTTTCCGTACGCGCTCGGCGATCGCGTCGCGCTCCTCGCGCTCCTCGTTCGTCCGGTCGGCGCGCTCGGCTTCGGCGGCTACGTGCTCGGATGGGCTGCGGTCACGAGCGTCGTCGTCTTGCCAGCCGCGATCGTCGCCGGAGTCCAGTTCCCGATGTTGATCGCGCTCCTCGGCAAAGGGAAAAAGGGGGTCGGCGGTGACGTCGGGACGGCGTACGCGTTCAACACGCTCGGCGCGATCGTCGGCGCGCTCGCGGGTGGGTTCGGCCTCCTTCCGTTCCTCTCGGCGCCGGGATGCTGGAGACTCGTCGTCGTCGTTCTGGTCGCGACCGGAATCGCCGCGATGGTTCGCGCCGCGAAGAGCGATCGACGCCTCGGCGCGATCTCCAGCGCGATCGCGCTCGTCGCCGCGATCGCCCTGATGCTCCGCGCCGACGGACCGACCGCCGCGTGGCGACACTCGCCGATCGGCGCCGGCCGCGTCCCTCCGAGCACCGTCGCTTCACCCAACGCCGCGACCGCCTTCGTGCGCGACGCGCGCCGTCGCATCACGTGGCAAGTCGACGGCGTCGAGAGCAGCGTCGCCATCGACAACGACTCCGGCTACGCCTTCGTCATCAGCGGCAAGCTCGACGGCAACGCGCGCCAAGACGCCGCGACGCAAGTCATGGGCGGCCTCCTCGGCGCCGCGCTCCACCCGAATCCAAAATCGGCGATGGTGATCGGCCTCGGCACCGGGAGCACGGCCGGCTGGCTCGGTCGCGTCCCGAGCATCGATCGCGTCGACGTCGTCGAGCTCGAGCCCGCGATCCTCGAAGTCGCGCGCTGGTGCGCGCCGGTCAACGAAGACGTGCTCTCGAACCCCAAGGTTCACGTCATGCGCGGCGACGCGCGCGAGACGCTCTCGGTCACGCGCAGTCGCTACGACGTCGTCTTCTCCGAGCCGTCGAACCCGTACCGCGCCGGCATCGCGAGCCTCTACACCGAAGAGTTTTACCGCTCGATCGCCGCGCACCTCGAGACGGGCGGCATCTTCTTGCAGTGGGTTCAGGCGTACGAAATCGACGCGCGCACCGTGCGCACGATCTACGCGACGCTCGCGTCGGTGTTCCCGAACGTCGAGACGTGGCAAGCGAAGGACGAAGACTTGATCCTCGTCGCGTCGCTCGCGCCGATCGCGCACGACACCAACCTGCTTCGCACACGCATCGCGAGCGAGCCGTACGTCCGCGCGCTCCGCAATGCGTGGCGTGTCGGCGATCTCGAAGGCTTCTTCGGACACTACATCGCGCGCCCCTCGTTCGCGCGCGCGCTCGCCGACGCGCACCACGGCGAGGTGAACACGGACGACGAGCCGATCGTCGAGTTCGGATTCGCGAAGAGCCTCGGCCGCGACAACGCCTTCGGCACCGGCGTGATCCTGGATCTCGCGCGAGCGCGCCACGAGAGCCTCCCCGACGTCGTCGAGCTCGACACCGTGCGCACCGAGCTCGCGCAAGGCGCGATATGGGTCGAGTCGGGGATCACCGCGCACGCGACGCCGTCGCTCCCGCGCGAGCTGCAAGAGCGCCTTCGAATGATGACGCTATGGGTGCAGGGCGACACGCGCGGCGCGTTCACGATCTGGACGGCGCCGCTCCCGCCGGACGCTCCGCCGCGCGCGCCGACCTCGCCGCTCGAAGAAGAGATCGTCGCCGAGCTTCTCGCGCAACACGGCGAGCGCGAGCCCGCGCGTCGCGCCGTCGAAGCACTTCGCGCGTGGAACCCTACGCTCGCCGACGGTCTCGCCGGCGTGCTCCTCGCGCGCGATCGCAAGAACGCCCTAGCGCTCGCGGCCTTCGAGTCAGCGTTCGCGCGCTACCGCACCGATCCGTGGCCGCTCATGCACTCGATGCTTCGCGTGATCGCCGCCGCCGTCGAGCTCGGGCGCACGGACACAACCGCCGCGCCCGCGCTCGTCCGCGCGCTCGAGCGTCCGTTCGCGCTCGATCTTCTGCGCGCCGAGCGTCTCTCCGCACGCGTGCAGCTGACGCGTCGTCTTCCGTTGAAGAAGGAGTGCGCCGACGTCTTGCATCCGCTCGAGCCGTGGACGCCGTGGGCCGTCGAGCTCCTCGAGTTCCGCCGCGACTGCTACGTCCTCGCCGGAGATCCCGCCGCCGCGCGCGCGGAAGACGAGCTCCAGCAGCTCATCGACCATCACCCCTTCCCGTTCGGCCTCGGCGTGTCGGCTGCGCCGCCCCACTGAGCCGCCGCGAATCCGAGTCATGCACGAAGGTCAAGAGCCTCGTGGTGCCCCCACCGAAGAAGCGACGGGCCCCCTCAGAAACCGCACACGCTTTTCACGAACCTCGGTAGTCTCGGGGCCGCGCTCGCTCAATGCGGCGCATCGGGCCGGGCGAATCACGACACTGGGCGGGGAAGCAAACAGCCGCACAGACGTACGAGCGGTGGCAGCGTTACCGCGCGGATCGAAACGCCCGCCAACCTCGATTTCACAAGAGTCTCGGGGGAGCGCATCAGCTAGGAGGCGGAAATGTTCATTTCGGAAGCAGAGGGGTTGATTTCGCAGGGAGGAACGATGCAGTCGGACGCCGAAGGCCCGATCGTAATCATCATGTTGATCGTCCAGCTCGTCTTCGGACTGGCGATCTTCGCGATCTTGATCGCGTCGTGGTGGAAGATCAACGTGAAGGCCGGGCAACCCGGCTGGGTGTGCCTCGTGCCGATCTACGGCCCGTACATCCTCGTGAACAACATCCTCCAGAAGCCGATCTGGTGGCTTGTCCTCATGATGCTGCCGTGCACGGCAGGCGTCTGGATGTGGATCGTCAACATCGAGCTCGCGAAGCGATTCGGGAAAGGCGCCGGATTCGGCGTCGGCCTCACGCTTCTCCCGCTGATCTTCTTGCCGATGCTCGCGTTTGGTAAGGCGCAATACGACGGCAGCCCCGCGCTCGCCGGCGGAATGCCTGGCATGCCCGGTGGGATGCCCGGTGGAATGAACCCGTACGGTGGTCAGGCGCCCGGTGGTTACGGTCAGCCGCCGCCCGGTGGTTACGGTGGCCCTCCGCAAGGCGCTCCGCCTGGTGGTGGCTACGGTGGTCCGCCCGGTGGAATGCCCCCCGGCGGTGGTTACGGTGGTCCGCCCGGTGGGATGCCCCCCGGCGGTGGTTACGGCGGTCCGCCTCCCGGCGGAATGCCCCCCGGGGGCGGCTACGGTGGCCCGCCCGGTGGCGGTTATCCCCCGCGCTAGCCCGCCCCGATCGTTAGCTAGCTAACGATTTCGCCCGCGGCGGCGTGCGGCTCCCCGGAGCCAGCGCCGCCGCGAGTCGTTTGTACGCCGCACGTCACGCGCGTCACTGCAAACGCGCTTTACAATCGTCGGTCCACCCGTATACTCCCGCGTCCCGTTCGCCCCCCCGGGCAACGGACCACCCCGCCGCGCTGTTTCCCAACGTCTTTTCGGTCTTTCCACGGGAAAGCACGCGGCTTTCGAAGAGGGATCCCTCATGTACGCGGTCATCAAAACAGGCGGTAAGCAGTACCGGGTCGCCCAGGGCGACAAGCTCCGGGTCGAGAAGCTCCCCGGAAGCGTCGGCGACACCATCACGCTCGGCGAGGTCCTCCTCCTCAGTGGCGACGCCATCACGATCGGTCGCCCGCTCATCGCCGGCGCCAAGGTCGAAGCGAAGATCGTCGCGCAGGATCGCGCGAAGAAGATCATCGTCTTCAAGTTCCGTCGCCGAAAGAACTACCGCCGCAAGAACGGCCATCGTCAGCCGTTCACCGCGCTCGAGATCACTGGGATCGTGGGCTGAAGGGCATCGGAGAAGAGTCATGGCTCACAAAAAAGGCGCAGGCAGCACCCGCAACGGCCGCAGCTCGAACTCGCAGCGCCGCGGCATCAAGGTCTACGGCGGCGAAGCGGTCCCCGCCGGCGCGGTCCTCGTTCGTCAGGTCGGCTCGACCATCCATCCGGGCCGCAACGTCGCTCTCGGCAAGGACTTCACGCTCTTCGCGCTCGTCGACGGCGTCGTGAAGTACGAGTGGCGCTCGAAGGATCAGCGCAAGGTCTCGGTTTACCCGGTCGCCGTCTGAGCAGCGTCGTGCCGCCGCCCGCGGCGCTGTCACCTCGCCGTCGCGCCAGCACGTCGACTCCAAGGCTTCTGGCCGTCGATCTCGACGGGACTCTCCTCGATCCGAAGAGCGGCGCTCCGCACGCGCGCGATCTCGCAGCGCTGCGGGCGCTCGCGTCGACGGGCATCGCAATCAGCATCGTCACCGGACGGCTCTATTCGGGTACGCGACCGACAGCGCAGCTGCTCGGCATTCGCGGTCCGGTGGTCTGCGTCGACGGCAGCCACGTCGTCAGCGCGCACGATCACGCGACGCTCGTGCACCTCGGCATTCGCGGCGCGCACGCCGAGACGCTCCGCGACGTGGTCGCGCGCAGCGGCGCGGCGGCGTTCGTCTTCGCCGGCGACGCGATCGTGCACGACGACGCGGGGCGCGCCTTTCTCGGCTACGTGTCGACGTGGTCGGCCGACGTGCGACACACCGCGGCCGTCGTCGATCACGATCTGTGGCGTCACGACGATGGCGTCACCGCGGTCGTCGCTGTCGGAGACTCCGCGCAAATCGGTGTCGCCGCCGAGCGCATTCGACGCGAGCTCGTCGACGCCGCACAGGTCGCGATCTTCCCGATTCGCAGACTCCCCGGCCAATGGGGAATGGTCGTGCGCGCCGCCGGCGGGACGAAGGGATCGGCGCTAAAGTGGCTCGCGTCGCACCACGGCTTCGAGATGAGCGAGACGGTGTGCGTCGGCGATTGGATGAACGACGTACCGATGCTCGAGATCGCAGGACGCTCGTACGCGATGGGCCAAGCGCCCGACGAAGTGAAGCGCGCCGCGACCCACGTTCTCTCCGAGACATCCGAAGAAGGCGGCGGGATCGCCCGCGTCGTTCGCGATCTCTTCGGCGTCGACAGCGACTGACCCGTCGTCCGACGACTTGCGCCTCCCGTGCGTTCGCGCTAGCTTATTGAAAATGACTTTCACTAACGGTTGGGCCTACGCATGACACGCGATCTCGCGGCGGTCCTCCCCGGCGAGTCGGCGGTCGTCACGTCGCTCGATCTCGAAGCGGAGCTCGTCGCGTGGCTGTGCGCGGTCGGCATCGGCTGCGGCGAGCGCATAACGGTCTTGCGTCGCGCGGCGTTCGGCGGCCCCGTTCACGTCCGCACGGACTGCGGCGGCGAGTTCGCAATCGCGCGATCGCTCGCGCGATCGATCGCGACGTCGACGGCGTCGTCGGCTCCGCACGCCCGCGAGGACGAGGAGAGAGAGTGACCGCTCGCGTCGCGCTCGTCGGCCGCCCCAATTCCGGAAAATCATCGCTCTACAACGCGCTCACCGGAGGCGACGCGCACGTCGGCAATTTTCCCGGCATCACGGTCGATCTCCTCGAAGCCAATGTCACGCTCCCGAGCGGCGGCGTCGTGACCGTCACCGACTTGCCGGGCCTCTACTCGATCGAAGCCGTGGTCGATCCGGCGACCGACGAGGGAGTCGCAAAGGCGTTTCTCGATCGCGAGGCCGAGGCGACCGATCGAAAGCTCGTCGTCGTGCAGGTCGTCGACTCGACGCAGCTCGCGCTTGGCCTCCGGCTCACGCGAGAGCTCGTTCGGGCGAAGCTCGCCGTCGTCGTGGCCGCGACGCAGCGCGATGTCCTCCAGGCCGAAGGGCGCACGCTCGACGCGCCGGCGCTCGCGCGCGCGATCGGCATCCCCGTCGTGCACGTCAACGCGCGCGACTCGGCAACGACGCGACGCGATCTCGTCGCGGCGATCGACGCGCTTCTCGCCGACGATAAACCGCCGAGCGGCGTAGAGACGTGGGAGCCCGCCGACGTCGCGGCGAAGGTCGTTTCGGAAGAGCCCTCGACGAAAGCGACGGCGCGGCGACGTGCGTTCACCGCGCGCGCCGACGGCATCCTCCTGCATTCGCTCGTCGGCCCGATCCTCTTCCTCGGTCTCATGGCGGCGCTCTTCGCGGCGGTCTTCCTCGTCGCCGACCCGATGACGAGCCTCATGGACTCCGCCGTCGGCTTTGCGCGCGCGCACTTGTCGCGGTGGCTCGGCGAAGGGTTGCTCGCGTCGTTCGTCTGCGACGGCGTGCTCGGCGGCGCAGGAACGGTGCTCGCGTTCATGCCGCAGATCGTGATCCTCACCGTCGCGATGGAGCTCCTCGGCGCGAGCGGCTACCTCGCGCGCGGCGCGTTCCTCGTCGATCGGATCCTGCGTCTGCTCGGCCTCAGTGGGCGATCGTTCCTCCCGCTCCTCATGGGTCACGCCTGCGCGGTGCCGGCCATCACCGCGACGCGCATCATCCGCGATCCGCGCGAACGCCTCACGACGATCCTCGTTCTCCCGCTCATGACTTGCTCCGCGCGCATCCCGACGTACGCGCTCATTCTCAGCACGTTCTTCGCGGCGCGCGGCGCTTGGACGAAGGCCGCCATCTTCGTCTTTCTCTACTTCGCGGGCGTCCTCTCCGGCCTCGTCGCGTCGCTCGTTCTACGCCGCACGGCGACGTCCGGGCGATCGTTGCCGCTCGTCCTCGAGATGCCGCAGTACCGCTTGCCGCAACCGCGGCTCATCGCAAAAAAAGCCCGACAGTCCGCGGCGCGATTCCTCCGCGACGTCGGCACCGTGATCGTCGCGGTGTCCGCGGTGCTGTGGGCGCTGCTCACCGTTCCGCTCCCCGCTTCCGCGACGTCGAGCATCGCCGCCGACGCTCCAGCGATCGAGCGCAGCGTCGCTGCGGGCATCGGCCGCGCGCTCGAACCGATCACACTCCCGCTCGGCTTCGACTGGCGCATCAACGTCGGCCTCATCGGATCGTTCGGCGCACGCGAAGTGATGGTCGGCACGATGGGCGTCATCTTCGGAATCGAGAACGCGGGCGACGATCCTGCGCCGCTCTCCGTACGCATGCGCGACGCCAAGAAGCCGAACGGCGCGCCCGCTTACTCGACCCGCACGGCGATGGCGCTCCTCGCGTTCTTCGTCATCGCTTGCCAGTGCATGAGCACGCTCGCCGCGATCCGCCGCGAGACGAAGACCCTCCGATGGCCAGCGTTCGTCCTCGCGTACACCTACGGCGTGGCCTACCTCGTCGCGTTCGGCGTGTACCAAGCGGGCGGCGCGCTGGGCCTCGGATGACGATTTTTCTGTAGCCCCTTGAAACCTCGAACAACACGGCCCATAAAACGACTTATTGAAAATGACTATCAAAACCATATTCGCTATACTGGGATTCAGCGGCGTGTTCCTGGCCGCGCAGACCTCGATGGCCACCCCCCGTCAGCTCCCGTTCACGTACCCGTACGAAACGCTCCCCGAGGGCGCCGTCGAGCTCGAGCTGTATGGCGACATGACGCCGAATCGCGTCTTGCGGGATGCGGCGGGCGACGAAACGAAGGGCCGTGTCTACGAGCCGCGCTACGTGCTGCAGTCCGAATTCGAATACGGCCTGACCGATCACACCGAGCTCGGTTTCTATCAAGTGTTCCAGGCCGAGCCACAGAACGGCGGCGACAACTCCCTGAAGTTCGACGGCTTCAAATGGCGCGTGCGTCATCGCTTCGGCGAAGCGGGCAAGTGGCCGGTCGACGTCGCGGTCTACGTCGAGCTCGAGACGATGCACGACGAGATCGCGCTCGAAGAGAAGCTCCTCCTGTCGAAGCGATGGGGTCGCTTCAGGGCGATGACGAACTTGTGGATCGAGCAGGCGATCGGACGCCCGTACGACGCGGGGACGAAGAAGATCGATCTCATCGTCAACCCGACGTTGGGCGCCGTCTACGAGCTCACGCCGCGATTTCATCCGGGCATCGAGTACTGGATGCGCGCGTACCTCGACACGGACTCGGACGATCCGATCGAGCACCAGAATCGTCGCGCGCATCACTTCATCGGACCGACGGCGCACCTCGCGCTCGGGCGGCTTTGGTGGACGTTCGGCGCGTACGTCAACTTGAGCAACGTCAACAATCCGCAGCCCGGCGAAGTGTACGGGCCGGTGTGGTTCCGCAGCGTGCTGGGGCTCGATCTGTGATCGACGCGCGCCGCCTTCTCCTCGTTCTCTTCGCCGCGCCCGCGTTCGCGGCGGCAGCGGCGTGCTCGACGAGCACGGGAGACGGCGCGCGCATCGGATCCGCCGAGCAACACGACACGATCGCCGAGCTTCACCAGCGAAAGTGCGGCAACTGCCATCGCCTCGTCGAGCCGTCGACGCGTCCGCGCGCAGAGATCGACAGCGCCATCGGACGTCATCAGAAGCGTCTGCGCCTCACGCAGGCCGAGTGGACGGCGATCGCCGACTACCTCGCGCCGGTCACGGTGTCGCAAGCGAACGCGGGACCAGGCTCCGCGCGTTGACGTGTTAACGTCAGCGTGACGTGGCTGACTCGCGCGCGCCCGGGCTGAGGCTGCAGATCATCTTCGCGTTGGCGGGGCTGATGCTGCTCGCGTTCTTGCCGCTGTACTTCGCGGTCGCGAGCTTGACGCGCGCGACGCTCGAAGGCGCGAGAGAGCGATCGGCGCGATCGATCGCGCGAGCGATCACCGCGCACGTCGCGGACGCGACCTCGAGCAACGATCCCGACGCGATTCGGCGCACGCTCGAACGCCACGTCGCGCAAGGCGAGGTCGAAGCGGTCGCGCTGTACGATCGCGCCGGTGGCGTGATCGTCAGCCCCGCGAGCACCGATCTCTCCACGCTCGGCGCCCCAACGCCACCGCCGCCGAACGGGAGCGTCGTGCGCCGCGCCGGCGGTCGCATCTTCGACGTCGCGCTCCCGACGCCGACGGGCGTCCTCGTTGCACGACTCCGCTTTGAAGAAGAGGGCGACCACGGCATGCCGCTCGTTCGACTGGTCGCGCTCTACATGGCGATCTTCGCGGGTGCGCTCCTCACGTTCGCGTACTTCGCGCTCACGCGCCTCATCGTTCGCCCCGTCGACGCGCTCGTGCACGCTGCGGATCGCGTCGCGAGCGGCGCGCGCACGCTCGTGATTCCTCGTGCCGGCGCGCGTGAGCTCGCGGATCTCGGAGCGAGCGTGCACGCGATGACGACGAGCCTCGTCGCGGACGAAGCGGCGATGCGCGCGAAGGTCGAGGAGCTCACGGCGCTCACGCAGCGACTTCGCGACGCGCAGACGCAGCTCGCGCGGAGCGAGCGAATGGCGAGCGTCGGACGTCTGGCCGCTGGCGTCGCGCACGAGGTCGGCAACCCGATTGCCGCGATGATGGGAATGGAGGAGCTCCTCCTCGAAGGAGACCTCCCGATCGAGACGCAGCGCGATTTTCTCGTTCGCATGAAGAAGGAGACCGAGCGCATTCACACCGTCGTCCGCGATCTGCTCGATTTCGCGCGTCCCGAAGAACCGAAGTCCGGCGGCGGTCCCATCGCGCCCGCGAACGTGCGCGCCGTCGTCGACGACGTGATGGCGCTCGTGAGGGCGCAGAAGGACTTCAAGGGGATCGAGCTCGCCGCCGAGATCGCCGACGACACGTTGTCGGTGCTTCTGCCGGCCGCGCGACTCTCGCAGGTGATGCTCAACGTGGTCCTCAACGCCGGCTCGGCGATGTCGTCGAAGGCGCCGGGGAGCGTCGCCGAAGGGAAGGTCACGGTGCGCGCGTCGAAGATCGGAAAGCGCGTGCGCATCGAGATCGACGACACCGGGCCGGGCGTGCCCGCCGATCTGCGCGAGCGCATCTTCGATCCATTCATGACGACGAAGGAGGTCGGCGAAGGGACCGGCCTCGGGCTCTCGGTTTGTCGCGGCCTCGTCGAAGCGGCCGACGGAGCGATCGGCGTCGACGGGTCGTATGCGGACGGCGCGCGCTTCTACGTCGAGCTGCCGTCGGGTTGATCGACGAGCCACGTCGAGAGCGGCACGACGCGCAGATTCGCGGCGTCGATCGCGCGCAAGATGTCGGGGAGCGCGCGCGGACCGGCGGGCTGGTGATCGCCGCGCTCTGCCGCGTCGTGCAAGAGGACGATCGCGCCGTCTTCTGCAGCGCCGCGCACGCGCGCCGTGACGACCGAGGGATTCGCGCCGCGCGTTCCGTCGCGTCCGCTCACCGACCAACCGACGACGGTGAGATCGAGCGCGTCGGCCACACGCGCGATGACCGGATTGGTATGACCGATCGGCGGACGAAACAGCGTCGGGCGAGTGCCCACGACGCGCTCGATCGCCGCGAGGCCCCGCTCGAGATCCGCGCGGACGCGTCGCTCGCCCCGAAGCGCAAACAGACGATCGTGCGCGTACGAATGGAGCTCGACCGCGTGCCCGCGCCGAACGATCTCGCGAACGACGTCGGGGTGCGCTTCGACCTTTCGTCCGATGACGAAGAACGTCGCCTTGGCCCCCGCGGCGTCGAGCGCATCGAGCACGCGCGGCGTCCACTCGGGATCCGGTCCGTCGTCGAACGTCAGCACGACGCCGCGCGCCCCCTTTGGTCCGCGCACGATCGCATCGGCGAACACGCGGAGCCGCAGCGCGAAGACACCCGCGAGCACGAGCGCGATGTACGCGACGAACGCCGCGAGCGCCCAGATCAACGGAGGCGGCGTGACGAGCACCGCGCGCACGGTGACGACTATCACCGCCGCGTTCGCGGCATAGAGCGCGGCGCGCGCCGGAGGCATCACTCACCTCGCTTCAGCGCTTCGCCTTCTTCGAAGCGACGTCGACGTCCTCGTCGGCTTCGGCGGGATCGACGGCGACGCGCGCCTTGCCGGTCGTCCCTCCCGCGACCTTGACGGCGCCGCCCTTCGCGCCCGCCTTCTCGTCTTTCGCGCCCGTCCCCGTGTTGTCGAGCTCGTAGAACGTGCCGAGCACGCCGCCGATGAGCGGAAGCGCCGCCAACGGAAGCTCGCCGAGCTCGCCGATCGCCTTCGGATCGATCACCGACAAGTTGAGATGCACGTGCGCCCACGTGCGAAGCGCGAACATCGCCCCCGCCGCGAGCAGCGCGCCGAACACGGCCTTGAGCCCCGCCTCGATCTGCCCGCCGCTCGACCAAATCGGCTTGCCCGCGACGAGGCCGGTGACGACGCCCGTCAGCGCTGCGAAGAGGTACGCCATCACCGCGCTCCCCGCCGTGAAGTCGAGAAGCGGCGCGTTCAACCCCTTCAGCAAGGCGCCGGCCATCAGCCCGCCGATCAGGAGGCCGATGACCAGACCGACGAGGAGTCTTCTCAGCATGATTAGGACAGCGTGGCCATGGCGCGCCCGCGAGTCAACGACCGACCGCTTCCACGAGCCGCGCGCCGAGCCGCGTGCGTCGTTCGCCGCGGCGATCCTCGGAGAGCGCGAGCCGAAGCGCGCGCGGATCGCACACGAGCACGACCAGCCGTTTTCCGCGCGTGACGGCCGTGTAGAGGAGATTTCGCGAGAGCATCACGAAATGCGTCGTCAAGAGCGCGATGACGACGGCGGGATACTCGCTCCCTTGTGATTTGTGCACTGTACATGCATATGCCAGCGTGAGCTCGTCGAGCGCGCCCGGCTCGTACGCGACCTCGCGATCGTCGTAACCGACGAACACCTGATCTTCTTCCGTATCGATGCGCGTGACCACGCCAACGTCGCCGTTGTAGACGCCTTTGTCGTAATCATTTCTGAGCTGCATCACTTTATCGCCGACGCGAAACGTGCGCGCGCCGCGCGCGATCGCTTGCCCGCCCGGATTGAGCGCGGTTTGAAGCGCTTCGTTCAGCGCGATCGATCCGGCTGGGCCGCGATGCATCGGCGTCAGCACTTGCACGTCGCGCACCGGATCGAGGCCGAAGCGATGCGGGATGCGCTTGGTCACTAGCTCGACGATCGTCGAACGCGCGAGCTCGGGATCGCGGCGATCGACGACGAAGAAGTCGGCGCCGCTGTCGCCCGTCGGTGGCGCGATCGGTTCTTCACCGGAGTTGATCCGGTGCGCGTTCGTGACGATGAGACTCTTCGTCGCTTGCCGGAAGATCTGCGTGAGACGCACGCAGCGGACGACCTTGGACTCGATGAGGTCGCGCAGGATCGCGCCAGGGCCGACGCTCGGGAGCTGATCGACGTCACCGACGAGCACGAGGCGCGTGCCGGGCGCGATCGCTTGCAGGAGCGCGTCCGCCATCGTGAGGTCGACCATCGACGCTTCGTCGACGATCACAGCGCCCGCTTCGAGCGTGTTGTTGCGATCGCGCTTGAAGACCGCGCGCTTCGGGTCGAACTCGAGCAGGCGATGGAGCGTCGAGGCCTCGCGACCCGACGTCTCGCTCATTCGTTTGGCGGCGCGTCCCGTCGGCGCCGCGAGACGAACTTCGATCCCCGCGCCGCTCAGCACCGCGAGCACCGCGCGCACGATCGTCGTCTTGCCGACGCCGGGCCCGCCGGTGATCACCATCACCTGCGCGCGCGCCGCCTCTTCGACCGCGCGTCGTTGCTCCGGCGCGAGCTCGACATCGGCGCGCGCTTCGAACGCGGCGATCGCCTCCGCGGCTCCGTCGATCTGCCGCGCCGCGGCGCCAGCGATCTCCGCGAGCCGATGCGCGAGACGAACCTCCGCGTCGTGCACCTCCGCCGCGAAGACGATCCGCGCGCCGTGCACCTCCTCGACGAAGACGTACCCGCCCACCGCGAGCGATCCCAGCGCGCGACGCAAGCGATCGCGCGCCGCCGCATCGAGCGCATCGGGCTCGCCGAGATCGAGCAGCTGCGCCGCGCGCCCTGCGAGCTCTTCTTCGCTCACGTACGTGTGCCCCGCCTCGGTCACGTCGTGCACCGCTTGCAAGAGCCCCGCTTCCATCCGCTGCGCCGAGTCGCGCGCGACGCCGAGCGCCTCCGCGATCCGATCCGCCGTCTTGAACCCGACGCCCCACACGTCGAGCGCGAGTCGATACGGCTCGCGCGACACGATGTTGATCGCTTGCGCGCCGTAGCGTTTGTAGATCCGCGTCGCGAGCGCCGGCGACGCACCGTTCGACTGCAGGAACACCATCACGTCGCGGATCGCGCGCTGCTCCGTCCACGCCGCCGCGATGCTCGTGATCCGTTTGTTGCCGAGCCCCTCGACCTCGCGGAGACGCTCCGGTTCTTCGTCGAGCACGCGCAGCGTATCGAGCCCGAAGCGCGCGACGATTCGGTGCGCGTATTTCTCTCCGACGCCGCGGATCATCCCCGATCCGAGGTAGCGCTCGATCCCGACGAGCGTGCTCGGCGCGAGCTCGGTGACGGTCTCCGCGCGCAGCTGCTCGCCGTGCCGCTTGTCGATCTCGATCCGCCCGCGCACGCGAACGCGCGCCCCGACCGCGACCGGTGGAAACGCGCCGACGACGGACAGCCGCTCCGTCCGCCCTTCGACCGCGACCTTCACGACCCGAAAGCTCGTGTCGGGGTTCTCGAACGTGACGCGCTCGACCTCGCCCTCGATCACGACCTCGCTGACCGCGCTCGCCACGCGCGAAAGCTACACCAGGCGAAACGCGAGTGGCAGCGACGCCGACCCTCCGCGCCACGGTTTGACTTCCGCGGCGCCTCTGGCATGCCGTGGGCGGTTTCCCCATGTCTTCGCTCGTCACACAGGCGCTCGTCGCGTTCGGATCGGTCTTCTCGATCGTGGATCCGTTCGCCGCCGTGCCAGTGTTTCTCGCGCTCGCGGGATCGCAGCCGCGCGCGGTGCAAGCGCGCACCGCGTTGCGCGCATCGCTCACCTGCTTCGGCGTGCTCACGACGTTCGGCCTCGCCGGGAGCTTCATCTTCAGCTTCTTCAGCATCACGATCCCCGCGTTCAAGATCGCCGGCGGCATTCTCCTCTTCGGCGTCGGGCTCGAGATGATGAACGCGAAGCGCTCCGACACGCGATCGACGCGCGAAGAGGAGCACGAGGCCGAGTCGAAGGACGACGTTGGCCTCATCCCGCTCGGGCTCCCGCTGTTGTCGGGTCCCGGTGCGATCGCGACCGTGATGGTGCTGATCGGAAAGTCGAAGTCGGTCGAACAGAAGGCGAGCGTCTACGTCGCGATCTTCGCGGTCAGCGTCCTCGCGTTCCTCGTCCTGCGTTCGGCCGCGCTCATGACGCGCGTCCTCGGCAAGACCGGGATCAACGTCATCGGCCGCATCATGGGGCTCATCCTCGCGGCGACCGCGATGCAGTTCTGCATCGACGGCCTCCACGAGGCGTTCCCCAAGCTGCTCGGCTGACTTAGTTCTCGGTGCGCGCGTTGAGCTGGTAGTCGCCGCCCGCGGACGAGGAGAACCACGCCGCGGTGTAGATGACGACGTTGCTGTTGGCGGGGATCGTGACGGGCCCGTCGCCGCCGACCACGAGACCGGCCCAAACGTTGTTCGGGCAAGGCGCGTTGCTGCAGTCGTCGTTGACGTACGGCATGCATGCTTGACGTTCGGCCGCCGTCACGGGCGCGGTCATCGAGTTGTAAGCGGTCATGATGGTGTCGATGTCCGTCGACGAGCCCGGCGCTCGCGAGTTCCAGATCGACACGGTGTGCGCGCTGCTCGTCGGGTTGTAGACCGCGACGTACGAGTACGTCGTCAGCGACGTCGAGAGCGTCGTCGCGCACGAGCCCGTGTTCACCTTCGCCAGCTTGGGCGACGCCGGCATGTTGAACGTCCCGAACACCGTCGCGCCGACGCCGCCGATCGTCAGCCCGACGCCGCCCGTTCCGCCTTCCGGCGTCGAGCAGTTCCCGAAGTTGCCGAAGGTGCAGTTCGTCCCGCACGTGCGCGTGCGGCCACCGGCATCGCACGACAAGCCCGGCTCGTAGTCGGTCGACCCCGGCGCGCATGCGTTCGGCGGTTGACCCGTGCACGCGCCAACAGCGTACCTGCAATCGATCTGGCAGACCTTCTGACGCGTTCCGCAGAGGCCACACGCCTCGGTGGTCTGCGAGGCGGGAACGCATCCGTTCGCGACTTCGTTCTGGCAGAAGCCCCACTGCTGCCACACCGGCGTACCGCCGTCGGGCGCGAGGCAGACGCGGTTCTGTACGCCGCAAAGTCCGCAGGACTGCTGCTGCGTCGAGTTCTGCGGCGAGCACGCCGAGCCCGTGGGCGGCAATCCCGAGTCGCCCATCGCATCCGACGTCGCGTCGGTCGTCCCCGTGTCGGACGTGCTCGTGTCCGCCGTCGACGTGTCCGCCGACGACGTGTCCGCCGTCGACGTGTCCGCCGTCGACGTGTCCGCCGTCGTCGAATCCATGTGCGCCGACGAGTCGGTCGTCGTCGTGGAGTCGTGCGCGCCGGCGTCGTGGTTGGTCGACGCATCATCCGTCGAGCTGCCGTCCGCGGTACCCGAGTCGTCGCCGACACCGCTGCCGCTACCCGCGTCCGCGCTGCATGCCGCGAGCGCTGCACCGGAAAGAGCGCCCGCCGCCAAGAGAAGCCATGACCTGTTTACAAAACGCATGTCTCTACTCCTTCAAAATCGTCTTTTCAGTGAAAACAGATAGCGTCGGCGTTGAGCGGCTGGAGCCCGCTCGTCGTGAGGTATTGCGTGCACTGCGCGGTGTCGGTCGTCGTGTTGTCGACGCAGTACGCGTTCGATCCGTCGGTGGCCGCGTGCGGCAGCTGCGACTGCGTCGGCGCGACGTCGCACGTGAGCACGCCGCCCGTGACGTGCGCGGTGATCATTCCGACCTTCCACATGTCGCCGGTGGAGTTCCCGCCGGATTGCGCGAGCTGCGGGTAGTCGTTGTTGTTGACCGGGTTGTGTCCGGTCGAGAGGACGCGCACGCCGTTGCAGTAGACGTTCACGTGCGTCTTCGAAGCGGGCGAGCCGCCGTAGTACTTCACGGCGACCGCGTACTTGTCGCCGTCGCCCGGCGCGTCGATGTTGATGTTCTCGGGACCGCAGAACGACGTCACGCTGTTCGGGTTGGTCACCGTGCGCGTGCACGAGATGTTGTCGCGATCGAGCCGCGGATTTCCGCACGCCGTGCCCGTCGCGGCGGAACCCCAACCGACACACGAGCTCGCCGGCGTGTCCGCGTACCAAGCGGGCTTCGTACCGAACGAGCTCGCCTTGCAGTTCGCGTAGTAACAATCCTCGCTCACGCAGTTGTCGCTCCAGCCCTTCGTCGCGCACGACGCAAAGCCGTTCACCTTCGAGACGTGGAGATCGAGATCGACCGAGCCCTGCGTGTCCCAGCACGTCTCGGCGCGAATGCCCGGCGCGCGAACCTGCACTTTGATTTGGCAAGAGTGATGCTGGCCGTAGAGATCGAACTCGCCTTGCACGAGGTAGTCGCCGCTGAGCGAGAACGCCGGGTACCACGACGACGTGATCGTCGGCGACGTCGCGACCATGCCGTGCTCTTTGCCGCTCGTGCCGAGCGTATCGATCTGCGATCCGACCGGAGCGCCCGTCCCGATTGCCGTCGGGTACATCCCGAACGTCGGGTGCGGAAGAATGTTGTCGCAGTCGCCGCCGCGCAGCGTCCACTTCCAGTTCGTCGCTTGTGCGACGTCGGTCGGCGACGTGAACCATCCCGCCGCGTCGACCTTGAGCGGCAGCGCGCCCGGCGGCGGATACGGAACCGTGTCGAGCGGGTTCGTCGGGCACTGCACCGTTCCCGGCTTGCACGTGCAGTCTTGCGTCTTCGAGTTCTGATCCTTGCCGTCGCAATCGAAGTCGCCGTTGGCGCAGATGTCGTCGGGGAACGGCGGCTGCGCGCCGCGGCACTGCCCGCTCCAATGCGCCCCGAACTCCGTGCTGAACTTCACGCAGTCGACGCTCCCCTTCGAGTTCTGCGCGCACCACCCCGCCGGCTTGCCGAGGTTCGTCTGCGACGCAGGCACGAGGTAACACTCTTTGGTCGTGCCGATGCCCGTGCACGAGCAGCCCTCGTCGACGAGCCCGTTGCAGTTGTCGTCGAAGCCGTTGCCGCCGCTGCCGTTCGCCGCGAAGCCGATGAGATCGTGGTGACCGTCGCACTCGTTGTCGTCGGCGCCGAAGTGGATGCAGATTCGCTGCACCGGTCCCGGACCGCCCGCGTCGGGCGTGCAGCTCATCGCGTCGACGTCCGGCTTCGCGTCGTTGAGGACGCCGCCGCCGTCGTCGATGCTCGACTCGCCTTGTCCGCCGTCCGGAATGATCGAGATGAACTCGTCGGTCGCGTCGACCGTCACGCCTGCGTCTTCGTCCGGCCCGAACGTCGCGCCGTTCTTGTTGCCGCTGCATGCGAGCGGCGACGCAATCACGACACCCATGAAAGCGAAGGCGACAGCGGCAAACGATTTTTTCAACTGCATGGCACTCCCCTGGCTCGAGACGATCCCGCGTCGCGCGATCGCGTCACTATTCGAGGCGGGCGGCGTAGCCCGTATCCGACATGTGTGCAAGTGGAACCGTTTAGAACTGAATCATTTAGGACTGAACAACCGGCGTGAAGCATTCCGCGGACGTGCGACCATCCAAGAATCGGACCGCCGGTGTGAAAAGGTGCGACACGCCCGATGACGCAACGCGACAAGCGGCTTTCTAGCGGTTTCTTCTCCGCAGATCCAGCACGACGAGAGGTTTCCACTCGCTCGCGTGACATCGCGCGTCGTGGCCTCCTCGCGACGCGCCGCGATCTCCGGGATCCCGGGGAACTGGCGATCCACTGCTCCGCCACCTCTCAGTAGCGGAGGAGAATCGGCGCTCGACGCGGGCGTTCGTTCGCGGTCAGTGAAAACACATCGCGTTCGCGTCGATCGGTTGGAGCCCGCCGGGCATCAGGTACTTCGTGCAGTCGGGGGTGTCGGTCGTGGTGTTGTCCACGCAGTACGCGTTCGATCCGTCGGTCGCCGGGTGCGGCGTCTGCGACTGCGTCGACGACACGCTGCACGTCACGACGCCTCCCGCGACGTGCGCCGTGATCGCACCGACCTTCCACATGTCGCCGGTGTCGTTCGATCCGGCTTGCGAGAGCTGCGGGTAATCATTGGCCGCGAGCGGATCGTATCCCGACGCCATCACACGGGCGCCGTCGCAGTAGACGTTGACGCGCGCCTTCGCGGCGCCCAGGCCGCCGTAGTACTTCATCGACACCGCGTAGCTGTCGCCGTCGACGGGTTGGTCGATGTTGACGTTCTCGGCTCCGCAGAACATCCCGGGAGATCCGGTGTCGTTCGGATTCGTGAACGCGCGATCGCACGCGATGACGTCGCGATCGAGGCGCGGGTTGCCGCACGTGGCTCCCGTCGACGCCGAGCCCCAGCCAACACACGCACTCGCCGGCGAGTCGGCGTACCAAGCAGGCGCCATCCCGAGCGTCGGGCTCTTGCAGTTGGCGTAGTAGCAATCCTCCGACGCGCACGACTCGCCCCAGCCACGCGACGTGGGGCACTGCGCGAAGCCGTTGATCTTCGCGACGTGCAGATCGAGATCCGCGTGGTTCGCGGCGTTGCCTTCGAGGTCCCAGCACGCCTCCGTGCGGATGCCCGGCGCGCGGACGCGGATCTTCACGACGCACGCGGTGTGTCGGCCGCGAAGATCGAGCTCCCCTTCCAGCAAGTAGTCGCCGCTCAGCGCGAACGCCGGGTAGACCGCGGTCGCTTGTGCCTGCATGACGATGCCGTGCTCTTTGCCGGTGCTACCAAGCGTGTCGCTCTGGATTCCCGGCGGCACACCGGTACCGTTCGCGCTGGTGTAGATCCCGAACGTCGGGTGCGGGAGGACGTTGTCGCAATCGCCGCCGCGCAGCGTCCACTTCCAGCCGGTCGCAAGCGCGGCGTCGCTTGGCTGCTTGAACCACGTCGTCGCGTCGACTTGGAGCGGGAGGGCCGAGGGCGGCGGATACGGGATGGTCTCGAGCACCGTCGTCGGACAGAGCACGGTGCCGGGATCGCAGACGCAATCTTGCGTCTTCGAGTTCTGCTCCTTGCCGTCGCAATCGAAGTCGCCCGGAGCGCACAGATCGTCGGCGAGCGGAGGCTGCGCGCCGCGGCACTGCCCACTCCAGTGCGCGCTCGTGTCCGTCACGCGCTTCACGCAGTCGACGGTTCCTCGCGAGATATGCGCGCACCAGCCGACCGGCTTGGCGAGCGCGGTCTGCGAGGCGGGGACGAGGTAGCACTCCTTCGTCGCGCCGATCGCGGTGCACCCGCAGCCCTCGTCGACGAGGCCGTCGCAGTCGTCGTCGAAGCCGTTGCCGCCGATCCCGTTCGCCGGAAATGTCGCGACGTCGTGGTGGCCGTCGCACTCGTCGTCGTCCGCGCCAAAGTGAACGCACACGCGTTGCACCGGACCGGCGCCGGCGTCGGACATGCAGGGCGTCGTCGCGTCGGCGTCGGACGTGCCATCCGCGAGCGCGTCGGCGGCGCTCGAGTCTGTCAGCGAAGCCTCGATGGCGATCGCCGCGTCGTGAGCGCTCGCGGCGTCCGTCGATCCGGCGTCGTCGGTACCGACGAGGCTCGCGTCCGAGCTCGAGCCGCTGCATGCGGTCGTTGATGCAAGGACGAGTGTGAAAGCGGCGTGCGGGAGTGCAGACCACCGCAATTTCGTGAGCATCGTTTCGGTTCCCCCTCCCGTACGATCGTTCCTCGCGAACAAAAAAGAAAGAGGCCCCGGACCGAAGTCCGAGGCCTGCTCTCGTTACTTTTGCTCGTAGCTCGGTTTAGAAGTCGCCGTGGCCGTGGCCGCCGTGACCGCCGCCGCCCGCCGCCTTCTCCTCCTTCGGACGCTCCGCGACGAGGCACTCCGTCGTGAGCATCAAGCTCGCGACCGACGCCGCGTTCTGAAGCGCCGTACGAACGACCTTCACCGGATCGATGACACCCTGCGCGAGCAGGTTGCCGTACGTGTCCGTGGCCGCGTTGTAACCGAAGTCGTCCTTGCCCTCGCGGACCTTGTTCACGACGATCGAGCCTTCGAGGCCCGCGTTCTGAACGATCTGACGAAGGGGTTCCTCGATCGCGCGCTTGATGATCGAGATGCCGAACTTCTGCTCGTCCGACACCTTGAGACCGTCGAGCGCTGCTTGCGCGCGAAGGAGCGCGACGCCGCCGCCGGCGACGATGCCCTCTTCGATCGCTGCGCGCGTCGCGTGGAGCGCGTCTTCAACGCGCGCCTTCTTCTCCTTCATCTCGGTCTCCGTCGCTGCGCCGACCTTGACGACCGCGACACCGCCGACGAGCTTCGCGAGACGCTCCTGGAGCTTCTCTTTGTCGTAGTCGGACGTCGTCGTCTCGATCTGCGCGCGAATCTCGGCGATGCGCCCCTTGATGGTGTCCTTGTTGCCCGCGCCGTCGACGATGGTGGTGTTGTCCTTGTCGAGGCTGACGCGCTTGGCGCGTCCGAGGTCACTGATGGTGACGTTCTCGAGCTTGAGGCCGAGCTCCTCGGAGATGACCTGACCGCCGGTGAGCGTCGC
>JBBQXV010000116.1:0-25468 GCA_038209335.1 Polyangiales bacterium | reverse complement strand
GAGAGCATGAAGAAGCTCTTCGACGCCTACGACAAAAACGGTGATCAGCGGATCGATGCGGGCGAGCTCGAGCAGCTGCTCAAGGACGCCGACGTCGGCAACGGGTTCACGCGCGGCGCTTGGGTCAAGGGCGTCATTGCTGCGCTCGACACCAACGCCGACAAGACGATCGACTGGAAAGAGTTCTCGGACGCGGTGAAGTAAGACCGGGTCGCGCGCCGCTTCAGCTTTTGCACTTCCGGACGCTCGAGAGAAACTGGCGGCGCACCATCGCCTCGTCCTTCGTCCATGCCGCGTTCGGGTACTGCGCCGTGACGATCTCGCGATAGACGACGTAGGCGCCGTCGCAGTCGCCGGCGCGCGCGAGGCAGTTCGGCGCCGCGGTCATCGCGAACAGCAGCGGATCCTTCACGAGCGCGTCGTCCTCGTCGCGTGGCGTGACCGTTGTTCGCAGTGCAATCAGCTCGCGGTAGGCGCTCATGCATGCCTGGGGCGAGATCTTCGTCGTCCACGCGCCGTCTTGCAGCGTCATGCGCGCTCGCACGAAACGATCGCGCGGCGTGAGGTTCGCGCCTTGGCAGTTCTTGCCGGCATAGACGTCGACGATGGTCTGCGTGCGCGAGGCGTCTTCGTTCGGGTGCTGGGTGGTCCAGGCCGCGCGAAAGAGCTGCTTGCCGGCGTCGCACTGGCCCGCGAGCATCAAGCACTGCGCGCGCATCATCGCGGACCATCCCGACGTCGGATCGGTCGACGCCGAATGCGGGCGCGCGTCGAGCTTGTCGTGGATGTCGAGCGCGGCGATGCATACCGGGCCGTCGCGCGACGTCAGCTTTTGCTGCGCGACCCAGATGGACGTCTCGGTGTCGTTGGGCACCGTGATGCGCGCGGGCTCCGGCGTCGCCGGTGCACCCGGCGCGGCCGGGGTGATCGGGCGGAGCGCGACGCGAATCGGCACCATGCACGCATCGGGCGTGCGACCCATCGAGCCGGACGGCGAGCACGACGCGAAGTCGCCGGCCTTCTGCTCCGGCGCCGTGAGCGAGTGCGCGGACGCGAGCGCGAGCGCGCCGACGTCGTAGGCGTAGACGAAATGCGTCGCGCCTCCGCATCCGGGAAAGCGCTTGAGATCGCGCTCGTCGATCGCCGCGCGCGTCGCCGTGCGCGTGCCGCTCACGTAGTACGTGAGGTGGAGCCCTTCGCCGCCACGAACGCGCGTACCGAACGCGGCGGAAGCGAGCGGTAGCTTCGCGCACATCGTCGCCGCGTCCGCGACGTCGAGCGTCTGCGTCGGCCCCGCCTTCTCGTCGACCACTCCGTAGGCGCCGAGCGAACCGGGCGCGAGCTCGTCGCGGCAACCGTCGAGCACGTTGAGCGTGTGACCGTCGTAGCGAACGAAGACGACGTCGCGTCGACCCATGGTCGCGAAGTAGGTGCGCGTGGCGGTGTCGCCGTCGACGAGGAACGGCGCGTCGGCGGGCCCCACCGGACACGCCGCCGCGACGCCGCCTCCGCCTCCGCTACCCGATGATCCAACCGCCGCGTTCGGATCGGCGCGACCGCCGGGAGTCGCCGCGCTTCCAGCCCCGCACGCCGCGAGGGCGGCGCCGACGAAGACGACCGCGCCCACGGCGAGGGCGCGGCCGATCCTGGTGTGCGAGGTGGGAGGCATGTCGACCCGTTGGACGGGCCGACCTCACGCCTGATGCAAAAGACTCCTCACCGAATCAGTTGCCCTCGATCGCGCCCAAGTCCGCAGCGCTTCCGTGCACCGTTCGTGGCGTGCCGCCCATCGTCGGATCGTACTGGTAGTCGACGAGGTACGGAGCTGCGGGGGCAGGTGGCGCGGCCGCGACGTCGCGAATGGCCGCGCCCGCGAGCGGCGCGAAGGTCGCGAGATCGATCGGCGCCGCGCTCCCCTGGATGAGATTCTGCGTCCCCGTCAGCACGGAGCCGGCGAGCGGATTCGAAGGGCTCTGCGCGAGCCAACCCGACGTGATCCAGTTCTTGCCGAGGTTCATCGTCCCGCCACCGACGGCGGTCGTCGAGCCGACCTCGCCGTAGCTGCGACGCAGATAGAACTGCCCCTGCGATGCATAGAACACGTTGTTGAACACTTCGGCGTGCTCGTCGGTCGTCGAGATGTCGAAGATCCCGAACGACCCCGCGTCCGTGAGGACGAGCGTGTTGTCGAAGAAGTAGAGCGTCCCCTTTCGGAAGATCGGCTCTCCCCAGTTCGATCCCGGCGCAGCGCCGTGGTGATCGCCGCCGTAGTGAATCGGCGTTCCACGCGAACCGAGCGCGCGAATGACGTTGCCGTAGACGAACGTCGTTCGGTACGCCGGATCCGGAACGGCGGCGGTGGCGTAGTCCTCGGCCTCGACCAAGTCGAGTGAGCGCGCACCCTCTTCGATGAAGTTGAAGCGAATCACCGTGCCCACGGATCGATCTTTCAGCGCGCCGCCGAGCGCGCCGTTGCGAAGCGGACCGTAGTGATTGAACTCGTACGTGACGCCGACGGTCTGGATGTACGTCGTGTGCTCGTGCTCGTCGCCGACGACACCCGACTCGTAGATCCAGTTGTGACTGAGGAGGAGATCCTTCGTCAGCAAGAAGTCCTCACCGGGCCGATCGGGATCGATCGAACGCGAGTAGACGCCGATGGCGCAATCGTGAATCACGTTGTCGCGGACGACGACGTGATGCCCGCGCTCGATCCAAAGACACGCCGCGAAGTTCGCGGCATCGTACGGACGCGACGTGCCCGTGTTGTCGGTGAACGAGTACGTCGAGTACTGGCCGGTGATTTCCAGCCCTTCGATGTTCAAGTACTCGGGAGCGTCTTGGTAGTTGCCCGCTGCGCCCATGACGAGGATCACGTTGCGCGTCTGGTTGAGGATCTGCGTTCCGTAGTTGATCCCGGCGCCCGTCGTCGCGCCTTTGCCGTCGATGATCGGTCGCTGTCCTTGCGGGCCCTTCACGCCGCACACACGAATCGGCTTCTGCGCGGTGCCGTGACCGGTGACGAGAAACTTCTCTTTGTACGGGGCCTGTCTCCAGAAGATGCGGACCGTGTCGCCCGCGACGAGGTGATTCCACGGCACTTGCGCGATCGACGCGAGCTGACCGGCGCCGGGGCCAACTTGGTAATCGGTCCCGCTCCCTGGAACACACGGCGGAAGATTCGCGTTCGGCGGCGGCGCGACCGCATCACTCGCGACGCCCGCGTCGCTTCCAACGGTCCCCGCGTCGCTTCCAACGGTGCCCGCGTCGCTGCCCGTGTTGCCGCTGTCGGCGCCTACGCCGGCGTCACGTCGACGCCGCTCCAGATCCGAGCCGCCGTCGCCGTTGGTGGTGGAGTCGTCGTTGTTCGCCGTCGCACTCCAGACGCTCGTCGCTGCGTCGGAGCACGCTGCGGTCAGCGCGAACGCGCTCGCGACCGAGAGATGAAGAATGGAACTTCGCATATGGAGCAGCCTCCTCAATGCGCTAGACACACCGCGTGGAGCGACGCGCGTAGCAGGTCCTCAGCGCGAGACGGCACCACGCCAGCCCCACCGCTTTCCTGTCGGCGGGTAAGTTAGCGAGCCAACGATCGAACGCGAGCGCGACCGTCGACGTTTGGTGGCACACCGACGCCCGGGGTAGGACCGCGCCAACGCGCGCTACCCGGCCATTTACGGTCGATCAACGGCTGACTCCACCGTGAAAAATCGTACGCGCCTTTGCGACTGTAGAGCTCGTGTCGCGCGCGAACGGTCAGGCGCGGATCGGCATCGCCATCGGATGCGAGCTCTGCCGCGCGTCCGCCTCGTCGACGAGCTGCACGACGCTGTCGGTGGCCACCGCGCGCGTGGTTCCGCGCATCGTCCACACGGAGCCGAGGCTGGCGAAGCCGCACCGCACGTGAAGCCGACGCGATGCCTCGTCATCCGCGGCGATCGACGCGACGACGTGGTCGCGCCGCCCGTCCTTGGAGAGCTCACGCTTCAGAAAGGCGTAGTAGGCCGAAGCGATCCCGCGGCGTCGATACTCCGGCGCAGCGTGGAGCTTGTAACTGAACGCGTATTCGTTCGGCACCGGTCGGACACGCGCGCCGATCTCCATCGCGCCAAACATCACCCACGCGTAAAACGCGAGCTTGCCATCGACGCGACCGGCGATGCACCAGTCGCCGCAGTTCAACCTGTGCTGCATCACGCAACGCGCGGCTTCGGTCTCGTGCGAGATGTCGAGCGCTTCGTCGATGTCCACTTCTCCGACGCGCGTGAACACCGCGCACGACGGCGCGTCCGCGATTTGGTTCACGTCCACGGAGAGCACGACGTCGCGGTGAACGGGGGAGAGCTTGCGAAGCGCAGCCGTGATCATCCGTTGCATATCCGAAGGCGTCGCAAGATCCTTGCCTACACGCGGCACGCGCCTCTGACGCAAATTTCCCGCTAGCGCGAGGGCCGGCTACGACCAACACGCCACAGCGCGTGGGAATCGTGCTTCGTTCAGCGCGTCGCGAGCATGATCGCGGTGACGACGATCGCGGTCGCGACGATCGCGAACAGAATCGGGCCGATGCCCCCCCTCGCGGGCGCCGGCCCCGCTTTCGGCGGAACGGTGTTCGTCGTCGACGACACCGACGGCACCGCGGACGGAGGAACCGTCACGATCTCCGCCGACGAGCCGGCGAGCGGAGGATTCGAATCCGATGGCGGCCGCGAGCTGTTCAGTCGTTCGCGCGCTTCTTTGATCGCGAGCGCCGCTTCTCCGGGATCCATCGTGTCGGCCGTGTGCAGTGGCTCTTGCGGCATGCGCGTCGCTGCGGTGACGCGCTGGCTCTCGGGCCCGAGCGACCGCGCGCCTGACGCGGTGCGGCCGGACTGCGAGGACGTTCGCTGCGCAGCCGCGTGCATCTGGCTAGGAGATCCACCCGGTGGCGTGCTCGGTCGACCCGAGTCGCGCTTCGGGGGGGGCGGCACCGAGCTGGGCACGCGCAAGCGCACGCTGCCGTGTCCGTCGAGCGCTTCCTTCAGCGCCGCGCGCATCTCACGCGCCGTCTGGAAGCGATCCTCGGGACGCTTGTTGAGCGACTTCATGCACATCGCTTCGAGCTTCAGATCGACGCGCGAGTCGATGTCGCTCGGCGTCGGCGGCACTTCTTCGACGTGCTTGATGACGAGACGAATCTTGCTGTTCGCGATGAACGGCAATCGCCCCGTCAGCAGCTGAAACAAGATCACGCCCATCGCGTAGATGTCGCTGCGCGCATCGGCCGGCTCGCCACGCGCCTGTTCGGGCGACATGTACTCGGGCGTCCCGATGAGCATCCCGTGCGCGGTGAGCGTCCCGGTGTGCGTCGCCGCGCTGCTCCCGCGCGGACCGTCTTCATCGTCCTTGCCGCTGTCGAGGATCTTCGCGATGCCGAAGTCGCACACCTTCACGAGCTCGTACGTGTTCCCTTCGTCGTCCTTCGCCGGAAGGAGCATGATGTTCTCCGGCTTGAGATCGCGATGGATGACGCCCATCTCGTGCGCGACGGCGAGCGCGGCGAGCGCCTGCGACAAGATCCCGCAGATGCGTTCCTTCGAGAGCGGGAACTCTTCCTTCAACGTGTGGAAGAGATCGCGCCCTTCGATGTACTCCATCGCGATGTAGAGGAGCCCGTTGTCGTCGCCGACGTCGATCACGCGGAGCGAGTTCGGGTGATCCATTCGCGCCGCCGCTTTTGCTTCGCGTTTGAAGCGGGCCGCGTACGCGCCGTCGGCCGGACGGTCGGGGTTCATCACTTTGATCGCGACCTTCTTCTTCAACATGAGCTGGGTCGCGCGATACACCGCGCCCATCGCTCCACGTCCCAAGAAGGCGTCGATCCGAAACTTCTCATCGATGACACGCCCGATGAGCGCGTCTTCAGCCGTGTTCGGCTTCGGATCCATGGACCGCTAGCTTATCGAGGGGAAAGCTCCCTCGCTAGGTGTGTGATCGAATCACATCAGCGTCTTGTTGACCGGGCCGTCCGGGACGCTGACGCCGAAGTCCTGAATGCGGCGCATATCGCCCTTGGACACGGCAAACGCGACGGCCGCCGCGGCCGGAGTGCCCATCTGCGCGCTGTTTCCGCCCGGAATGGCGCGTCCCGTGGTCGGATCCCACGTGCTGACCGTCTTGTTCAGTGCGAGATCGCCGAACCAGCCGGTCTTGAGCTGGCCGTTGCCGAACGCGTAGACCACGTTGTGGTTGGACTCGGTCCCGTCGCCCCAACCCTGACGATCGAGCGCCGACTTCGGCGTGTCGCCCGTGATCGTGAAGACGAGGTTGTCGCCGAGCGTCTTGTTCTGGCACGACGGATCCGGCGTCGCGAGCGCGTCCGCGAGGAAGGCGTCGAAGATCTTTCCGAGCAGCATGACGGTGTTGTTCAGTGTCGTCATGTTCGCGAACGCCTGGTGCGGATCGTCGCGCATCGCCGGCATGATGAGCGACGACGTGAGCCCGAGCTTGAACGCCTTGATCGCGATGATGAAGCCGTGCGCGATGTCCATGACGTTGGTCGGCGTGCCCTGCCCGACGCCGTACCGCGCTTCGTCCGCCGGCTGCACCTTGAGCTGATCGGAGAGGTTCTTCCCGAGGAGGTTCGCGGCGACCTTGCCCGTGTTGTACGTCTTCACCGTCGACGTCCGCGGCGCGGCCGCGTTCAGCTGCAAGAACGCTTTGTAGTAGGCCTCGCTCAACGCGGCGTTCTTCGGATCGAGGAGCACGGTCTTCGACGCCGCGCTGTTGAAGAGATCGACGAGCCCGGCCGGGTTCGCGACCGTCGCGACCGCGGGAGCGCCCGGCGCCGTCCCGAAGACGAACGGATTGATCGCCATGACCGGCAGCAACGTCGGGTTCACCGTTTGGATCGACGCGATCGACGCGATGAGACCGTTGTTGCCGAGCTGCAGTCCCGTGTTCGGCGTGTTCGTGTGCGTCTGATTCACGCCCGCGATGAACATCGTCATCTGCTTGCTCTTACCGAGCGTCTGGAACGGCGAGTACTTGCCGTAGACCGACGGCATGTCGGTCGGCGCGTCCTTCACCTCCGTCGGCGGACCATGAAACGACACGGTGTTGCCGCCGGCCTTCGCGACGTTGACGTACGGGAAGAGCTGCGTGAACCACGCGAGCCCGCCGTTGCCTGCGACGAGGTGAACCGATTTACTCGTCTTGCTGCACGCGCCTTCGTCGGCCATCGCCGATCCGGAGGACGACGAGAGCACGTCGAGAAAGCGCGACCGCTCGAGCCCGAGCAGCGCAGCGACCGTGGCGCTCCACTTGAGGAACTGACGCCGGTGAGGACCAGAGAGCTGCGACAGACGCGGATCGATCATGGCCGTTCTCCCTATTCCGACGTGTGCGCTGCGCTGAGCAGCGCGGCGACCGCGATCTGGATGCCGAGCTGCGGTGTGGTGGCTTCGGTGACGAGCTGGTTCGCGAGCGTCACGTGCTCGGGACGCGCCGGCTTGCCGAGGAGGCAGCTGATGCCTTCGGGCGTGAACTGGTTGTTCATCACGAGCACGACCGCCGGGCAGCGCTTCGACATCGCGATGTTCGCGACGACCTCGGGCGCGGCCGCCGTGAAGATGTCGAACTGCTTCGCGAGCGACGACGTCGACGGCACGAGCTGCTCGGGGACGCGGTTCGCGTAGTTCGGCACGCCGAGCGACGACGTTCCGCTTTTGTAGAGGCCGCCTGCGCCTTGCTGCGCCTGCACGTTGACGCCGAGATCGGCGAGGACACTTCCGAGCGTCGCGTACGGCAGCTTCTGTGTGCCGTGCATGCGCGCGACGACCTCGGGCGATCCAACGGTCTGATCCTCGACCTTCTTCACGCCGGGATCGGTGACGCCGTTGTCGGGGCCGACCGAGGCCGCTTGGTGCTCGAACGTTCCGCCGACGCCGCCTGCGAGCGAGTCGGGATCCGTCGCAAAGCCACCGCCCTGGTTGAGCAGATGGTCGTTCGTGGCGTCGGAGCCGCAGCCGGCGATCGCGAGCGCGATCGGCGTAGCGGCCAGGACAGAGAGTAGAGCTCGATTCATGGGACCCATTCCTCTCTAGAACCGGACGAAGTCGTCGGAGGTGAAGACGTTTCGGATGAGGCGTTTCATCTTCATCCCGTTCGTCGTGAAATCTTTCGTGAGGTCGTCGGTGACGACAGACGGAATCGTCGCAAGGTCGTTGACGATGTCGCCGCGCGAGAACGCCCAGTCCCACACGCGGTTGACGGCGCAGCGCGCGATGTCGGGATCCGCCGCCATCGCCGTGCCGAGGCTCGGCAGGTCGGTGATCGGCGTTCCGTTTCGCCACGCGAGCCCCTGACCGGCGGGGAGCCAGTCCGCCATCGTCGTCGTCGTCGGCGGCGTGATCGGCGTCATGACGCTGATCTTCTGCGGGTCGTACACCCCCTTCGCGTCGAAGTGACCGAAGAGCGGCGCGATGTGGTTCATCGTCGTGTGGCAGTTGGCGCAGATGACGGCCGACGTATCCTGGAAGTTGATCTTCGCCGTCGCGCCGCCGGTGATCGTCGTGAAGTCCCACGGGCTCGTGTAGAGCGACGAGCCCATCGGCACCGGCGTCTTCGAGTACTCCGCGGGGAACTTCGTACAGACGAACGTCTCTTGAACGAACCGCGCGCGGCGGAACGCCATGTTCGAGTAGTACTGCGCCATCAAGCCCGGGTCGGTGAGGATGCCGGCTGTGACGGTGGAGCCGCAGCTCGCCGGCGTGAACGTTCCGTTCGCGAACGTCGGGCACGTGTTGCTCGTCGCCGTGAAGAGGTCGGTGTACGGGCGGTCGCCGATGACGACGGACGCGGCGAACACCGCGGCGGTGTCGAAGCTCGGCATCCCGCCGCCGCCGGTCTTCAGCGTGTTGCGCCACCACGTGATCTGCATCTGCGCGAAGCGAGGATCGGCGAGGAGCGCGTCGATCTTCTGCTCGTACGCCGCCTTCGCGAACGTCCCGGTGCCCGCGGACGCGAGCGACTGGATGTCGGCGAGCGACGGCAACGCGCCGACGAGCTTCAAGCTCGCGGTGCGAAGCGCTTCGCCGTAGTTGATCTCGCGCTGCGCGATGTTCGGGTTGTCGCCCGCGTGCGGATCGCCACCGCTGCCAGGGCCGGTCGTGCCGCCGCCGCCCGCCGTCGGAGCCGGAGGAGCCGTCATCGCCGGAACGGGCGAGCCGGTGCCGCCGCCCGTCGCGCCGCCGCCGAGCGACGTGCCGTCGTCGGTGCTGCACGCGATGAGCACACCGCTCACTCCGAGCGCCGCGAGGAGGGCGACGCCGCGAACGGCCCCGCTCCTCATCGTCTTCTCTTTCGTCGATAGCTCCATCGTCTGCTCCATGTCGTTCGACTTGGTCGCTACTTCTCGTTCACGAGCCACGCTTCGATCATCTGCGCGTAGTTGGCCGAAGCGTTCTTGAAGGGGTGATTCGCGACGCCGCCGGTCGGCGCCAAAATGATGTCGCTCTGCGCGGCGTTGTTCGGGTCCGCCTTCGAGAGCATCTGCGCGCACGCCTTCGCGTTGTCCGCGGGAGTGCGACCGAGCGCCGAGAGATCGAGTGAAGCGTTCCCCGAGCCGCCGGCGTTGTGGCAGTTGAGGCAACCGTTCTGGTTGATCGCCGGCACCGCGTTCGTCACGAACGACGCGACCGCTTTGCAGCCGCTCTGCGTCGTCGTGCCTCCGTCCATCATGACCGTGCCCGGCTCGAGCTTCGTGAACTCGATCTTCATCTTGTCCGTCGCGGCAAAGCTCGTGAGGATCAGGATCCCCGGGTTGAGCGTCGCGGTCTGGCCCGGCGCGATCGTCTGGTCGGCGTTGGAGAAGCTCGTGTCGCGCGTCGGCTCGCCCTTCTCGTGCACGATGTCGAACACCGGGAACACGATGTGGAGTCCGCTGGTCGCCGGCGCGACGAGCTGCATGTTCAGCAGCGTGACGATCGTGCCGTTGATCTGCGCGTTGAAGAGGAGCTTCGCGCCGGTGATGCCCGTGCCGCCCTTCGAGATGTCGATCGAGTTCGCGCCGGGCGTGATGGTGAACACCTCGGTCGCCGGGAGCGCGATCTCGGAGAGCGCCTTCGCTTCGAGATCGAGCCACGCGTAGATCTTCCCGCGGAGCGGATCGACGAGATCCGGTCCTTCGTGACGCCCCTTCGTGAGGAGCGAGCTCGTCGCGACGTCCTTCACGACGATCCCTTTGAACGCCTTGATCGTCTTGTACGAGTCGGGCGTCGCGAGGTACGCGGGCGCGTTGCCTTTGCCGTCGGAGTGACACGCACCGCCGCACGCCGTGACGAGATCCGCGGCGAGCCCGCGGTACGCGACCTCGGCCGGGCCGGGACCGCCGGTGGTCCCGCCGTCGCCGGTCGTTCCGCCGCCGCCGCCACCCAAGCCGCCCGTGCCGCCGCTGCCCGTCCCGGGCGTGAACGGCAACCCGTTCAGATCGCCGACCGAGCCGTCGCCGCACGCGACGACCGCGAGCGCAGCGGCTACGACGACGAACGGGGTGAGGACTCGAAGCATCGGTTCTCGGGACATTGCACGGGCAAGGCCAACCGTGAGCTTGTAAAATCACCGAAGAATTCGCGATCACTACTGTTTGTTTATGGCGTGGGTGGATCATTCGCGGCTCGGGGATGGAGACCAGGTAGGACGGTTATTTCAAGTGAGAGCGGTGCTCGCGTGTCATCCGAATGAGGACCTTCGGTCGACAATCCGAGCCGAGCGGCCCATGACGGAGAAAGGCGACGCCGGCCATCGCCAAGGAGAAGACGTGGATTACGCCGAGCCGCCGCAGATCGTCTTTGCGCAGCCCGCTCCGTGCTCGGATGCGGGGCGCGCCGAGGAGCTCTTGCGACGCACGCTCGCGCCGAGCCGTGCGCCACGCGCTGCGTGGAACGTCACGCTGCGCTTCGCGAAAGATGCGACGGGGCTGCGCGCGGAAGGGGAGATCACCGACGAGCACGGCGCGCCGGTCGCGCATCGCGTCTTCTCGCGGGCGACACCGGAGTGCGCGGCGCTCGCTCGCGCCGTCGGTGTGTGGGCGTCGCTCGTGCTCGATGCGGAGGTCGACAAAGCGAAGGACGCCCCGCCTCCGCCCGCGCCCGCGCCGGTCAAGCTCGGTGCGCCCGAACCGCTCGTTCCGTGGCCCGCGCCCGCGCCGCACGAGAAGCCGTCGCCGGAAGCGTTCCCGCTCCTCAAGCACGATGCGGGGAGTCGCTCGCTCGAGATCGGCGTCGCGTCTTTCTTGATGGGCGGCACCGGCACCGGCGTCCTCGCGGGGCCGCAGGTGTTCACGGTCTTCGAGGTCGGCAACGGCGTATTCTTGCGACCGACCGTCGCGTTCGGACGAACGATGGAGTCGCTCAAGCCGACGGGCGACGTCTACGGGACGTGGGGCGTGACGCGCTTCGACACGTGCATCCGCGTTCCGGGGCTCTACATGGATCGACGCGGGATGCAGCTCGATTTGTGCGGCGGCGCCGACATCGGGTTTTTGCATTTCGATCACAGCGGGTCGACGTCGAGCTTCGCCGACGGCACGCCGCCGCAGAGCGCCGCGCGCACGATTCCGTTCCTCGCACTCGGACCGACGCTCGGTCTTCGCGGCGAGCTCGCCGGCGATCTCTCCGTCGAGATCCGCGGCGTCGGCGGGCTCAACGTCGTCCGCGAGTCGTTCTACGATCCCGCGTTCGGCGCGCGCGTCGATCCGCCGCTCTTCAACGCGCGCGTCGAGCTCGCGCTCGCGTGGAGAGTGCGATGAGCGCGACGGATACGGGGACGAGCGGCCATCTTCGTGCGATGAGCCCCGAGCTTGCGGCGCGCGTCCTCGCGATTCCCGAGGCGCCAACCTCGTCGATCGAGCTGTGCCCGAGCATGCCGCCGCCTGTCGCCCGGACCGAGCGCGATCTCGCGCGTGCGTTCCGCTCGATGTACGAGCAGCACGTCGACTTCGTATGGCGAAATCTCCGCCGGCTCGGCGTCCACGTAGCCGAGGCCGACGACAAGGCGCAAGAGGTGTTCGTCATCGCGCACCGCCGCTTCGGCGACTTCGAAGATCGCGGGCACGGTCCGCGTGCGTGGCTCTTTCAGATCGTGCTGCGCGTCGCTTCGGATGCTCGGCGACATCGACGTCGTCATCCCGAAGAGCCCGATGGCGGCGATTCGTTGCAGACGCAGTCGGTGGAAGCGTCGCAAGCCGACGATCTCGCGCGGCGCGAGGCGATCGGACGGCTCGATCGCGCGCTCTCGACCATCGATGTCGGGCGACGCGCGGTGCTCGTGCTTCACGAGATCGAAGAGATGACGGCGCCGGAGATTGCCGAGATCCTCGGCATCCCCCTGAACACGGTCTACTCGAGGTTGCGCGTGGCGCGCACCGAGCTCGAGTCGGCGCTGAGTGGAGGTGAGCGATGATCGAGCTCTCTACACAAACGCGCGCGCTCATCGAGAGCGCGAAGGCCGAGGCGCCGTCGTTCGCCTCGCGCGCGCAGATCTGGAGCGGCGTGTCGGCGGCGTCGGGGCTCGCGGCGGGGGCGGCGGGCGTGACCGCGTCGGGCGTCGGCGCGGGTGTGTCGACGGCGCCGGCTCCTGTGGTGGGAGCGGCGGCGAGCATCGGCGGCGCGGCGGGAACGATCGGCGCGGCGAAGCTTCTCGTGAGCGGCGCGCTCCTCGGGAGCGCGGTGACCATCGGTCTCGCGCTGACCGCGATGCACGTTCGGCCGCCTACGCCCGTGCCGGAAGCGCAGGCGCAGATCGTCGCGGCGATGACGTCCGCGACGATGGCGAGCGCGGCGGCGACCACGACCGCGATCACGACGGCGACCGCGATCACGACGGCGACCGCGACTCCGACGGCGACGACGACCACGATCCCGACGACGACTCCGACGGCGACGACGACCGCGAGCGCAGCCTCTGCGCGGCCCGTTGGCCGCCCGCTCCCCGTCGTCTCCGCCGAGGACTACCTCATGCGCGAGGCTTCGCTCGTCGCCGAGGCGCGCAGCGCGCTCGCGCGTGGCGACGCCGCGGCCGCCCTGCGCGCCGTTCGCGCCGCGCGACAGCTTCCGTCGCACTTGCTCGAGCCGGAAGAGCTCGCGCTCGAAGCACAGGCGCTGCGCGCTCTCGGGCTTGGCGCCGAAGCGACAAGCGTCGACGGTACGCTCAAGGCGAAATACCCCGACCACGCGCTCGCGCGTTAGCCCTCGATCACGTCGCGCGGCGGGCGCGTTCTTGTACCAAAGTCGTACACGTTCACCTTCGCATGAACACGTGGCGCCGCGTCGCGTGGGCGAGCCACATAGACTCGCGCGTGCACGCCGGCGCAATTTGCGCTGGACCGTGCGAGCGCGGTGCACGGATCGCGCCGCAGTAGATGCGCGATCGTCGATGGCTCCGGCGGAGCAGATCTTGCGTTGGGTCGCACACGACACTTCACCGCCGAGACGCCCGACAAGGGCGCGGATGACCGACCTCCTCCGCGCTTCGAATCCGGCATCTCGGCGGGTTTTTTTTGTAGGAGAGCTCGTCGCTCAGCGCGCGCGGACTTTTGCTTTGGCTAGCGCGTCGGCGACCATGATCTCTTGCTCGGCGGGATCGCCCCAGCGGCGCTGTTGGTGCGTGCTGAGCTGGTGGAGCGGATCGAAGTAGAGGAAGAACTGGCCGGGCTTCACGTTCGGCGCGGTGTAGACGCTCACGCCGGTGTCGCGGTCGTAATACTCGTACGAGTGCGCGTCGCGCTTGCCGCCGCCGCCGGGCGCGTCGACGACGAACACCGGCGTGTTGAATCCGGCGGTCGATCCGCGGACGTGCTTCTCGATGTGGAGCGCGGTGTCGACGCTCGTGCGGAGATCTTCGACCCCCTTCACGAGATCGTGCACGTAGACGTAGTACGGGTGCACGTTGACGTGGCCGAGGCGGCGCACGAGGAGCGTCATCGTGTCGGGCTGATCGTTCACGCCGCGCTGGAGCACCGACTGATTTCGCACGGTGATTCCGCGCTCCATGAGGCGGTCCATCGCGCGCTTGGTGATCTCGGTGATCTCGTTCGGATGATTGAAGTGCGTGTGGAGCACGACCTCTTTGTGGAGCTTGCGCCCCTTCTCGACGATGCCGCTGAGCGCTTCGAACCAGGGGTCGTCGGTCAGGATCTTCATCGGCATGACGGCCGGACCCTTGGTCGCGAAGCGCATGCGCCGCACGTTCGGCATCGCGAGGAGCGCCTCGCCGATGTCGGTGAGCTGCTGCGCGCGAAGCTGGTAGGCGTCGCCGCCGGAGATGACGATGTCCTCGAGCTCCGGGCGCGACGCGATGTACGCGTACGCGCGCTTCCAGCGCTCGTCGTTCGCCTTGAGGTTGACCTTCTCGACCTCGTCGGTGTCGAGCCCGATCGCGTAGCTGCGCGTGCAGAAGCGGCAGTACACCGGGCACGTGTCGAGCGGCAGAAAGAGCGCCTTGTCCGGATAGCGATGCGTGAGCCCCGGCACCGGCGCGTCGGCCTGCTCGTGGAGTGAATCGAGATTCAGCTTCGGGTGATCCGGAAGCAGGCGCGACCCGAGCGGGAAGAACTGGATGCGCAGCGGATCCGTGTACGGCTCGTCCCAATTGATGAGGCTGAGCAAGTACGGGCTCACGCGCACGCTCATCGGCGCGTGCTTCATCCCTTGTTCGACGTCGTCGATGAACCCGGCCGGCACGAGCGGCTGCACCGTCTCGATGAGCTTCGCGATCTTCGTGATCGAGTTCTTCGCCTGCCACGCATGATCGAGGAACTGCGCCTCGGTCACGTCCTTGTACGACGGGATGCGTGTCCAGAAGGCGTCGCTGCGAAGCTCTTTGTGCGTGAGCGACGTCGGGTCGACCGCGGGCTTCTTGGCGACGATGGGATCGTGATTTGGGTTTAGGACGGTGAGAGGTTGCGTGGCCATGATCTCCCGCCTTTTCCCATGGGAAAGGTGGGTCCGCAACTGCGGCGAGGCGCGCGGCATGACGGTTGCGATGACGCGATGCATGCGCTTCGTCGTCAGCCTGGGTTTCCTCGTCGGCGCCACCGCACTCGCCGGGTGCGCGTCGGAGCCGTACTACCTCCAAAACAACGCCTCGGGCGCCCTTGGTTGCCCCGAATCTCACGTAGATGTCGACTACGATCGGGATGAGTCGTCGCGGCGCGCGCGGGTCTACACGGCGTCCGGTTGCGGACGAACCGTGACGTACGTCTGCTCGCCGAACGGCCTCGACTGCGACGGAAATCGCTGAGCGACGCGGGGCGGCATGCGACGCGGCGCCGTCGTCGCTGGGGCGCGTTGACGGCGCGCGGTCAGGCGTACCGCGACAACGCGCGCTTCAGCTCGCGCACCACGTCGTGCGCCAGCTCTTCGGGCTCGATGACGCGTGCGGCACCGCCGAACCCGAGCACCCACGCGCGCACGTCGTCGAGCGACGGCACGGTCATCGAGAGGCGCAGCCGACCGTCGGGCGCAGTCGCGATTTTTTGGGTCGGGTGGTAGCGACGGGTGCGCACCTCTTCGGCGGCGCGCGGATCGAATTCGACGAGGACGCGCACGCCGGCGCCGACGCGCTCGGCGGAGAGCCCGAGCTCGCCGTGGACGTGATCGTTCGCGTCGAAGCCTTCGGGGAGGACGAAGCGTTCGTGATCGCTCGGGTGCACTTCGGCCATGCGATCGAACGCGAAGATGCGGAGCTCGTCGCGGTCGACGTCGTGCGCGACGCAGAAGACGGCGCCGCGGTGGACGAGGAGCGCGAACGGATGCGCGGTCACGCGCTCGCCGCGTCCGTCGAGCGGATGCGCGCGATGACGAAAGCGCATCACGCGCAGCTCGGCGACGCACTGGAAGAGATCGTCGAGCTCCTCGGCGCGCGCGGCGTAGCTCTTCGCGGGCGACGCGACGTAGACGAAGCGATCTTCGAGGCCGTTGTCGCTCGGGACCTCCCCCGCGGTGCGCGTCGGACGCTGCGCGATCTGCAGCACCTGCCGCATGACGACGTCGAGCTCGTCGTAGAGCGCCGAGCCCTTCATCGGCTCGAACACGCGGCGCGCCGCGAGGAGCCCGTACGCTTGCGCGCGCCTCAGCGCGACCGTGCGTCCGCGCTCGCTCGGTTTGATTCGCCACGTGTGCGCGCCGCCCGGCGTCGTCTCGACCGACTCGAGCTCCGTCGCGCGATCGAGCTCGCGCAAGTACCGTCGCACCGACCGCGGCGTCACGCGAAGGAGCCCCGCGAGATCCTCCAGCAAGAGCCCGCCCGGATGCGCCGTGAGAACTTCGCGCAGCTTGTCGAGTCGACGATGCTGCGTGAAGCGCCCGGTCGGTCGCCCGACGCGCGGTCCCGATCGCAGCGAGACGCTCGGGACGGAGGGACGCAGCGCCATCCCTAGATCTTACGCGTGCGCAGCTCCTTCTTGTAACGCTCTTGGTACTGGTTGTGGCAGCCCTTGCAAGACGCCTTCACGCCGTCGAGGTTTTGATCGCGCGCCGCCTTCGCGCCGTCGCGCGAGATCGAGACCCAATTGCCGTACCCGGGCGGAGCGAGCCCTGCGGTCGCGTCGAGCGCCTTCGCGAGCGCATCGAAGTCCTTGGTCGACATCGCGGCGGAGGTGTTCGCCTTCATCCATCCTTGGAGCGGGCAGTCGGGGAGCGGTTTTTTTCCGCACGTCGGCGCGTCGGGGGCTGCGGCCGTCGCAGCGTCACCGGCGGGCTTCGGTGCGGCGGCATCGGACGGAGCGGCGGCCGCGTCGGGCGTGGCGCTCGCGGATGCCGTCGCGGATGCGGTCGCCGATGGCGCGGCGCTTGCGCTCGGTGTCGCGGTCGGCGCGGTCGCGCTCGGGGTCGTGTCGGTCGTCGGCTTCTTGTCGTCGCACGCAGCGGTGAACGCGGCGACGGCGATGGTGAGGAGGGCTGCGAAGGAGAGGTGCTTTCTCATCATGGTTGCGACGGATGCTAGCAAAGAAAGTGTTATTCCTCGTGTCGATGAAGACACTGGTCGAGTTGATTGCTGCCAAGCGTGACGGCCACGCGCTCGACGCGGCCGACGTCCAGCGCATCATCCGTGCGTACCTCGACGGCTCGCTCGCCGACTACCAGATGTCGGCGCTGCTCATGGCGATCTTCTTTCGCGGGATGGACGACGCCGAGACCGTCGCGCTCACAGAGGCGATGCTCCACTCGGGTCGCGTGCTCGATCTTTCGGGCGTCCCCGGCATCAAGGTCGACAAACACTCGACGGGCGGCGTCGGCGACAAAGTCTCGATCTGTCTCGCGCCGATCGTCGCCGCGTGCGGCGTTCCGGTGCCGATGGTCAGCGGTCGCGGGCTCGGTCACACCGGTGGAACGCTCGACAAGCTCGAAGCGATCCCGGGATTTCGCACCGACTTGTCGACCGACGACTTCGCGCGAATCGTCCGCGACGTCGGCGCGTGCATGATCGGACAGACTGCGGAGATCGCGCCCGCCGACAAGCGCATCTACGCGCTACGCGACGTCACCGCGACGGTCGAGTGCATCCCGCTCATCGTCGCGTCGATCTTGTCGAAGAAGCTCGCGGAGGGGATCGACGCGCTCGTCCTCGACGTCAAGGTCGGGCGCGGCGCGTTCATGAAAGACGCGAAGCGCGCGCGCGAGCTCGCGGACGCTCTCGTTCGTGTCGGGACGCGCGCGGGCAAGCGCGTCGTCGCGTTGCTCACCGCGATGGACGCGCCGCTCGGGTGCGCCGTCGGCAACGCGACCGAGACGCGCGAAGCGATCGACGTGCTGCACGGGAAGGGGCCGCGCGATTTGATCGAGTGCACCTACGCGCTCGCGGACGAGATGTTGATCCTCGGCGGCGTCGCGAAGGACGCGGCGTCGGCGCGCGCGAAGGTCGAGCGCGCGGTGTCGAGCGGCGACGCGGTGCGCGTGATGGAGAAGATGGTGGCGGCGCAGCACGGCGACGCGAAGGTGGTCGCGGATCCGTCGCGGCTCGAAGTCGCGAGCGTGGAGATCGCGGTGCGCGCGACGCAAGGCGGATTCGTGACGGGGATCGATGCGCTCGAAGTGGGGCTCGCCGCGGTCGCCATGGGCGCGGGGCGGACGCGCGCGGATCAAAAGGTCGACGCGACGGTCGGGATCACGATCGACGCGAAGCCGGGAACCGAGGTGCGCGCGGGAGATGCGCTCGCGCGGCTTCACGTGCGCGCGAAGGACGCGAGCGCCGATGCGACGGCGGAGCGCGTGCGCGCAGCGTTTGCGATCGGCGACGCGAAGAGCGCGGACACCGCGCTTCTCCTCGGCCGCGTCTGAACGCTCGCGCCGAACGCGATCAACCGCCGTCGACGAACGGATCATCCGGATCGCGGCGATCCTTCAGCACCGCTACGAGCGTTCCTCGATCGGCGCGGCAGACGACACGCCGTTCGTCGACGGAGAAGGACGCCCCGAGCGTTTCGGACGCGCCCCGCTTCACGCGGCTGCTCGCGAAGAGCCGCTTCTGCTTTCCGCGATCGCCGTCACTGTACGCGATCGTGATCGCGCGCGCGATCGGCGGCAGCAAGATCTTGAAGCGCGGCGTTCCATCGCTCGCGACGGCGCGCGTCACCGTCAGATCGCCGACGGGCGGCGCACCAGCTCCCGAGAAGACCTGGCCGTCCGAAACGCGCACGCCCCATTGCTTCGGCGCCGGGCGACCGCGCGCGAGGCAATGGTCCATGTACGACGGTGCGTCGGCGGCGATCCAGATCTCGATGTGATCGTCGACCACCCATCGTTTGCTCGCGGGCGTCGGTGTCGCGTCGCGCACCTCGACGAATAGCTCGCCCTTCTGCGAGAGAACGGCGCGCATCGACGCCTCTTCGCGCTTTCCCTTGCCGCCGTGGAGAACGAAGCCGCGCTGTCCGGTGCCGTCGAGATCGAGCGAGCACGCGGCGAGCGACGTGCTTTGCCAGTCGCTGCCGCGGTACGCGTCGTCGAGCGCGACGCTCGGAAGAATTCGGTACTCGTAAGGCGGCTCGTCGGGCGGCTCGCCTGCAGGTAGATCGCCGTTCGCGTCGCACTCGGGGCTGAACCAGCTCGCGGTGCCTGCGAGGTGCTCCCAGTCGAAGCTCCCTTCGGAGACGTTCGGCCCGAGCGCCCAGCTGTTCGTCCACGACGTTTTCGCGAGGTGGATTGGTGCGAGTGCGACCTCGCTGTGTCCGCTCCATCGCCACGACGATCCCCCCGAGCTGTCGAAGACGAAGCGTCCGTCCGCGATCTCGACCGCGTCCTCGCCGACGCCCGACGCGCCGTGGCCATCGTTGCACGCCGACGCGAGGAGCTGCGTGGAAGGATCGTTGCGCGCGCCGCGATCTGTGACGAGCCAGTATTCGAGCTGGCGGCATTTCGTGTGGACTGCGATCGGCGCGAGGGTGTCGCCGGTCGCGGTCTCTTCGACGTCGGAGCCGGGGTACGCGGCAGCGACGGGTGGAGCGTCGTCGATGAAGGATCGCACGCCGAGATCGATCGACACGACGTGGAGATCGGCGCCCGCAACGCGATCGCGACGAACGTCGCACGGCTGCCGATCGGCGCAGAGGAGGCGCGCCAGATCGATCCGCGGCGTGGAGGTCGGCGCGGTTGGCGCCGCGGACGACGCAACCGGGGGCACGACGCGCGGGAGCGCGAGCGGCGCGGGAGGACGGGCGGCGCATGCGGCGCCCGCCGTTGCGATGAAGAGGCAGAGCGTCGTTCTCATTCGACCAACGAACGCTCGCGGCGAACGTTGCATGCCGTCGCCGGACATCTGGACTGCGCGCCCTTCATTTCGGGCAGCCGAGCGCCTTCGCGTGGGCGCGCGATTTCTCCAGCGTGACCGATCGCGGCTTCGCGTCCTTCCAGCGCTCGGTGACGACGGCGTACGCGTCGCATGCACCTGCCTTGTCGCCGGTGTTTTCGAGGGCTTCACCGAGCAGGAGATTGGTCTTCAGAAACCAGAGCGTCGATTGCGTGAAGCTCCACACGGACTCGGGCATCACCGTGCAGCGTCCGGTCGAGCGGCGCAAAGACGGGATCGCACGCGCGTATTGCTTGGCCGGCACGAAGACGAAACCGAGCTCGCCGAACTCGTCGAAGAGCGGCGGGTGCGCATTGATGCGCTTCATCGCGTCGGCGATCTCGGCGGGTGACTCGGGCACGAGGAGGCCCGGCGTCACATAGACGTAGAGCCAAATCCAATCGGCCCCGATCGACCCGGTCGGTGGCGCGCTGCGGGCCAATGCCTCGCGGTAGAGCGTGTCGCGCTGCGCGTCGAACTCCGCGTCGCTCAACTGTCCCGCGCGATGCAGATCGACGAGGCGCGGCGCGCGAAGCGAGGCCCCGAAGTCCTTCGTCCACGCCGACGAGCGGCGCTCGAAGTCCTCGCGGATGCGCTTCGCCTCGGCCTCGTCTCCGATCTCGCGCGCGATGACGCTGAGGACCTGTGCGATCTGTCCCTGGACGATCTCGTCGGGGTGTCCCGCGAGCTCGCGCTCGCCCGACCGCACGGCCGCCGCGGCGTCTGTGAGATCGCCGACTAGCATCGCGAGCGAGAAGCGTTCGAACGATCGCGAGTAGTTCGCGGACACATCGGCGCCCGTCTCCACCATGCGATCGAGCGCGATGCGCACGCTCTCGATCGGCGCGTTCCTGGCGGCGAGCGCTCGCGCGAGGAACTCGTGACCGCGCGGGAGCTTCGGTTCCATCTGCGTGAGCCGGCGCGCGTCGACCTCGAACGCCGCGCACTCGCCGCGTGCTTCGTGGAGCTCGGCTCGGCGCATGAGGCAAGTCGATGCCGTGGGCGCCAGCGCGAGGCATCGCTCGTACGCCGCGAACGACTCGTCGAAGCGCTTCATTTGGTATTCCCACCATCCAAGGAGCGAGATGGCGCCGGCGAACTCGGGATCGAGCGCGACCGCGCGGTCAACTTGCGCGCGCGTCTCGTCGATCCGATCGACGAACGGGGTCACCATCGCGACCACGTACGCGACCTCCGCGTCGGTCGGGAAACGGTCGGCGGCGGCGCGGGCGCGCTCCGCCGTCTTCACGAAGTCGGGCGGGTCCGCGTTTAACGGCTCCGCGACTCCGAGCAGCGCCTGATCGCGCTCGTCGAGAGAGGACCGAAAGCGCTCGGCGGCGGCGAGCGCCTCGCGAAACTGCGTCGGGGTGAGATCGTACGGGAAGAGCGCGAGGCGGACATGGGCTGCCGCCATCGTCGGGTCGAGCTTCGCGGCGCGGGCGAAGTCGTTCCCGGCGAGCTCCATGGCGCCGTTGCGGAAGTCGCGGAGCGCGGCGGCGTACGCGGAGGCAGCGTCGGGGTTGGTGGTCTTCGGGGGAGGGTGATCGGTGATTGGAATGCCCTTCGAGGTCGAGGTCGAGGTCGTGGTCGGGGTCGGGGTCGGGGTCGGGGTCGGGGTCGAGGTCGTGACGCGCCACGCGACGATGCTTGCCGCGACGATCGCGATGGCTGCGACCACCGGCGCCGCGCGCGATCTCGACTTCGCGTGCACGGTGCTCGCGAGCGGGAGCGCCGGATCTCCCGACTGCGTCGGCGACGACGACGGCGGCGTGATGCGCGCGGGCGTCGGTGCGGGAGTCGCCTTCGGAAGCTTCGCGGCGATTCCAAACGCGTCCGCGAGCGCGATCGCCGCCTCGCCCGCCGACGCGAACCGCTTCTCCGGATCGCGATCGACCGCGCGCGCGAACCAGGCATCGAACGCCGTCGGCAGCGCTACGTCGACGCCGAGCTCCTTCGCGCGCTCCGACGCCGGCACGCTCGCGCCCTTGATCAATTCGCGCACGACGGCGACGAGGATCGCGCCGGGCTCGTTCGCCGTCTTCCAATACGACTTCCCCGTCAGACAGAAGAACGCGATGAGCCCAAGCGCCGCGACGTCCGTACGCGGCGTCACCGCGTCGCCTTCGACCTGCTCGCACGCCATGTACTGAGGCGTTCCGCGCAGCTCGGTGCTCACGGCCGCCGTCGCCGACGCGATCTTCGCGATGCCGAAGTCGAGCACCTTGGCGTGCAGCTTTCCTTCCTCCGGAGTCGTGATGAAGATGTTCTCGGGCTTCAGATCGCGATGCACGATCGGCCGCACCGCGCCGTCTTTGTCGACGTACGCATGCGCGCGATCGAGCGCCGACGCGATCTGCACGAAGAGCGTGACGAGTGTCTCGGGATCGAGCGGCGCGCGCGAAGCTCGATCGTGCAGCGTCTCGCCTTCGAGGAGCTCCATGGCGATGAAGCCGACGCGGCGCTCCTCGTCGATGCCCGCGTCGAACACGCGCACGATGTGATCGCTCGATAGCTTCGCGAAGACGCTCGCTTCGAGACGAAAGCGCTCTAGGGCCTCCTGCGATCCCGCGACATCGGGAATCAGGACCTTGAGCGCGATCTTCTGCTCCGTCTCGACGTGCTCCGCGACGTAAACGACACCCATGCCGCCGCCCGCGAGGCGCCGCTCGACGCGGTATCGGTGCGCGACGATGTCGCCGGGCGGGAGCGGAATCATGGTGCGCGCCCATAGTACGCCGACCGCGACGATGGACCACGCGCGTGGCGTTTCAGTTTTGCCGTCCCATTCGCCTGACGACCACGCCCTCGTCCGAGCTGGAAGACAATCCTGTATCGTCGCAACCGATGTCGCCTCCCCAAACGCAGTCCGCCTGCTTCCTCATCGCGGACATCTCCGGCTACACGACCTTCCTCGCCGGGGTCGAGCTCGATCACGCGCACGACATCATCGCGGACGTGATGGGCACGGTGATGAAGCATCTGCGGCCGCCGTTCCGACTCGCCAAGTTCGAGGGGGACGCGGCGTTCGTCTACGCGATCACTGAGAGGGTCGACGGATCGATCCTTCAAGACGCGATCGAGTCGGCCTATTTCGCGTTCAGGAAGCGGCTACGGAACATCAAGCAGGCGACGTCATGCGAGTGCAGCGCGTGCGCCGAGATGCATCGCCTCGACCTCAAGTTCGTCGCGCACCACGGCGAGTTCATCAAGCACAAGATGGCCGGACGCGAAGAGCTCGCCGGTCGGGACATCATCGTCATTCACCGCCTGATGAAGAACGGCGTGAAGGAGCGGCTCGGCGGTCACGCGTACGCGATGTACTCCGACGCCTGCGCGCGCGCGATGGGGATCGATCCAACCGTGCAAGGGCTCGTCGAGCACAAGGAGTCGATCGACATCATCGGCGACGTGACGTGTTGGGTGCGCGATCTCGAAGACGCCTGGAAGAAGGAGAACGATCGCCAGCGCGTCGAGGTGACGCGCGAAGGCTCGTCGATGGTCGTGGCGATCGACGTTGCCGCGCCGCGCCAGACGGTCTGGGAGTTCTTCACGTCGCCCACGCTTCGCCCGAAGTGGCGCGCTGCGAACGAGGTCCTCGAGGCGCCGGCGAGCGGACGCCGCGGAGTCGGCACAGTGAACCACTGCATGCACGGCGCGAACGCGATCATCGAAGAGGTGCTCGACTGGCAGCCGTTCGACTACCTCACGCTGACGACGCTCCTGCCGGCGCCGAACGCACCGAAGATCCCGATGACGTACGCGTTCACGGAGACCGAGGCCGGCACGCGCGTCGAGATTCGGATCGCGAAGCCGAAGCCGAAGGACAAAGCGTTCGTCGACGGAGCGGCCGCGAAGTTCCAAGATCACATCACGCACGAGGCCGAGACGCTGCGCGCGATGATCGAAGGAAAGCTCGTGCCGGCGGAGATCGAAGAGCCGAGCCTGCCCGCGTCGGCAGAGCGCTTCCGTGATCGGCCGGTGCGCGCGGACCGAGCGACGTAGCCGAGGGCGATGAAGCCGGCGCGGCGCTCATAGTACGCTCGCCCCGACGATGGACGACAGCCTCTCGACCTGCGACGCGCCCGACGCGGCGACGCTGTGGCGCTACTTGCAGCGCCTCGTCGCGCGCGTCGACTCGGTGCTCGACGCGGCGACGGTCGTCGACGACTGCCTCGACATCGTCGTCGAGCTCCTCGGCGCGGATCGCGGCGCGATCGTGCAGACGCTCGAAGGCGGTGCGGTCAGCATCGTCAACGCGCGCGCACCGGGTCGCGCGCTCACGGCCGCCGAAGGCGAAGAGGTGAGTCGCACGATCGTGCAACGCGCCCTCGCCGCGCAGAGCGTCGTGGTCGAAGCGTTCGCGGGGCAACAGCTCGCGTCGTCGAGCGTGCTCGCGCTCGGTATTCACGCGGCGCTCGCCGCGCCGCTGCGCGTACGCGGTCTGGTGCGCAGCGTCGTCTACGTCGACTTTCGCCATCCACGAAAGGTCGTCGCCGCCGCGCACCAAGAGTTCTTCATGGCTGCGGTCGTGCTCATCGGCGGCATGCTCGAACAGAGCGCGGCGACGCGATCGGCGCGCGACAACCTCGATGCTGTCGCGCTTCAATGCACCGAATCGCGACGCACGCCGCCGCTCGACGAGCTCCTCGCGACGCGGAGCATGGCGAACGTGCGCGCCGAGGCACAGCTCGCGGTCGCAGGAACGTCGCCCGTCCTCGTGCTCGGCGAATCGGGGAGCGGCAAGACACTCCTCACGCAAGCGCTCGCCGAGGCCGCGGGGCGCAGGCCGATCGTGCGCGTGGTGCTCGGCGGCAGCGACGATCTCAACACGATCACCTCCGAGCTCTTCGGCCACGAGCGCGGCTCGTTCTCCGGCGCGACGACGAAGCGCGTCGGCCTCGTCGAGTACGCGAACGGCGGCACGCTCATCTTGGACGAAGTGTTGAACCTCCCGCTTCAAGCGCAGAAGCTCCTCCTCGACTTCACTCAGTTCGGGACGTACCGCCCGCTCGGGTACGCGAAGCCCGAGCCGAAGCACGCCGACGTGCGGCTCATCGCGGCGACGAACGGAGATCTGCGCGCGGCGGTGCGCGACGGACGCTTCCGCGAGGATCTCTATTACAGGCTCGCGGGGATCACGCTTGCGGTGCCGTCGTTGCGTGAGCGGCGCGCAGACATCGCGGCGCTCGCGGAGAGCGCGCTGCGGAAGATGGATCCTTCGCGCGCGTGGACGCTCGCGCTCGATCTTCGAAAGCTGCTCGCGTCGAGCACGCACGACTGGCCTGGGAACGTGCGCGAGCTCGAATGGACGACGCGGCGCGCGCGCGATCGCGCCGTGGCGCGCGATGCAACGGCGACCGAGGTGACGATCGCGGACTTCGGCGATCTCGCGGGCGCGCCGCTTCGCGCGACGGGGCGAACGGAGACGAGCGCGACCTCGACGTCGGCGGTGGAGTCGCCCGCGATTGCGTGGAAGTTGTTGCAAGAGACGAAGGCGCGCCTCGAGGAGCAAGAGACGACGATGCTGCGCGACGCGATCGAACGGCACGACGGCGTCGTCGCGCACGCGGCGAAGGAGCTGGGGATTGCGCGGACGACGTTGGCGGGGCGGCTCGAGGCGTTGGGGCTCGGGAAGAAGTAGAGCGCG
>JBBQXV010000115.1:0-25577 GCA_038209335.1 Polyangiales bacterium | reverse complement strand
GCCATCTTCTTCAGCGGGATGTACGAGTACGACGCGAGCCACGTCTACACGACGATGCAGGTCGCGCAGGACTACTTCACCGTGCAGGGGAAAATCAGCGCGATCGACGTGAAGGTCGAGGACGCCGAGAACGCCGACGTGATGACACCGATCGTCACGAGCGCCGTCGGCCGCGCCGACTTGCGCGTGCGCGACTGGCGCGAGATCAACAAGAACCTCTTCAGCGCGCTGAAGCTCGAGCGCTACGCGACCTTCATCATCTTGTGCATCGCGATCATGGTCGCGAGCTTCTGCATCGTGAGCACGCTGCTCCTCATGGTCACGGAGAAGTCGAAAGAGATCGCCATCCTCAAAGCGATCGGCGCGCCCGACGGATCGATCCTTCGCACGTTCATGCTCGAGGGCATGATCATCGGCGGGATAGGAACGGTGTACGGCGTAGCAACGGGCCTCGTCGTCTGCACGGGGCTCTCGTGGTTCGGGCTGCGGCTCGATCCCGATGTCTATTACATCGATCGCCTTCCCATCGACGTGAGCGGCATGGACTTCCTCGGCGTCACCGCTTCGGCGTTCATCATCTGCACGCTCGCGACCATCTTCCCGTCGTACGCGGCCTCGCAGCTACGTCCGGTCGACGGCCTCCGCTATGAGTGATATCCGCAGTGATATCCGCAGTGATATCCGCAGTGATATCCGCTGCGTTCTCCGCTCCCGCACTCCCTATCGAGCTTCGGCCTCCCGAGGAGACCCTCTTTGACCAGCGCGCTCGTCATCGCCACCGGCGTCAAGAAGTCGTTCCAGCACATGGGGCGCACGCTCGACGTTCTTCGCGGCATCGACCTCAACATCTTCGAGGGCGAGGTCATCGCGATCGTCGGGCAATCGGGCGCCGGCAAATCGACGCTGCTCCATTGCATCGGGACGCTCGACATCCCGACGGGCGGATCGATTCGCCTCGCCGGCGAAGAGATCACGACGCTCCCCGGATCGCGCCTCGCCGATCTTCGCAACCGGACGATCGGCTTCGTCTTCCAGTTTCATCACCTGCTCCCCGAATTCAACGCGCTCGAAAACGTGCTCATGCCGGGGCTCATCCAGGGGCGATCGCGCCGCGAGATGGAGCCGCGCGCATCGGCGCTCCTCGAAGAGGTCGGTCTCAAGGATCGCGTGCTGCATCGGCCGGGCGAGCTCTCCGGAGGCGAGCAACAGCGCGTCGCCCTCGCGCGCGCGCTCGTCCTCGAGCCCAAGCTCATTCTCGCCGACGAGCCAACGGGCAACCTCGACTCCGCGACCAGCGCGCAGATCCACGAGCTCTTCTTCACGATCAACCAGCAGCGCGGGACGACCATCGTCGTCGTCACGCACAACACCGCGCTCGCGCAGAGCATGCCGCGGATGATCACGCTGAAGGACGGGCGCGTGGAGAAGGACGAGCGCCGCACCGAGGGGTACCGCAGCGCGCACGAGCAGAAGGCCGAAGCGGGCGTCTGATCGCGCTCAGTTTCCCCAGCGCACGACCACCGTCTGCGGCGTGATGGCCACCTCGCAGCGATCGATGACGAGCACGACCGGCAGCGCTTCGCTTCCGCGCTCCGCCGTCGACGTCACCTGAACGCGCGGGACGATTTGCTCGACGCGAAGTCCGCGCAGGATCTCCGGCGGGCACGTGAGGCGCACGTCGACCTCCGCCGGCTGCGTCTTCGCTTTCGTTTGGCCGACGACCGCGACCGGCACCTTGGTGAACGGGCGCTCGGCGACCTCGCGCGCGATCTCGAGCGTCACGGCGACGCTCCCGACCTCGTAGCCGACGCCGGGCTGCGGTCCGTCGATCGCGAGCGAGCGCGTGTACTTTCCTTCGCTGAGCCCGGTCACGTCGAACGCATCGGCGCGCGCGTGCTGCAGCACCATCACTTGGCTCTTGGGCCCGCGCGCGCGCACCATCGTGGGCTCGGCGACCGGAGCGCCTTTCACGACGAAGCCCGACGCGGGCGTGCCGACGACGCTGACTTGCACCGGGAGATCGCGGACGACGCGCTCCTCGTAGACGAGATCGACGTACGCGGGATCGATCTGCTCGACCTTCACGCCGGCCGGAAGATGGAACATTTGCTGCGTGAACGTGACGTGCGTCTCGGTCCCTTCGTGGACGTCGATCTGCACGCCGCCGATCTCGTCGCCCTTCAAATCCTCGAGCACCGATCGCGGTCCGCGCAACGTGACGCGCACTTCGGGGGGGATCTTCGTCACGAGAACGCGATCGGCGGAGTCGGGCGGGACGCGGCTGTCGACGCTCACGCGCACCGAGCGCTGCCAGTCCTGCGATCCGTGCACGAGCGAATAGAGGACGAGCGCGAACGCGAACGACAACAGCTTGAGGTTGAGGTTCTCGGTGAACGCGCTGCGAACGCGCTGGGTGATGTCGAGCGTCGTCATCGCGTCACTCGTCTTCCCGGCCGCGCGGCGGCGTCGGCACGACGGTCGTTCCAGGTGTCGGCGTCTCGATCGGCTTCGCGGGCGACATCGGCTTCGGCGGCGGGATCGAATCGAGACGCTGGTGCACGCTGTCTTCTTGACGCTCGGGGGGCGCCAGCTGGATCGAGCCGGTCGGCAGGTTCGAGATGCGATCGCGATCGCGATCACGGTCGCGCTCCGTCGACGGAGGCCCTGACGGCGGCGGCTGGGAGAGACGGAACGAGCCCGTCCCCGACGTCGAGCGCTTGGCCGCCGGCTTCTTCTTGTTGCGCGCGCGCTGACCGAAGAGACCGAGGAGCGCCTGACGCAGCGACGCGCCGTCGAGGTTCGTGACGATGTTGCCGTTGAAGCAGAAGCTGATCGTCCCGCGCTCTTCGCTCACGACGACGACGACGGCGTCGGTCTCTTCGGTGATCCCGAGCGCGGCGCGGTGGCGCGAGCCGAGCGACTTGTCGAGGAGCTTGGTGTCCGGCATCGGGAAGAAGACGCCGGCCTTCGCGATGCGCAAATTGCGGATGATGACCGCGCCGTCGTGCAGCTTGTTGAGGCTCTCGGGGACGAAGAGTCCGACGAGGAGCTCGCGCTGGACCGACGCGTCGATGACCGTCCCCTGCCCGACCACGAACTCGTCGAGGTTGGCGTCTTGCTCGAAGCAGATGAGCGCGCCGATGCGATGGCGCGCGAGCTCGGTCGCCGCGCCGACGACCTCGTCGATGACGCGCGACTCTTGCTGACGCGACAGGCCCGCGAAGAACGCGCGCGCCCCGACGCGCATGAGACCGCGTCGGATGTCGTTTTGAAAGACGACGACGACGATGAGGATGATCGACGAAAGAAGCGTGGAGAGGAGATTGAACAGCGTGACGAAGCCGGCCCACTTGGACACGACATAGATGAGGAAGATGACGCCGAGGCCCGTCCCCATTTGCATGGCGCGCGTGCCGCGCAAGACGAGGAGCGCGCGGTAGACGACGTACGTGACGACGAGCAGATCGACGAGATCGATCAGGACCTCGAGCAGCGGTCGCCGCGCGAAGAGATGGAGGATCCCTTCGAGCACTCACGCCTCCTTTCGGGGCGGTGCGGCGCCGTCGAGCGACACGAGGCGATCGAGATCGATGGCTTGGCGCGTCGCGCGAACGTCGTGGACGCGGAGCATCGCGGCGCCGGCGCGCGCGGCAATGAGGGCGGCGGCGATCGACGCGCCGATGCGATCCTTTGGAGCGGCGCCTTTTTCATCGGCGAGGGCGAGGAACGATTTGCGACTCGCGCCGATGAGGACGGGCACGTCGAGGGCTCGCACAATCTCGGCCGTGCGCCGCAACAGCTCCGTCGAGTGGCGCGCGTTCTTCGCGAAGCCGAGCCCCGGATCCATGACGAGCGCGTCGCGCGGGACGCCGAGCGCCTGCGCGCGGGACGCCGCGGCGTTCCACTCGTCGAGCACGTCGCGCACGACGTCGTCGTATGCGTCATCCGGCCATGCGCTGAAGCCCTTCATCTCGGTCTGCGTGCCGCGCGCGTGCATCAGGACGAACGCCGCTCCGTGCGACGCCACGACCTTCGCGAGGCCGCCTCCATCGGCAGAGTCGCGAAGGCACGACACGTCGTTCACGACCGACGCCCCCGCGTCCAGGCACGCCGCCGCGACCTCGGCCGACGTCGTGTCGATCGATACGCACGCATTCCGCCTGGTCGCGGCATAGCGCACGACCTCGAGCACCCGCGCGAGCTGCTCCTTCGCCGGGACCGACGGCGCGCCGGGTCGCGTCGACTCGCCGCCGACGTCGATCACGTCCGCCCCCTCCGCGAGGAGCTCGTCGACGCGCGCACACGCATGATCCAGCGAGAAATGCAGGCCGCCGTCGCTGAACGAGTCGGGCGTGACGTTGCAGATCCCCATCAACGCGACGCCACGACGCGATCTCGCGTCCTCGAGAACGTCTCGGAGCGTCTGCCGACGATTACGCTGCCGTCCCACGACTCACCCATCACGCTTGCGCAGCCCCGCACAGCGCGCGCGAAGCCGAAGATGCCGTGCCCTGTCTTGGGGTAGCAATAGGAGTCGGGCGGGGCAACATCTAAGAGGGGAACACGATGAACGATCCGGCAGGTGGGATGTCCTTCATGAAGTCCCTTTTCCACGGCGTCATCGCCGAGGGGATGATCTTCCCCTATCCGACGGCCGCTGCAGCCGAGGTCGACAACCTCAACATCTTCCTCGACAGCGTGCGGAAGTTCTTCGCCGCGAACGTCGACGCCGCGAAGATCGATCGCGAGCACGAGCTCCCGCCGGCCGTGCTGCAGGGGCTGAAGGACCTCGGGCTCTTCGGGATGCTCGTCCCGACCGAATACGGCGGCGTCGGGCTCTCGAACACCGCCTACGCGCGCGTCATGCAAGAGGTCGGAGGGCTCGATTCGTCGATCGCCGTGACGCTCGGGGCGCATCAGTCGATCGGCATGAAGGGGATCCTCCTCTTTGGAACCGACGATCAGAAGAAGCGGTACCTGCCGAAGCTCGCGTCCGGCGAGTGGGTCGCGGCGTTCGCGCTGACCGAGCCGGGTGCCGGGAGCGACGCCGCCGCGATCCAGACGCGCGCCGAGCCGCTCAAGGACGGCACCGGCTTCGCGCTCAACGGCTCGAAGATTTGGATCACCAACGGCGGCTTCGCGGACGTGTTCACCGTCTTCGCGCGCACGTCACGCGCCGAGGAAGGGACCAAACCGCGCATCACGGCGTTCATCGTCGAGCGCGACGCGGGGGTGAAGAACGGACCGAACGAGCACAAGCTCGGCATCCGCGCGAGCTCGACCACCGAGATCTTCTTCGAGGACGTCCACGTGCCGAGCGCGAACCTCCTCGGCGAGGACGGCCGCGGCTTCAAGGTCGCGATGGAGGTACTGAACAGCGGACGCCTCGGCCTCGCGAGCGGCTGCGTCGGCATGGCGAAGAAGCTCATCAAGATGGCGGTCGATCGCGTGCAAGAGCGGCGCGCGTTCGGACGACCCATCGGCGAGTTCGGCCTCATCAAGGACAAGATCGCCGACATGATGGCCGAGACGTTCGCGCTCGAGAGCATGACGTACATGACGACGGGCTTCGTCGACGCCAAGGTCGGCGACTATTCGGTCGAGAGCGCGATCTGCAAGGTGTTCGGATCGGAGACCTTGTGGCGCGTCGTCAACGAGACGCTGCAGATCGCCGCGGGCATCGGCTACATGCAGGATTATCCGTACGAGCGCATGCTCCGCGACGCGCGGATCAACCTCATCTTCGAGGGGACCAACGAGATCCTGCGCGCGTTCATCGCGCTCTCCGGCATGCAGGGACCGGGAAAAGAGCTGGTCGAGGTCGCGCGCGCGATGCGCGAGCCGATCAAGGGATTCGGTCTGCTCACCGACTTCGCGGTTCGCAAAGCGCGGAGCGCGCTCGGACGCGAGCGGCTCACGCGGCATCATCCGATCCTGAATCGCGAGGCGGTCGTGTTCGAGGAGTACACGTCGGAGCTCGCGCAAGGATGCGACAAGGTGCTGCGCAAGCACGGGAAGAACATCGCCGAGATGCAGTTCACGCAGAAGCGCATCGCGGACATCGCGATCCACCTCTATGGCATCGCCTGCGTGCTCGCGAGGACGACGCGCGCGATCGAGCGGCGCGGCGAAGAGGGGGCGCGGCGCGAGATCGATCTGACGAGCATCTTCGTCAACGCGGCGGAGAAGCGGCTCGCGGCGGCGGTGTCCGCGTTCGACAAGAACGACGACGAGCTGAGAAAGGCCGTCGCGGACAAGACGTACACCGACGGCGGGTACCCATTCGACGTCGTCTGAGGTCGACGCGCTAGACGTGCGCGATCGGCGCGAAGCCGTCGTCGGTGCGCCAGCCCACGGCCGCGCGCACGATCGCGCCGGCGGGGAGGCCGCGCAACACACGCTCGCCGCGACGCGGCTCGACTTCGAGGTCGCGCGTCTCGGAGCGCGGGCCGTCCCACGTCGGATTCACGACGAACACACGAAGCACGCCGCGCCCGCCCGGAAACGCCGCGGCGAGGCGAGACAGCGTGGCGTCGCGCGCTTGCCAGCGGACGATGAGATCGCCGTCTACGGAGGGGATGGCGACGCAGGCGTCGGCGGAGATCGGCGGCGCGTGGCCGGGGGGAGCGGGCGGCGCGGGGGGAGCGACAGGCGCGGGTGGGATCTGTGTCGGCGCCGACGACTCTTCGTCCTCTTCGATGACGGGGGCCGGCGGAGGCTCATCGTCTTCCGGTGGCATCTGGGGCGCCGCGACCGCAACGCTTGCATCCTGCAACTGCGCCAGGAGCGCCCGCGCCGCCGCGTGCTCCGGCTCGCGCTCGATGACGTGCGTGAGCGTGTCGATCGCGCGCTCGCGATGCCCCTGCGCGGCGTAGATCTCCGCGAGCGTCACCGTCGGGAGCGCGGGGGTCGTAGTGCGGGCCGGCGCGGGCGGCGTCGATCCGCGCATGCGATCCGCGGCGTCCGGCAAGTTGAGCCCGAGCTCGATGACGCGCGCGAGCAGATCGCGCGCACGCCCGAAGAATCCGCGCGCCCGCTTCGCCGCGCGATCACCCGCCGCGGCGCGACGCAGCAGCACCTCGTCGACGAGCTCGGGTCGCGTGAGGATACGCGCGCGCGTGACCCCCTCCGCCTCCGCACGAGCGATGAGCGCGTCGCGGTCGAGTCCCTCCAGCTCGGCACGATCCATCGCCGCGAGTCTAACTCATTCAGTCGCCGAGGAGGCGACGCGCTTCGTCGACGTCGCGCGCGATCTGCGCCTTCAACGCGTCGAGGCCGTCGAAGCGCTGCTCATCGCGGAGGCGCGCGACGAGGTGCACGCGCAACGTCGCGCCGTAGAGGTCCCCGCTCCAATCGAGGAGGAACACCTCGACGCTCCGCGCGGGATCGCCGCCGACCGTCGGGCGCACTCCGATGTTCATGACTCCCGCGCCGAGCGGTCCGACCACCGCGCCGTCGGCCTGGAGCAGATCCGTTCGCACGGCGTAGACGCCATTCGGCGGAAGGAGCTCCGGAATCCCGTCGAGGTTCGCGGTCGGCACGCCGATCGTGCGTCCGCGTTTGGCCCCGTGCACGACGGTCCCGGTGATCGCGTGCGGGCGTCCGAGCACGAGGGATGCGCCGTCGAGATCGCCCGCGGCGACGCAGAGGCGAACGCGCGAGCTCGAGAACGGCCCGCCATCGTCCTTCACGACCTTGTGCACGTGCGTTTCGAATCCGAGCTCGGCCCCGAGCGCGCGCAAGAGGGCGAGATCGCCGCTGCGTCGCGCGCCGAATCGAAAGTTGTCTCCGACCGAGACGATCCGCGCGCGCAGCGTGGCCGAGACCAGATCGCGCACGAACCTGTCTGCAGACCACGTCGCGAAGCCCGCGTCGAACCGGCGCACGTAGACACGCGCGACGTCGAGATCGCCGAGGAGCTCCGCCCGCCGCGCCAGCGTCGTCAGCATCGGCGGCGCGCCGCCACCGACGACCGCGCTCGGATGCGGATCGAACGTGAGCACGACGACCGAGAGATCGTGCGGGCTTGCTTGAAGCACAGCTTCGGCGAGCACCGCCTGATGCCCGCGATGCACGCCGTCGAAATTCCCGATGACGACGACCGACTCCGGCGCCGCCACGGCGTCGGGCGGCGTCGTGTCATCGAGCGGCGTTACGACGAGACCCATCTCGGGTCGAGACTACTACGTGAAAGAAGCCGCGATCACTGGCACTCGGGGAACTTGAACGATCCGTCCGCCTTCTTCGCCTTGGGATCCACCCGTTGTGCGCACGGCAGGCAATCGTCGGGCACCGGCATCGGCGGGCCGGTCCTGCCCGTAGGATCCGTACCGTTGCAGCCGGCCGGGTTGGCGATGATCTCGAGCACGGCGCGCGTCCCTTGCGAATAGAGCACCGGACGGGGCTTCTCGGTACACGCCAGGCTGTAGTTCGGCGTGAACTCGCCCTGGATCTTCCCCTCGGCTTTCGCGCAACTGCCCGCTTCGTTCGGGACCGTCCAAGCTTGCCCGGTCGGGTAGACGGCGTTGATACCGTAGCGACCCGGCGGAAGGCACGCGAAGCGCGGCGGTTCTCCCCGCCGCGTGATCGGAGACTGTGACTCGATGACGGTGCCCAAGTCGGCGATGTCGATCTGGCGCTCGGGCGGCCCGCTCCCGGGATCGTCGCCCTTCAAGAACGGCGTCACGAGGATCCCGCCTTCGCTGATCGCGTCGCCGCTGTGAAAGCAGATGACCGACGGCCGGATCAGCACGCGCACGTGATCGACGCGAGCCGTCGGATCGCCGGGGCCCGGTGCGGGCGGAGGAGGATCGCCGAATGGCGACGTCTCGAACAATCGATCGCGCCAGACCGTCAGGCCTTGAAGAATGACGACCGGATCCGTCTTGCTGCCTTGCGGGAGGAGCGCCTGCGGATCCGTCGAGCGCGGGCAGAAGAGCGCCGTGCAATCGGGCGCGTCTTGCAGCTTGGCGAAGACGACCAGCGGCCAGATGGCCGGGATGAGGTTGGTCTCCGGTATCTTCTTCACCGGATCCGACCAGGTGCGCAGGCCGCCACCCTTCGCGAACGGGGCCGTCTGGAAATGAAACGGCAGCTTCGGATTGTCGGTCGCCGCCGCCGACGCGACCTCGGCGTCCGGAACACCCGCCATGAGATCGACCGAGAGGAAGCTGTCGTTCTGCTCTTGGATGTTGGCTTCGGTCTTCGCCGTGGGGAGCGCTTTGACGTGCCAATCCTGCGGCATCGTGACGACCGGCGCGTAGTCGCAACCCGGATCCTCCGGGCCCGCACACGTCTCGACACTCCCTGGGAGCACCGCCCCCATCAACCGCGTATCGCTCCCACCACCGGGCCCCTTCGGATAGAAATACGGGCGCGGCAGCGGCGTGGTGACGCCAATCGACACCGTGATGTTGTCGGAGATGAACCCCTCGGGCGGAATCGTGAATCCCGTGTGGCTCGGCGATTTCGGATCGGGATACCCGATGTTCACCGGCAAGAAGATCGGCTGGTAGTTCACGTCGCCGAGGTGCTTCGACGCGTCGACCGTATCGACGTAGCCGCCGATGACGTCGCCCGCCATGGGCAGATTCCTGATCTTGAACGTCGGCAGAAAGTCGCCGGTGTAATCGAAGAAGGCCTGAATGATGTACTGCCCGTCATCCATTGGCGCGATGTCGAACGGCGCGCTGACGAGGACGGTGTCGTTGATTCCCTTGTCCTTCGGGCAATAGAGGTTGGCGCCCGGATTGCGCGGCTCGTTCGCGAATAACGTGTCGCCCGGAATGACTCCGAAGTTGATGGCGGTATTTGCCAGTCCGGTAGGCGGCGGCGGATTGCGCTTGTCGAACACGAGCATGATCGCATTGCCGACGATGTGCCCGTCGCGCGAGCAAGGCCGCGCGCCCGTGTATGTCAAGGCACCTTGAATGACGCCTTTGACCTGAAACAAGCGCCTATCGGCTCGCTTGTCGTCGATGGGAGATTCACCGCAGCCCTGCGCCGGAGCCCCGACGACCGCGCCGAGGAACACTAGAGACGGGACGATTTTCAGTAGTCTCATGTTCGCCCTCTAGAACGTATAGCCGAAGAACGTCATGATTTTGCGCTGCACGAGCTGCCCAAAGGGGTGCTCGCGGTGTTCGTTGTTGAGCGCATTGAACGCGACGATCGAGATGTTCGCCTTGTTCTGGAGGAAGCGGTACGCCGCGGTCGCGTTCATCGTGTAGTACTGCTCGAGGTGGAACGACTGGTACTCGATCCGCTGCTTTTGCAGGTTGGTGACCTGCTCAGCCCAGTCCTGCGGTGAGTAGTAGTGGAACGCGAGCTCGAAATCGAAGCCGCGCTTCGTACGAACCTGGCCTCCGATGTGGAGCTTGTGAGCGCTCGTTCGAGCGTCCGTCACGATGAGCGCCTTCTGCGTATCGTTGCAGCCCGAGTTGTCCTGCTTGATGTAGTTGAGCGTATACGTCGCGAAGAGGTCGAGACCCTCGACGGGGAACGCGCGCGCGCCGAGCTCGGCGCCGTACACGTTGAAGGTCTGACACTGGTTCTCGAAGCCGCCTAGGAAGAGCGGATAGAGACCGGTCTGCGCATTCGCGCCCCCCTGTCCCGCCGCGAGGTCACCCACCGTGAGCGACCGGTTCGAGGCAAGCTGAATCAGGTTGTTGGCGCGGTTGTAGAAGAAGGCGCTGTCGAACGTGACGAGGTCGCTGTCCTGATTCATGTACCCGACTTCGGTCGTGAAGATCTGCTCGGGCTTCACCTTGAAGCTGGGATTGTCGGAGCGCACGCCCTCGGATTGTAGCGAGCCGCCGGCGAACGGCAGCTGAACCGGAATACCCAAGTACGACTCGAGGAAGGTCGGAGTTCGGAAGGCCGTCGCCACCAGGGCGCGGATGGTCGACTGCTTCGTCGGGTGAAAGAGGGCAGAGATACGCGGCGACTGCACCAGCTTTTCCAAGTAGGGGACGTAGTCGACGCGATAGTCACCCACGAGCGCGAACTTCGGCCCGAGCTTGACCTCGTCGTGGATGTAGAAAGACTGGTGATTTTCCGTGCGATACCGATCTTGGTACGACCAGCTCAGTCCCTTGAATCGGTAACCGACGCCGATGTGGAGATCGTGCTCGATCTTCTTTCCGGTCTCGAACTGGTTGATGTACTGGACCTCGCCGTCGACCACGTTCACGTTTGCGCGTCCGGGAATGAGCGACTGCCCAATCTGCGCGGCGTTGTTGCCGTGGGTGGCGCGGAAGCTGTTCCAAAACACCCGCGCTTCGATGTGCTTCGAGCGAACGAAGCCGGTCACGTCCGACGACTGTCCGGCGAGGACGAAGTCGTTGACCGGGCCGATGGCGAGGATCTCCATCGTGTCGATCTTCACGAAGCCGCCGCCGAGACCGACGGTCACGTCTTTGCCAATCTGTTGCGTCAAACGCGTATCGAAGCGGTACGTACGACTGGACGTCGCCTGATCGCCCTGGAAGTAGTGGAGATCGGCGCGCCCGCCCGGAGCTTCGCGGCTCCACCGCGGGAGGTAGTCGTAGCCGGCGGCGACGCGGTATGCGAAGTCCTTGTCGCGACCGCTCGCCCAGACGTTCCCGTGAGTCTCCAAGCTGGTGCCGGTACCGACGGTGAAGCCGCTGCGGCCTTCGCCCGGTGCCTTGGTGATGATGTTGATGACGCCGTTGAAGGCGTCGGCGCCGTAGAGCGCGGAGCCTGGGCCGCGGACGACCTCGATGCGTTCGATGTCGTCGGGGCCGATCGAAAGCGTCTGCCAAAGAGTGGCGCCTAGAGCGTCGATGAAGACGCTTCGTCCGTCGACCAGGATGAGGACCTTGTTGGACAAGCGCTGGTTGAACCCGCGCATCGAGAGCTCGGTCTGCGAGCCGGTGGTCTCCATCAAGTCGACGCCGGCGAGACGCCGGAACAGCTCGGCGATTTCCGTCTTACCGTTTAGACGAACGTCCTGGCTCGTGATGATCGACGTCGAGTTCGGCGCGTCGAGCGGGCTCTGCGCCCCCTTCGATGCCGTGACGACGGTCTCGTCGAAGACGGCTTCCGTCTTGAGATCGCCGACGTCCGCTTTTCCGACTGGTCCCGCCGGACCCGCCGGTCCTGTGCCCGGTCCCGTCGGTCCCGTGCCCGGTCCCGTTCCAGGTCCTGTCGGTCCCGTTCCAGGTCCGGTGCCCGGTCCGGTTCCAGGTCCCGTCGGTCCCGTTCCAGGATCCGTCCCCTTTTGACCGGCCGCGCTCGCGAGCGCTTGCTGGCGACGAATGCGCCCTTCGAGGTTCTCGACGACCTTCGAGACCTCGTCTTTGTCCTTGGGATTCCCCTCGAGATATTTTTTGTAATAGGTGACGGCGTTCTCGAGGTCGCCCTGATCGACGTACGCGCGGGCGATGTTGTAGAGGACGTTCGGGTGCGGAAGGATGTCGTAAGCCCGTTTGAGCTCGTCGATACCTTCTTCGTATTTTCCGTTCCCGATCAGATCCATCCCCTTCTTGAAGTGCGTTCGGGCTTCGGTTCGCTCGTCGGCGAGTACCGGTCCGGACACAGCAAGGAGGGATGTCGAGAAGAGGAGCCCGGCAACAATCGATGCGAGAGTTCGCCTGCGCACGTTGTCAACTCCGTCGCGATGGTCGAGAGCGCGGAGTGGAGGACTGCATCCACGACGCGATCGACGTTGCCCAGTCACGAGAAGCGCGGGCCGACTCAATAGTGAGAAGACGCGAGACCCCCGTACGTTCCACGAGAATAAACTAGTCGGAAGAGGTACGTCGCATTTTTGACGAACGCGCGACGATTCCTTCGACCGCGATCGCGCGCTGCGTTCCCAATCCGCAACGCGTACGCAGTCTCAGTACGGAATATCGCCCTTGTACCCGGGCATCGGCGGCGGGTCTTTCTTCTCGCCGACCGGCGCGGGCACGAACGCCTGCTTCGTGAGCTTGATCGAGATCGGACTGTCGCCGACTCTGATCGATTTCGTCTCGGTCTTGAAGCCGGGCTTCGTGAAGGTCAGCTTGTGCTCTTTCTGCGGATCGGCTTCAGGCCCCTTGTACGGAATGTCGCACGGGGTCGAGCTGCAGATTTCGATTCCCTCTTCTTTGACGCTCGCGCCATCGGGATCGGTGTTGAGGCGAACTTTGATGAGGCCGGCCTGCGGCGCGGGCGGCGTGGTCGGATCGCCGCCCGCAAGGGGGCCCGCTCCCGTCTGCGCCGTCGTCGTCGCGCCGGTCGTTGCCGCAGCGGTTTGCGTCGCGGTCGGCGCACCCGGACCTGCCGGCGTGATCGTCCCCGTCTGTCCCTTCATCGTATAGAAGGCGACGCCACCGACGACCGCAAGGCCGCCGAGGACTCCGAACAAGAGCAAGCCCTTCGAGCCGCTGCGCTGCGACTGCGAGACGATCGGCACCGAGGCCGAATCGCTGGGTGATGCGAGGGGCGAAGGAATGACGCCCGGATCGGACGCGCTCGGCGAGAGGAAGTTCGCGTTCTGCGGGCCGCTCGCGCTGCCGTTCGCCGGAATGGACGCCGACGCCGCCGAGCGCCCACCGGAACCGGCCATCGATCGGTACTCGCCCGTCGCGCCGACGCCGCTGATCGTCGCGGTCATCGTCCCGCCGCCCACGCGCTTGAGCGCCGCGAGCACTTCGTCCATCGAACGGAAACGAAGGTCGACGTCCTTTGCCATGCAGCGCCCGATCGTCTCCTCGATCTGCGGAGAGATCTGGATGTTCGGGTTCATCGTGCGAAGCGCCGGCGCCTCTTCGTTCACGTGCGCCATGAGAATGTTCACGCTGTTGGGCCGATCGAACGGCACCTTCCCCGTGATCATCTCGTACATGATGATGCCGAGCGCGTAGATGTCCGTGCGTGCATCGACGCGGTCGCCGCGGATCTGCTCGGGCGCCATGTACTTGGGCGAGCCCATGAAGAGGCCCGTCTGCGTGAGGTCTTCGCCTTTGCCGTCGCCGGAGACGTTCTTCACGAGTCCGAAGTCGAGGACCTTCACGAAGTCGGTCTCGTCGCCGTGCTCGACGAGGAAGATGTTTGCCGGCTTCAAGTCGCGGTGGATGACGCCGAGCGAGTGCGCTTCACGAAGAGCGCGGCAGATCTGACGAGCGATGTGCGCGGCGCGCTCTTCGGGGAAGTGCCCGGCTTCGCGGATGGCCCGGTGGAGCGTGTGCCCCTCCAGGTACTCCATCGCCATGTAATAGATGTCGTCGTCGGTCCGGCCGTAATCGAAGATCGTCACCGTGTTGGGGTGCGTGAGCTTCGACGCGATGCTCGCCTCGAGGAAGAAGCGCTTGTGGAACTCGGGATCGTGCTCGCCCGCGTAGTTCGGATTGAGCACCTTGATCGCGCAGACGCGACCGAGAGGCGCTTGCTCCGCGCGGTAGACTTTTCCCATTCCACCGCGCGCAATGAGCGCGCTGATCTTGAAACGGTCGTTGATGAGACGACCGATCAAGGGATCGGGAGTCCCCGTCGCTTTCGAAACCGCCGCCGATGCCCGATCGCTCATACGTAGTTGCTCCGCCGGTTACGGTGCGCTCCCGCAAAGAGGAACACGCGCGCGGATCCCCAGGAACTCAGTGTGCCTGGACGGATTCTTCGTGTCAACGCGGGCTGCGCCAAATCGCGAGTCGTCACTGCTTTCGTTTCCCCAATGAAGTCATATCGAAGGAAGTAGTTTTGATTGCCACCACGTGAGACGAGGTGCGCTTCGAGTCTAGCGGCTATGTCCGCGCTCCAGCAACAAGCTGGCAAGCAGCCGGCGAGTGCAAGGCGACTGCACGTCGACTGCAAGAACAGACGCGCCACGCCGTTCAAAGTTCTAGAAACCGCGGGCTCGCCTGGAGTTCGGCTTGTGTTGTACGGTGCGCGCCACAAACGATGAGGCTCACGATGACGAAGCGATTCCTCTTTATGTGTCTCGGCATGGCAGCCGTCCTCTTCTCGCTGATCCCGCGCGAGGCCCTCGCCGGCGCGACGTTCCGGATCGAGACGCCGGTCATCGACGAGAACAAGAAGGACAAACCCGGTGTCGACGATCAGGACGCAGACTTCGATCCGAAAGGGTCGTGGCACGTCCGCATCTACATCGAGCTCGCGAAGAAGCCGGGGACGAAGACCATCCCGATGCGCCTCGTTTTCGCGCGCGAGATGGACTACCAGCGAAACGTCTACGAGCCGGGCAAGCCGCCGAAGAACGAACCGACGGGCCTGAAGTACCCGATGACGACGACGTTCCCGATCGATCCGGGGTTCTCGGACGTGATGGGCAACCTCTTCACGCGCACGAAGTTCGAGTTCGATCTGAAGCGCGAAGCGGGATGGTTCATCGCGGGCGAGTACACCGTGAAGCTCGAAGGGCCCGACGGCGCGATCGGCACGACGCAAAAGCTGACGCTCAAGGGGATCAACAAGAAGGAGTACCGCGGCACGATGAACTTCTCGGCGCCGCAAAAAGGCGCCGACGCGGGTCCGCCGAAGAAGCAAGAAGATCCGGGGCCGGCGCCGACGTCGACCGACGTCGCGGCGATCGGAACGGGCGCGCCGATGATTCCGGAGAGCGCGGGGCAATCGACCGACGAAGAAAAAATCAGAGAGCGCCCGAAGGGGTGCGGTTGCGCGCTGCCGGGGCGGTCGAGCGATGCGCTCGTGTACGGCGTGCCGTTGGGAACGATGATCGTCTTAGGCTTCGCGATCGGGCGTCGTCGTCGTCGCCGGTAGCGCGCGCGCGTGACTCCCGAGCAGGTCATCAAGCAGGCGAAGAAGGGCGAGCTTCTTCCGATCTACGTCATCACGGGCGACGAGCAGTTCTTGCGCGATCAAGTGATCGCCGAGCTGCGAACGGCGTCGCTCGCGGGCGGCATCGCGGCGTTCAACGAGGATCGGTACACGGCCGGTGAGGTCGACGCGGACAAGGTGATCGCGGCGGCGCGCACGGTGCCGATGATGGCGGCGAGGCGCTTCGTGCTCGTGCGCGGCGCCGAGCGGTGGGACGCGGCCGGCAGCGACGACGACAAACGCGAATCGCCGCTCGACCGCCTCGCGCAGTACGCCGCGCAACCCATCGACAGCACGTGCCTCGTCATCTCGGCGGCGAAGCTCGACGGCCGGCGCAAGCTCACCGCGCTCGCGAAGAAGGGCGGATTCTTCGTCGCGTGCGAGGTGCTCGATCGTCGCGCGTTACCGGCGTGGATCCTCGAGCGTGCGACGGCGAAGGGGCACGAGATGGATCGCGACGTGGCCGAGCTCCTCGCGGAGATCGCCGGACCGGAGCTCGCGTACGTGAACGACGCGCTCGAGCGGTTGTCGCTCTACGCGGGCGAAGGCGAGCCGATCACCGAAGAGGCGGTCGCAGAGTGCGTCGCGCGCGTTCGCACCGCGGACACGTGGGCGCTCGTCGACGCGATCGGTCGCCGCGATCTCGCGGCGGCGTTGAAGATGCTCGCCGATGTCTACGATCCGCGCGACCGCGGGCTTCCGTTACTCGGCGCGGTCGCCTGGTCGATAAGGCAGCTCGCGAAGTTCCAGGCCGCGGTCTCCGGCGGCGCGTCGTCCGACGAAGCGGCGAAGCGCGCCGGCGTCTTTCAACCGCACCGTGCGCGCGAGCTCGCGGGCAAGGCGCGCGCGTTCAAAGCGAAGGAGCTCGAGCGCTGGCTCCTGGTCCTCGCGGAGACCGATCTCGCGCTGAAGAGCTCGCGCCGCCCGGCCGACGCGATCCTCGAAGACATGCTGACGAGGCTGTGCAAGAGGTGACCGCCTTTGACGTATCGCCGATCAGGCCTTACGTTGCCATCGATCGGAGAAGGAGCCGCGGAGCGACAGGCTGACACCCATCGCTCCGTCGCGGCATCCAAGTACGAGACCCCGAGACAACGAAAAATTGGAGAGCATGAGATGCACGTCCCCCAAAGGGTGATCCGGCCTCAGTCACAAGTCGTAGCGTCCGCAAAGCTTCCTACCCGTCACGGAACCTTTCAAACCCACGTCTTTCGCACCAGCGCCACGAACGGCGCGGACCTCGCGCGCGAGCATGTCGCACTCGTCTACGGCGATGTCGAGGGCGCCGAAGCACTCCCGGTGCGCATGCACTCCGAGTGCCTCACGAGCGAGGTCTTCGGCTCGCTCAAGTGCGACTGCAAAGAGCAGCTCGACGCGGCGATGGCCGAGGTCGTCCGGCGCGGCGCGGGAGCGATCCTCTATCTGCGTCAAGAAGGGCGCGGCATCGGGCTCGCCAACAAGATTCGCGCGTACGCGCTGCAGTCGAACGGTCTCGACACAGTCGACGCCAACCGCATGCTCGGTCTCCCCGACGACGCGCGTGAGTACGACGTCGCGCGCGACATGCTCGAGTACCTCGGCGTGAAAAGCGTCGAGCTCATGACGAACAACCCGGACAAGATCGCGGCGCTCCGCGAGCTCGGCGTGAAGGTCGTCGGCCGCTTGCCGGTCGTCGTCGCGCCCAACCCGCACTCCGCCGGTTACCTCGAAGCCAAGCGCCTTCGGATGGCGCACGAGCTCCCTGCACGCGTCTTTCCGTTTCGCGCCGCGAGCGGCGACGCCGAGTAACGTCGCCTCGCCACGCTCGCCACCCTCGCCATGCTCGTCACGCAGGGTATGATCGGCGGCGATGCGAATCGCCCTCACGCACAACCTCCGCGTCACGGACTCCGAAGAAGAAGCCGAGTTCGACTCGCCGGAGGCGGTGCAAGCCATCGCGCGCGCGTTGTCGAAGACGGGGCACTACGTCGAATGCATCGACGTGACGGGACCGGCGTCGCGGCTCGTCACGCGGCTCGAAGTGTTCGCGCCGGACATCATCTTCAACACCGCGGAAGGGCGGCGCGGCAAGACGCGACGCGGATTCTATCCGGCGCTCTTCGAGGAGCTCGCGATCCCGGCGACGGGAAGCGACGCGTACACGCTGTGCGTGACGCTCGACAAAGCGCTCACGAAGAAGCTCCTCGCCGGTTACGGCGTCCCTAGCCCGCGCGGTCGTTTCGTCACGCGCGAGTCGCTGCGCGGCGGCGGCCTCGACGAGCTTCCGTTCCCGGTTCTCGTGAAGCCCAACTTCGAAGGATCGTCGAAAGGGATCACGCAGGAGAGCGTCGCCGAGGATCCGATCGAGCTCGGACGCGCGGTCGACGCGCTCCTCGCGAAATACCCGGACGGCGTCCTCGTCGAACGTTACATCCCGGGCACCGACGTGCGCGTGTGCCGCGTCGACGGCCTCGGTCCGTTGCCGCCCGTCGAGATCATCGTCGATCCGACGTACGCGCGTCGCTACGACATCTTCGATTTCCAGCTCGCGCACCACGAGACGAGCTTCGTCTCGCGCCGCGCACCCGCGCAGCTCTCGCCCGCGATCCTCGAGCGCTTGCGTCACGTCGCCGACCGCACCTTCGAAGCGATGGGAATGCGCGACGTCGCCGCGCTCAACTTTCGTATCGCGCACGACGGCGAGATCTACTTCATCAGCACGACGCCGCTCCCGAGCTTCGAGCCCGACAGCGCGCTCCTCATCGCCGCCAACACCGCGGGCTACGACTACGACACGACGCTCAACGCGGTGCTTCGCGCCGCGGCTGCACGCAACGGCCTCACTGCGCTCCTCGACGCGACCAAGCCGCGCGCGCGATCGCGGCGCAGCGCGCTCAAGGTCGGGCTCGCGTTCAACATGAAGCGGATCGACTCGCAAGACGGCGACGATCGCGAAGCCGAGTACGACGCGCCCGAGACGATTCAAGCCATCACGCGCGCGATCGAGAGCCACGGCCACACCGTCATTCCGCTCGAAGCGACGCCCGATTTTCCGCGCGCGCTCTTGTCGAGCGGCGTCGACGTCGTCTTCAACATCGCCGAAGGGATCAGCGGACGAAACCGCGAAGCGCAGGTGCCGAACCTGTGCGAGCTCCTCGGCGTGCCGTTCACGGGGAGCGACTCCGCGACGCTCAGCATCTGCCTCGACAAAGCGCTCGCGAAGCGAATCCTCCGCGACGTCGACACGCCGCAGTTCCAAGTGCTCACGACGGGCCGCGAAAAGCTCCGCACGTTCCGTTATCCCGTCATCGTCAAGCCGAACCAAGAAGGCACGAGCAAAGGGATCACGTCGAAGAGCGTGTGCGACGACGAAGCGTCGCTGCGCGAGGTCGCGCGCGAGCTCATCGAGCGGTACGGGCAACCGGCGCTCGTCGAGGAGTACATCTTCGGTCGCGAGTTCACCGTCGGCTTGCTCGGCGAGCGCCGCCCGCGCGTGCTTCCTCCCATGGAGGTCGTCTTCTTGAACGCCGGCGAACGGCCGGTCTACGACTACGAGTGCAAGCAAGACTGGCAGTCGCACGTTCGCTACGAGTGCCCGGCGACGCTCACGAAAGAAGAGCTCCGCAGCATCGAGCGCGTCTGCCGCACGACGTACATGACGCTCGGTTGCCGCGACGTCGCGCGGATCGATCTGCGCATGACGAAGGAAGGCACGGTCTACGTCATCGAGGTCAATCCGCTGCCGGGTCTGACGCCCGACTACAGCGATCTCTGCCTCATCGCGAACGGCGCGAAGGTCGACTACCGCACGCTCATCGGCGACATCTTGAGCGGGGCGATCAAACGCTGGCAGGCGAAGAACGAGGGCGCGCAGTCGCGATTGGCCGAGCCGGCCGAGAAGGACGCCGCGGGTGTCGAGCCGGTTCAGCCGAACTGACGGGAGAGGCTGCACGCGCGTCGACTCCCAAATGAGACGTTCCCCTCGCGCCGCGTCCTTTATCGGCGCCGGTGCGTCGAGTAGCCTCCGCAATCGAGCATGCGAACCCCGTCCTCCGTCGTCTCTCTGCTCCTCGGCACCGTGCTCGCCACGCTCGCCGCGGACGCCTCCGCCCAGACGCTCCCGTCGATCGATGCGCGCACCTGGCGCCCGTCCGGCGATCCGAACGCGGGCCTCAACTTCGAGCCTGTCACGACGCCGGGGCCGTGGGCGTGGAACCTCACGGGGTGGCTCCACTACACGCAGGATCCGATCACACTGCGCCGCGCCGGAACGACCGACGTCGCGTCGCGTCCCGTCATCAACTTGCTCGGCGCGGACTTCGTCGCCAACGTCGGCATCGGACAGCGCGCCGCGTTCGGGCTCAGCTTGCCGACGGCGCTCTATCAGCACGGAACGGGCGGGTTGCCGTCGACCATCGCGACGACGGGCGAGGTTCCGTCGAGCGCGCTCGGTGACGTCGGGCTCCACGGCAAAGCGACGATCATCTCGAACGTTCGCAAAGGGCTGACCGCGGGCTTCGGGCTCGCGGCGCTCGGCGCGCTCACGCTACCGACGGGCGATCGCGCGAGCTACATGACCGACGGCTCGACGACCGCGTCGCTCCGACTCCTTGCAGAATACACGCTCATCGTCGCGTCGGTTCACGCGAGCCTCGGGTACAAGCTACGCACGCAGCACAACACGTGGCCCGATCCGTCGATCGGCGGCATCGTGTTCGGCGACGAAATTCCGTGGTCGATCGGCGCGTCGATTCGCCCGGGGATCCTCAGCGAGAAGATCGACGAGGACAACCGGCAGACATGGGAGCTCGGCGCGCACGGTTGGCTTCCGGCCGGACCGACGACGCCGTTCGGGACGGGCGCGACGGCGTTGTCGCCGGTGCTCCTCTCGGCGTCGGATCGGATCGCGATCGGTAAGCTCCGCGACATGTACGCGGTCGTCGGCGTCGAGGTCGGGCTCTCGAGCGCGGTCGGCGTTCCGGCGTTCCGCGCGGTCGCCGGCTTCGGTTGGGCGCCGCGCCCGCACGACAAGGACGACGACGGCATTCCGGACGACGCGGATCTCTGTCCGGACGACGCCGAGGATCTCGACGGCATCGACGATCACGACGGCTGCCCGGAGGACGACGCCGACGCCGACGGCGTCTTGGATCGCCAGGATGCGTGCCCGCACGTGAGCGGCGTGTGGTGGAACGATCCGAAGAAGAACGGTTGCCCCGCGCCCGACACCGACGGCGACGGCGTCTTCGATCCGGTGGACGCATGCCCGCACGTGAAGGGGGTCGCGAGCGACGATCCGAAGAAGAACGGCTGCCCCGCCGAAGCGGCCGACAAAGACGACGACGGGATCCCCGACGACAAAGATCGTTGCCCGATGCACGCCGAGGACATCGACGGCTTCGAAGACGAGGACGGTTGCCCCGAGCTCGACAACGACGCCGACACGGTGCCCGATCTCAAGGATGCGTGTCCGAACACGAAGGGGCAACCGCATCCCGATTACCGGCGCCACGGCTGTCCGAATCCGGATCGCGACGGCGATTCGTATTTGAACGAAGAGGACAAGTGCCCCGACGAGGCCGAGGTCTTCAATGGTGTGAAGGACGACGACGGCTGCGCGGACGAAGGCGGAAAGCCGCTTGTGACGATCGACACGCAGAACCCGAAGTTCCCGATCAAGCTCGCGGCGCCGATCAAGCTGACGGGCAAAGGCGACGCACCCGAGGTCGATCCGGCGAGTGTGTTCACGCTGCGCGCGATCGTGCTCGAGCTGAATCGACATCACGACTGGACGCTCTTCGTCGGCGTGCGACCCGGCGCAGGCAAGGCCGACGAAGCGCAGCGTACGGCGGTGAATCGGGCGGCGGCGATCTCGGCGGTCGTCGACAAGCTCGCGCTTCGTGACGAAGCGTCGGAGGCGGTCGCTTGGGACGCCGTGAAACAGCAGCCGGGCAGCGAGAGCGGCGTCGCGTTCATGATCGTCGTCGCGCCGGCGACGCCTGGATCGTCGCCGACTCCACTTCCGCCGACGCCACCAGCGCCGCCCGGAAAGAAGACGCCGTGAGGCGACGACGGCTCGGCGCGACGTTCGCGCTCGGCGTCGTTCTCGTCGGCGCGTCGGCGTTCGCGCAGCCGCCGCCGCCGCGTCCGGTCGCGCCGCCGCGTCCCTCGGGATCCTCCACGTCGATGGGCGACACGGGCGTCGACAGCTCGCCCGAGCTGCGCGCGCACTTCGGCGCGGACATCGCGGCGCGCATGCTCCGCTCGCCCGATGCGAACGAACGGCTCCGCGGCCTCGCCCGCGCGGCGGCGTCGAAGTCGCCCGAAGCGCTCACGCTCCTCGTGCGAGAGTCCGAGCCTGCGGGCGCGGCGCGACGCGATGCGCGCGCGATGATCGAGGTAGCGCGCGGCCTCGCCGCGTTCCTCAGCGAGCAGTCGGCGAAGACCGCGCTCGTCGGAATCGTGAGCGCGCCGACGACGTCCGCGCCGTCGCGGCCCCCGGGGACGACGCGCGTCGGCCCGCGCGACTTCACCGTCGACGAAGCGGATCACGCGGCGCGACTTCAGCTCGCGCGGCAGATCGCGGCGATCGCGCTGGCGTCGAGCGGCGATCCGCACGCCTATGAGTCACTCATCGCGATCGCTCGGAGCGGCGGGCCCGGGCAAGCGGCCGCGCTCCTCGCCCTCTCGATGTACCCGCCGCAGTACGCGGGTGCGCTCGGCTCGGTGACGCTCACGACGCCCGCGATGTTGCGACTCGCCGCGCAGATCGGCGATCTCCGCGCGATCGAGCACGTTCGGGGGCTGAGCAAGACGGGCGATCCGCTCCTCCGTGCGGCGGCGCTCCTCGCGCTCGCGGAGATGGGCGACATGCGCGCGGTCGAGATCGCGACCGCCGCGGCGACGGATCGCGACGCGCGCATTCGCGTCGCAGGCGTCGAAGCCCTCGTGCTCCTCGGCGCACCGGATCGCGCGAAGCAGGTCGAGGCGCTCATCGGCGACGACATGACCGCGGCGTCGGGCGTTCGCCTCGCGGAGCGGACGTTCTCGCCGGGCATCGTGAAAGCGCTCGCGGCGCGCGCGATCGCATCGGCCGATCCAGCGATGCGCGCGGCAGCCATCGTGTCGCTTGGACGCTCGCCGAACGTGCTCGCGGTGCAGGCGCTCGTCGAGCTGATGAAGAACGGCGCGCTTCACTCGGACGTCGCCAGCGCGATCGCGCGCTCGCCCAGCCCGAACGCGATGGCGGCGATCGAAGCGATGGCGCTCGCAGCGCCCGCAGCGACGAAGCGGCTCGGCGTGCGCGCGTACGTCGTGCGTGCGCTCGGACGCCGCGAGACGAGCGCGAAGCTCGACGAGCTCGTCGATCGCCTCGCGAGCTCCGCCGACGTCCAGGATCGCGCGGTCGGCGTCGGCGCCCTCGTCGCGCTCGGGAAGCGTGCGCTCGAACTCGCGCTCGCCGACAAAGACGTTCGCGTGCGGCGCGCGGCGGCGGTCGCGTCGCTCGCAGACGGTCCGCGCCCCGCTGCGCTCAGCGCGCTCCTCGCACGCATCGCAGGAGAGCGCGACGAGGCGACGCGCGAGGTCCTCGCGATCGGTCTCCTCGACGGCGATCCCGACGGCCGCGTCCCGACGCTCGTGCTCCTCGACCGCGCCGAGTCCGCGGCGTCCGACGCGCCGCTCTCGGTGCTCGCGCTCGCGCGCCGCGGCGACGAATCGCACGACGCGAAGGTCGACGCTTTCCTCGCATCGCGCGATCCGATCCTGCGTGCGCACGCCGCGCGCGGCGTCGCACTCGGCACATACAAGGACGCCGTCGGTCGCCTCGCCGCCGCGTTCGCCTACGAAGCCGACGCGAACGTGCGGCGCGCCATCGTCACCGCGCTCGCAGGACGAACGACGGACGCGAACGCGCCCGCGCGCCTGGAGACGCTGCGAATCGCCGCGACGTTCGATCCGGATCGCGCCGTCCGCTCGATCGCCGCGCGCGCGCTCGCGCGCTTCCCCGCGGTCGCTCCAGGCGCACGCGCGATCACGGAGACCGCGTGGCTTCACGTCGCCACCGCCGACGGCCGACCGCCGCCGCCCAACATGACCGCCGCGCTTCAGCGTGCCGACGGCCTCGCCGTTCCGATCGCGTTCGACGACGAAGGCTTCGCGATCGTCCCCGGCGTTCCCCCCGGCGAAGCGCGCCTCGTCCTTGCGCCGCGCCTTCCGGCGTACGAGGCTCCGAAGCTCCCATGACGAAGGCAGCCCCTCCCGATCCGCAAACACCCGCGACGTTCGAGGCCTCGATCAAGCGCCTCGCGGAGATCGTGCAGACGCTCGAGCGCGGCGATCTCCCGCTCGAGGAGTCGCTGTCGCTCTTCGAAGAAGGGGTGAAGCTCTCGCGCGCGTCGCAGCAACGGCTCGATGCGGCGCAAAAGAAAGTCGAGACGCTGCTCGCGGTCGACGATCAGGGCCGAGCGAAGACCGAGCCGTTCGCGACGAGCGCGGACGACGAAGAGCCCTAGTTATTTCCCGATCGCACCGCGGTAGACCCAACCCTCGGTCGCGAAGTCGGGACCGTACTTGATCGGGTACCAGCCATCCTTCGCCACGCCGAGGTGGAGCTTCGTGCCGCGCGGTAAGCGCGCGACGATCTGCCCATTTCGCGGCGCGTCGCGGACGAGCGCCGTCTCCCACGTCACTTGCGCCGACGTGTCCTTCGGATCGCCCGCTTGCGCCGAGCCCGCAGCGCTCGGCGATCCCGCCGTGCCCGCCGGTGCCGCGAGGGTCACCGTATAGAGGATGCTGTAGCGCGCGTGATCGTGCTCGAGGCCGCCGATCGGCGCGCCTTGAAACGCCGCGCGCATGCAGGTGTAGAGCCCGTCGGGCGACGGAATCGTCGTCTGCTTGCCGGTGTCGACGCCGATGTGGCTCGCCGAAAAATCGATCGTCAAGACGACCGCGAGCTTGCCCGAGATCCCCTCGGCCGCCGGACATTGCGCGAGCTTCTTCAGTCGCGGCTGCGCGAGCCCTTCGAATCCGCCGACCGCTCCGCACGCGGAGCCCTTCAGCGTGTCGCCGTCTTTCGTCTTGCACGACAAGACGAAGCCGTGACCAAAGGTGATCGTCGGCGCGCCGTTCGTCGCGGCCGTCGCCGTCGACGCGATCGGCGGCGGGAGCGGAGGCGCCGTGAGCGCTGCGCTCGGAGCGCTCGTCGCCGGATCGGCCGACTTTGCCGCGGCGCTCGCGTGCGATCCCGGCTCGGGCGCGTTCGGCCCGAGCTTGAGCCCCGTCAGCCGCGGCCACGCGATGCCGATCGCGAACCCGACGGCGGCGATGACGCCGACGCGAACCCAGGACGGACGATCCTGAGCAGCGACCGGAATTTGAAACGCGGGCGGCGCGTCGACCTTGCGCGAGAACATCGGCCCCACGATTAGCACACGGTCCAAGAACGGGCGAAAAGCCGGCACACGAAGCACGTGCCTCGTTTACGCCCGCGCGCCGGGCCTGATTCCCGCGGGATTTCAGCTCTGCGCGTGGACGCCGAAGAAGAGCGTCCCCGTTCCGAGCGACATCCCGCCGACGAAGACGCGCTGGCTGGGGCTGAGCACGATCCCTACCCTGCTCGACGAGTTGGTCGATTTGAGATCGGCGCTGATGGTGTAGCGGACCGGCTTTCCTTGTTCGCGCGTCACCTCGGTGAGCGTCAGCGTCATGGTCGCGCCGTTCTGCACGGAGATCGCGACCGGCTTGCTCGCTTCGAGCGCGAACGTGAACATGAACTTCGAGGCGGGCGTCGTGTCGGT